>JAZSJG010000077.1:0-46762 GCA_045534215.1 Eubacteriales bacterium
ACAAGCACATATTCACCCTTTGGCTCTTTTTCTGTATATGTATTCAGTGCTCCCAAAAGAGTAGTTCTGATTATTTCCTCGTTAAGCTTGGTAAGCTCGCGGCACAAGGATATGCGTCTTTGCTCTCCGAAGATTTCGCACATATCCGAAAGAGTAGCGATAAGCTTGTGAGGCGCTTCGTAAAATATCATTGTGCGTTCTTCGTAAACAAGTGCCTCAAGGCGCTTATGGCGCTCATTTTTTTGTGCAGGTAAAAATCCCTCGAAGGTAAATCTTGCACTTGAAATTGCAGAAAGTGCAAGTGCTGACACTGCAGCACACGGTCCCGGCACAACCGAAACCGTGATACCGTTTTCGTGACAAAGTGAAACAAGATCTTCGCCGGGGTCACTTATTGCAGGCATTCCGGCATCTGTTATAAGCGCGCAGCTTTCTCCTGCAATCAGGCGCTCAAGTATTTTTTGTCCGCTGACCTTCTTGTTATGTTCGTAATAGCTTACGGTATTGTTTTTGATTTTAAGACTTGATAAAAGCTTCATTGCACAGCGTGTGTCTTCTGCTGCAATGAAATCTACCTCCGAAAGAGTCTTTATCGCTCTTTCAGAAATGTCGGCGAGATTTCCAATAGGAGTTCCGACAAGATAAAGAGTAGAGGGGTTTATTTTATTCTTTTCATTTTCGCTCATTTTTTCTCACCTTTTGAATCCCTTGGGGAAATTGCCACATGACATAATGTAATCCATTTCTTGAGAATAGCTATTATGCGTCGTGTCCGAATAAATAATCAGTGGGCGTGTGAGTTGAACACCGCTTCTGGCACCTTTTTTACCCTCAATTAGAACCATAGAGGATTCACACGCAGTATCTGCATAAACAAATGTTAAACGCTTAGGTTCAATAGATGCAGATCTCATGGCGGTCATAATATCTGTAAGTCGGTCCGGTCGGTATACGGCATAAAAGAGTGCGCCAAATTTAAGCATGGAAGAGGCAGCTTTGCAAAAATCTTCAATGCTTCCGAAAATCTCGTGTCTTGCGATATTTTTTTTGGGAATTCTATTTTCTATGCCGGACGTGGATTTCATATAGGGGGGGTTAGTAAATACAAGGTCATATTTTTCTTTTTCAGTGGTAAAGCGCACGTCAATAGCTACAGATGTCAGTCTTTCGTTGAGGGAGTTGAGCTCAGCGTTGCGCTTTGTAAGGTCCGCATACTCTTCTTGAACCTCATATGCTGTGACAAAATCCGCTTTTTGACGGCTGAGCAGAAGCATGGAAATTATTCCCGTGCCCGAGCCAATCTCTGCGGCGTATTCATATTTGCCGCTAACGTATGCGGCAAGCAGCAGTGCGTCTGTCCCAAAGGTCAATCCGTCGGTTTTTTGTATGAGACGCAGGTCGTCATTTACATTATCGCACCGCTCATTTTCATATATAAAAGTGTTCATAACAACACAATTCTCCTGAAAGAAAAAGCGGAGCTTAACTCTCCGCCTTTTCGATATGTTTATTTGGAATTACTCCTCGGCAGGAGCGTTGACAGGGCAAACATCTGCGCAAGCACCGCAGCTGATGCACTCGTCTTCATTGATAACATACTTGCCGTCGCCTTCGGAAATGCAAGAAACGGGGCAACCGTCTGCACAAGCGCCGCAGCTGATGCAATCATCAGAAATCTTATAAGCCATTCTAAGTACCTCCAAAATTATTAGTGACAATAACATTGTAACATATTTGTAGGAAAAATCAATACCATTTTGAAAAAAATTATTAAATGGGGCGATTTTACAAGGAAATTTTATACTTGGTCAGTGTCATCTTCATTTTCTGATGCGTTTTTCTTGCCTCGCCATTCAAGAACCTTGATGTCAGAAACTTTGTATGTTTTTAAAATATCCTTATCGTTATCCGTCAGCTTGACTTTAATTTCTGAGCAAAGGGGCTTTATTTCGGTTACCGTGCCCACACCGTCAGGTGTTTTAACCAATGAGCTTACAGGGGGAATTGACTTCATTGCTTCTTCATACACGTCATGCTCATATCTTAAACAGCACATAAGTCTGCCGCAAGCGCCTGAAATTTTTGCGGAATTAAGTGAAAAATTCTGTTCCTTTGCCATTTTAATTGAGACTTGAACAAAATCACTGAGGAATCCTGAGCAGCAGAATTTCCTTCCGCAAATTCCGAGTCCGCCCATCATTTTCGCCTCGTCGCGTATCCCAATCTGACGCAGCTCAATTCTCGTTCTGAAAGTTGATGCAAGGTCCTTTACAAGCTCTCTGAAATCTACGCGCGTTTCGCAGGTGAAGTAAAAAATCAGCTTGGAATTGTCGAAGGTATATTCTACAGCCACCAAGGACATATCAAGTCCGTGAGCAGCTATTTTTTTCTTACATATAAGTGCCGCTTCAAATTCTGTTTCACGGTTTTTTCTATCTTTAATCAAATCTTGCTTTGTCGCCGGACGCGTAACCTCCTTAAGAGGCGTCGTTATTTTTGATGATGGTACTTTTTTATTTTTAATTTTTACCGTTCCTATTTCAACTCCGCGAGCAGTCTCGACAATAACCCTCTCGCCTACGGCAAAGCTGTATTTGCCGGGAGCAAAATAATATATTTTTCCGGCTTCTCTAAAGTTTATACCGATAATTTCCACAGAACTGTCAGAGGGATTTTGATTATCAGATGTGTTTTGTATTTGTTCGTTTTTTATATCTTCTTTCATTTTTCAACCTTTCTATTCGAGCTTACAAAAGCTTGATTTTAGCCGATATATCCGAAATGATAGTAGAAACCGTCACGTTTTTCCCAAGGTCTGTAATGGCTTCTGAAATTATATCGTAAAGCTTAATAAGCCGTTTTGTATCCATTGCAGAAGCAAGCGTTAAAGCATCAGTGTGTGAGGAAAAAAACACAAGTGGTGATTTCTCTGAAAGACGCACGATTATAATATCTCTTATTGCTGTTACAAGCACCTCAAGCTGCTCTGAAAACTCTGCTTTTGACTGTGGGAGCTTTGATAGTGCGGAATGAACCTTGGTAAAGGATACACCCGGCTTCATCGCGTATATTATCTGCTCTGTGGTTCGTCTTTCTTCCGCTGTGCTTTCGGCTTTTTTCGAGGAAAGAAGGTTTAACGCTGTACCGATTTTTCCGCCTGAGCTCATAATGACGTCGTTAAGCAGGCTGGGCGATACCTTTTCTAAGAGTATTGCTCTTTCGTCACGAAGAAGGTATTCCTTTAATTCATTTTTTTCAAAAAGCTGCATCGAAATGCACTGAGTACGGCTTTTAATAGTCGTAAGTATTTTATCCGATGTTTTGGCAAGCAAGAAAATTACAACGTTTGACGGTGGCTCTTCAAGAACGGTTAGTAAGGCGTTTTGCGCATTAGTGGTAAGCTTATCTGCGTCCTCAATGATGTATATTTTGTAGCTTGACTCAGTTGAAGAAAGGTACATATCAGAACGAAAAATTCTAACCTCTTCAACTCCTACAGTTGCCTTGTTGTCTGATTTTTTCAGTCGCTTTATATCGATGTAATTACCGTCGAAAATTCTTTTGCAAGTATTGCATTTACAGCAGGGGAGAGCAAATTTCGGATTATTTTTGTTTTCACAGTTAAGTGCAGCCGAAATCTCAAGCGTTAAAGTCTTTTTACCCGAGCATTCATCACCGGTTATAAGAAAGGCATGTGGCAGTGTTGAGGATTCAACAGCTTTGCCAAGACGCTCCTTCAAGGAGTCGTTTCCGTAAAGATTTTGAAAGTAAACTCTCATACAGCTCCTTTCCCGAATAAGCGCAGTTTAATTTTGTGCGTCTACCTTTATATTGTAACACCTATTTGCTAAAAAGTCAATTTTTTTAGTGAAAATATTGTATTCTGTAAAAAGTTGTGATAAAATAAATAAATAGCAGGCATTCGTGCTCTCATTTGGCAGCGAATGCGTAACAAGGAGAATCTTTATGAACAAGTTTTACATCACAACAGCCATCGCTTATGCTTCAAGAAAGCCCCATTTCGGCAACACATATGAAATTATAATGGCAGATGCATTCGCTCGTTTTCAGCGCCGTATGGGTAAGGATGTTTTTCTTTGCACAGGTACAGATGAGCATGGACAGAAAATAGAAAATCTTGCAAATGAGGCAGGAATAACTCCTAAAGCATACGTTGACAACGTTGCAGGTGAGATAAAGGGAATTTGGGATTTGATGAATGTCAATTATGACCATTTTATCAGAACAACAGACGAGTATCATGAAAAAACTGTTGCCAAAATTTTCAAAAAGTTTTATGAAAAGGGCGATATTTACAAGGGGTATTACGAAGGATGGTATTGCACTCCATGTGAGTCGTTCTTCACAGAAACTCAAGTAAATGACGGTAAATGTCCCGATTGCGGACGCCCTGTGTCACAGGCAAAGGAAGAGGCATATTTCTTCAAAATGTCTAAATATGCCGACCGACTGATGAAGCATATCGAGCAAAACCCCGAATTCATTGAGCCGGAGAGCAGAAAGAAGGAGATGGTTAATAATTTCCTAAAAGCAGGTCTTCAGGACCTCTGCGTTTCAAGAACTTCGTTTAAGTGGGGAATTCCCGTAGATTTCGACCCCAAGCATGTAGTTTACGTTTGGCTTGATGCACTTACTAATTACATCACAGCCCTCGGTTACGACCCCGATAAATCATATGAAGAGCAAAACGAAAAATTCTTGAAGTACTGGCCGTGTGATGTTCACATAATAGGTAAGGATATTCTTCGCTTCCATACAATATATTGGCCAATATTCCTTATGGCTCTTGATATTCCTCTTCCGAAAAAAGTATTTGGACATCCTTGGTTCAATTTCGGAAATGACAAAATGAGCAAATCCAAAGGAAATGTTGTCTTTGCAGATGAGCTTGCAGAAGTTTTCGGAGTTGACGGTGTAAGATATTATGCACTCGCAGAGATGCCTTATAATTCTGACGGGTCTATCACGTACGAAAGTGTTATTTCACGTTACAATAATGATTTGGCAAATAATCTTGGTAACCTTGTAAGCCGTACCCATGCAATGACTAAAAAATATTTTGACGGTATAGTTCCTACACCTGCCGAAGAAACAGAGCTTGATAAGGATTTGAAGCAAACCGTAAAAAATGCTATCGCAAAGTCAACCTCTCTTATGGACAGCTATAGGGTTGCGGATTCACTTGACGAAATATTTGCAATGCTTAGAAGAGCAAATAAATATATAGATGAAACAACTCCTTGGCTCCTTGCTAAAAATGAGTCAGACCGTCCTCGTCTTGCAACGGTAATATATAATCTTCTTGAAGTTATCAGAGTTTCTGCCGTTCTTCTCTACCCCTATATAACCAAGACAGCAGAGGCAATATTTACACAGCTTGCGACAGATAAAACCGATTTTTCGACAGTAGAATCATTCGGCTCTCTAGAATCCGGCAAGCTGTTGGGTGAAGCGTTCACTCTGTTTGCAAGAATTGATGAGAAGAAGTTTTTTGAGCAAATGGAGCAAAAGCAAAAAGAGATGCAAAATTCACAGCCGATTACTGAACCGGAGCACGAAGCTGAGATTGCTATTGACCATTTTGCAGGTGTAGAGTTGAGAGTTGGCGAAATACTTGAATGTGAGCCAATTCCGAAGGCCAAGAAGCTCCTTAAGCTTCAGGTTGATCTCGGATACGAAAAACGCCAAGTTGTTTCCGGTATCGCGAAATTTTACACGCCTGCCGAGCTTATCGGGAAAAAGGTTATAATAGTAGCGAATCTTAAGCCGGCGAAGCTTTGCGGAGTGGATAGTTTTGGAATGCTGCTTGCATCCGGCGAAGATGATGTTAAGGTCGTTTTCCTTGATAAATCTGCTAAAAACGGAGACAGAGTACACTGATGAAATATTTTGATTCTCATTCGCATTACTATGACGAGCGATTTGAATCTGAATGTGATATGGGCGTCGATGAATTAATCGACGCCCTGCTTTCAACATCTTGCTCGGGAATAATCAATGTAGGTACTTCTCCTACGACATCCAGACTTGCTGTGGAACAGGCAAGAAAAAACGATAAGATGTATACCGCAATAGGTATACACCCAAGTGATTCTCAATATCTGAATACAAGTTTAGAAGAAGCGCTTTTGGACATAGAGAACATTATTAAATCACCCGGCAGCAAATGTGTTGCACTTGGAGAAATAGGTTTGGATTATCATTATCCAGATACAAACCGCGAGCTTCAAATGCTTTATTTTAATGAGCAAATGCGCCTTGCGGAGCATCTTAACCTTCCGGTTTCAATACATGACAGAGATGCGCACGGTGACGTTATGGACGTATTACGTAAATATAAGAATGTAAGAGGCGTTCTCCATAGCTTCTCCGGCTCTTGTGAAATGGCAGAAGAGCTTGTCAATATGGGATATATGATATCTTTTTCAGGAACTCTTACCTTTACAAATGCGCGCAGACCTAAACAGGTGGCGGCAATTCTTCCAAAAGAGTCAGTTATGATAGAAACGGATGCACCTTACCTTGCCCCCCATCCAAACAGGGGTAAAATCAATCATTCGGGATATCTTGAATACACAAACCGTACACTTTCCGAAATCCTTGGAATCACCGAAGAAGAAGGTGCATCGCTAACAGAAAAAAATGCAAAAAGATTTTTTGGAATTAACGATTAGTATAATAGCGTGTAGAAATTTACGGCAATAACATGCCTTTTCTACACGCTTTTTTAATAAAAATATATGTCGGTGTATTTAATTTAGATTTATTTTATTAAAGACGTTGGACGGTTAAACATAGCTTCAAACATCATTAGATATTCAACGGGAACGTGCATTATATCAAAGCTTATACCCATAAATCCGTATTCTCCTATTGCCTCGAGCTTCGATTTTACGTTTTCAAGAGATTCGAATGCAACATTCATTATTTCTTTTTTTCCCGCCTTGTATCTATTGTAGGTGAAATGGCAAATCCCTTTTTCTTGGTCCTCAAGTATTTCAAGCCCGGAGCTGTATGCTTGGCTTGTCGCTTCTCTTCTGGATGCCGCTTCACCTCCTATATAAGCAAATGGGGAGAGATCTATATATGCTTTGTTCGGCTCATGTTCCTTTGCAAAGCTAAGCATCATTTGTCTTTCTCCGTTATCAAATGAAGGGATTTCTTCAAGTGAGGATTTTTCATACATTATTACATACCCGTCGGCAATGTCGGGTATTTTAATTTCTTCATTTCCGTCAAGCTCAATATAGAGTAAGAGCTCGGAATCAAGAAGACGCTTTCTCAACTTTACAACTGAATTTGCAAATTCCTCCATGTTTTCAGCCATTGCTTTGTATGAGGCAAGAGTTATACCGTCAAAGTTTTTTTCTTTTGCAAGGTTAACTAACGCTTCGCTATATTCGTCGTCAATGTCACCATTACCACTGTCGTCGTAAATACGCACGAGTGCAATTTTTCCCTGTCTTTTTGCATAGGTAACCGCTTCGTCCGCTGTTGTGTTTACCTCTACTGTGTTTCCTTTCCTCTTTCCTGCAGATACGGTAAGATGTGTTAAGTAAGGCAATGTAAGCATAAAGCGTTCGTTAGAGGTGTTTTTATAGTAATATCCGTTGGCACAAGCCATTCCGTAATACGGAGTATCATGCTTTATCGTAAGTAATTGTCCCGGGTAGATTTTATCCGTCCCGGCAAGATATGGATTTGCCGAAAGTAAAGAATTATACTTCACTCCAAACCGGTCGGATATTCGGTATAAGGTATCTGAGCCCCGTACTGTATAGGTTCTTGTAGGCAGAAGTATTAATAGCTGCTGTCCGACCGCCAATTTGTCGGGTGTTAACAGCTCGTTATTTTCTATTATTTTCATGGGCGAGGTGGAATATTGTCTTGCAATTTTGAAAATTGTGTCACCCGGGCGTACAGTGTGTATTATCATAGCAATTTCATCCTTTCTTTATAGTATTTTATTCGCTCGTGTATTATTTGTGCTCCAAAAGTAAATAATTTAGACATCTTAAAAAGGGAGAAAATGAAAATGAGTGAAATAGTAAAAATATCCGCAAGAGAAGTTCTGGACTCGCGTGCAAATCCAACGGTTGAAGCTGAGGTACGACTTGCTTCCGGGGCACTCGGACGCGCTATGGTTCCATCAGGCGCATCTGTCGGAAAGCATGAAGCTGTAGAGCTTCGTGATGCATTTGCGGAAAGGTATAATAAAAAAGGCGTATTGACGGCAGTGAAGAACGTCAATACCGTAATATGCGATGCCCTTACGGGAGTAGATTCTTCTGACATAAGACGCGCAGACTCTATTATGATAACACTTGACGGAATGTATAATAAGTCGAATCTCGGAGCAAACGCAATTCTTGCTGTTTCTCTTGCTATAGCCAGAGCCGGCGCAAAGGAGCTTGGTATTCCGCTTTACAGATATCTTGGAGGCGCTATTCTTAATTGTATGCCAATACCCATGATGAATATTCTCAATGGCGGAATTCATTCCGGAAACAACGTTGACATTCAGGAATTCATGATAGTACCGACCGGAGCGACATCCTTTTGTGAGGGTGTAAGAATGTGCGCCGAGGTTTATCATAAGCTTCGCAATATACTTTCGTCTAGTTCACTCTCCACAGATGTCGGTGATGAGGGAGGATTTGCACCAATGCTTATGTCTGACAGAGAAGCACTCGATTTAATTTTACATGCCATATCCGAATCCGGATACAAGGCAGGAAGTGATTTTTTTCTCGCTATTGACGCTGCTGCTTCAGAATGGAAGGTTGATGCCGGTTATGTAATGCCTAAAAGAAAAACGCGATATACCTCCGATGAACTTGTAGAATACTTTTCAAGCTTGATATACAAATACCCAATTATCAGTGTTGAGGACCCGCTTGGCGAAGATGATATCTACGGTTGGAAGAGGATGAGTGAAAGGTTTTCATCTGAAAAAATAATGCTTGTCGGTGACGACCTTTTTGTCACGGATTCGGAGAGAATAAAGCATGGTATTAGCGAAAAATACGCTAATGCCGTACTCATAAAGCCAAACCAGATAGGCACACTTAGCGAAGCGGCAGATGCGGTTTTTACAGCAAAACGCGGCGGATATAAAACGATATTATCACACAGAAGCGGAGAAACAGAGGATACTTTTATTGCAGATCTTTCTGTCGCACTCGGATGCGATTTTATAAAAATGGGAGCTCCAGCAAGGGCTGAGCGCACGTCAAAATACAATCGACTTATGAAAATAGAGTCGGAAATGTTCGCTGCCGATTATGGTAATATTTGATATTAAAAAATAAAGAATACTATTGAAAAAAATAGCCCCCTGTGGTATACTTAATACAACTTTGTATACACAGGGGGAACTCTTTATGAAAATTAAGGATGGCTTTGTACTCGAAGAGGTTGGAGAAAACTATATCGCTGTTGCAGTAAGCGGAGAAGCAAGGGGATTTAATGGAGTAGTTCGACTTAACTCGACCGGCGCGTTTTTATGGAATCTTATGAAAGATGAGGATGTAAGCCGCGAGGAATTGCTTGAAAAGCTTCTCGAAGCGTACGATGTACCGAGGGAAAGAGCCCTTGACGATATAATAAAATTCGAAAATACACTTCGATGTGGTGGAATTATTGCATAATGTGTACAACTGTTGAAAATGAAAGCAAAATAGAACGCGAGCTTCTTCAATATGGTACTGTCGGATTTCGTATAACGGGTAATAGTATGAACCCATTGTTTTCAAATCAGAGAGATGCTGTATTCTTAAAAAAAGCCGTGCCCGAACAAATCAAAAAATATGATATAATCCTGTATAAGTCACAAGGAATATATATATTGCACAGAGTTGTTAGCAAAAAAGGTGCTTTGCTTATCGTAAGAGGGGACAATACATACACTAATGAATATCTTGACATAAAAGATGTTCTCGCAGTTGTTGATGTTTATGTAAGACGGGATAAAAGTCATTCTGTAAACGAGGTTGGATATCGCTTTTATTCTCGATTTTGGACATTCGTGTATCCCTTAAGAAAGTTTGTGCGAAGGGTTAAAATTAAACTTACGCGAAAAAGGAAAAAGAGTTAAATTGCATTGTTCTGCAAAATAAAACAGTGCTAAGTGAATTTTTTACGGAAGAAAATTATATGTACTACGATTTGATTACTAAAAATGGCAGAATTATTGACGGAACAGGCGGACCGGCATATTACTCCGATATTGCGATAAAGGACGGCAAGATTGTCCGCATTTCAAAATGTCTTACGCAGGCAAAAGAGATAATAGATGCAAAAGGACTTACGGTTACACCGGGATTTATCGATTCGCATAGCCATAACGATGCGAATATTTTGACATTTCCTGACCAGATAGAAAAAATAGAGCAGGGTATTACAACCTCCGTTGCAGGCACTTGCGGTTCAACCCAAGCTCCTCTTGATCGCGATTTTTCATTAGATAAGGATGTAACTTACGGTGAGCTTGGCAAGCATTCCGAAATTTATAAAACAATGGGCACATTTCTTAACCTAGCTAAAAATATACCGCAGGGTTCAAATGTCGCAACATTCGTAGGACATAACGGATTACGTAAAGCAGCTATGGGAAGCGAGAACAGAGCGCCCACAAAGGAAGAACTCGAAAAAATGAAAGAGTTAACGAGGGAGGCAATGGAAAACGGTGCCATAGGCGCGTCCTTCGGACTCATATATACACCCGGCTGCTATGCGCAAACCGATGAGCTTATCGAAATAGCTAAGATTGTCGCTGAGTATAACGGCGTAGTTTCTGCACATATAAGAGGAGAGGGAGACACTCTTATTGAGGCAACACAGGAATTTATAGATATAGTAAAGGCAACTAATGTAAGAGGTGTTCTTTCCCACCATAAGAGCTGCGGAAAGAAGAATTGGGGGAAAATCAATACAACCCTTAAAATGATTGAGGATGCAAATGCTGAAGGGTATTTCATTTACTGCGACGTATATCCCTACTTGGCAACCAGTACCTCGCTTTCAGCAAATATCGTGCCAAAAGAAATGCATGCAGGAGGCACGAGTGCACTCATAGAAAATCTTAAGAATCAAAAAAATGTAGAAAAGATACGTGAGTATTTTCAAAGCAGATGGGACAACTATGATTTTATATTGATTACCAACTGTAAAGCCCATATTGAATACGAAGGGAAAAGAATTCCCGAAATCGCAAAGCTTCACGGTAAAGACGAAATTAGTACCATGATTGACCTAATTATAGATAATCGCAACAAATGTAATGCCTGTTACTTTACTGTAGACGAAACCGATGCAAAAAAGGTTATAGCATATCCAAGAGCCATGATTTGCACGGACTCGGGAGTTGCAGGTAAAAATGCGTTTTATCACCCTCGTCTTCGCGGTTCTTTCCCACGCGCCATCGGAAGATACGCAAGAGAAAAGGGAGTAGTCACTCTTGAAGAAATGATAAGAAAAATCACTTCAATGCCCGCAGCCGTGTACGGTTTTTCAACGAAAGGCATAATAAAAGAGGGACTCGATGCCGATATTTGTATATTTGACAGTGAGCATATAATTGATAATGCCACCTATACCGATTGCCAAAAACGTGCCGACGGTCTTAACTACGTTATTCTTGGCGGTGAGGTCGTTGTTGAGAATGCGATTTACAACGGAAAGAAAAAGGGCGCAGTTCTGCTACGCCGCGTATAAGGAAAAAGAACACCGATTGATAACCTTCGCCCAAAATGAAGGTAACCTAATCGGTGTTTTCTTGTGTAAATTAGCTTTATATTCTTCCATACAGTTCGTTTAGATATCTGTAGTGACCTCTGTTAATAGAAAACAGTTGTTCCTTGGTTATTCTGTATTCCCAGTTTCCATTTGCTTTTCCGGGTGTGTTAATTCTCGTATCAGAGCCAAAAACAAGAATATCCTGGATAGGAAAAATTACAGTATCTGCAGGACTAGAAAGTAATGATTGAACTATTAGTCGGCATGCGTGTGAAAAATTTGAACCCTGATAGCCAAAATAATTAAATACACGCTCACGTACAGAGCTGTCGCATTCAAAAATGTATCCGAGCAGAGTGTTGTTATCATGAGTTCCTGTATACACAATACAATTCTTAGTATAATTGTGAGGTAGATGAGGTGTGTCTTTGTCACCGAGAAAAGCAAATTGAAGAACTCTCATTCCGGGAAATTTGCTATAGTTGAGAAGTCTTTGTACCTCGGGGGTAATATGACCGAGGTCCTCGGCAATTATAAATTTTTCACCTGCCTCCTCTTTTATAGCATTAATAATCGCTCTTCCAGGACCCTTAACCCATTTGCCTTCCTTGGCGGTTTTTGCATTTGCGGGAACACTCCAATAGGATTCAAGCGCTCGAAAATGGTCGATTCTTAAACCATCTAAAAGAGTGAGTGCATGAGCAACTCGCTCTCTGAAAAAGGCATATCCGTCGCTTTTCATTATTTTGAAATCATAAAGTGGGTTTCCCCAAAGCTGTCCATCCTCTGAAAAATAATCGGGTGGAACTCCTGCAACCGATACAGAAAGATTGTCGGAATTAAGTTGGAAGTTTTTGGGATTGCTCCATACATCAGCACTGTCAAGGGATACGTATATCGGCAAATCTCCGATAAGCTCAATTCCGCGCATGTTCGCATACTTTTTTAATTCTGAAAATTGTCTATAAAATTCATATTGAATAAATTGCCACTTAAAAAGCGTCACGGGGTCGGGGGTGTCATGTTTCCACTTCTGCCAAATGCAGTCATTTTGCTTTTCCTTCAATGCAAGAAATTTAGCGGCATTTGAGATGCTTCCGTTTTTTTCTATGAAGCTTGCAACTCTTTTTCTTGTTTCTTTATCTAAATAAGCACGGGATGCCGCTTTTTCGAGAAGCGGCATTCTTTCTTTTTCAAGCCGTTCATATTCGCAAAGATAAGGCATGTTTTGCCTTGCACTTAAAAGCTCCTCTTCGGTTATATAACCAAGTTGCTTTAATATGCTAAGGTCTATAAAATAAGGATTTGCACCGAAAGAGGCAGAGGAGCGGTATGGAGAATGATATTCATCAGTAATGCATAACGGTAGCAGCTGCCAGTAGGAAAATCCGCTCTCGCTCAAAAAATCCACGAACTCAAATGCCTCTTTGCCCAATGAACCGATTGAGTAGTCGCCGTGAAGAGAAAAAATAGGCAGTAGTATTCCACTTTTTCTGGTCATAGTAAATATACCTTGTTTGTTATTGTTATCATTAAAGCACGTTTGCTATATCGTATATAAGCTTTTCGGTTTTTTGCCATCCTATACACGGGTCGGTTATTGATTTTCCGTATATATGCTCTGAACCGTTTTGTGCTCCATCCTCTATATAACTCTCTATCATGAGTCCTTTTACAAGACTCTTGACCTCTTTGGAGTAACGGCAGCTGTGAAGTACCTCTTTTGCAATTCTTATTTGCTCAAGATACTTTTTGCCTGAGTTGGAGTGGTTTGTGTCAATTATGACCGCAGGATTTGAAAGCCCGCTACTATTATATGTTTCGTAAAGGTCGTATAAGTCTTCAAAGTGGTAGTTTGGGTGAGATTTTCCTTTATTATCCACGTATCCGCGCAAAATTGCATGCGCAAATGGATTTCCCTGCGACTCTACCTCCCAGCCCCTATAGTAAAACACATGCTTACCATGAGCCGCCTTGATAGAATTCATCATAACCGTAATATCGCCACCGGTAGGGTTTTTCATACCGACAGGAATGTCAAGACCGCTTGCTGTAATTCTGTGTTGCTGGTCTTCAACGGAGCGTGCGCCGACGGCAACGTATGCAAGAACGTCTGAAAGATATCTGTGGTTTTCGGGGTAAAGCATTTCATCTGCGCATCCGAATTCTGTCTCGGAAATTGCCCTCATGTGCATTTTTCGTATTGCAATAAGCCCTTTGAGAAGGTCGGGTGCTGAATTGGGATCCGGCTGATGAAGCATGCCCTTATATCCCTCTCCGGTAGTTCTGGGTTTGTTCGTGTAAATTCTTGGGACAATCATTATTTTGTCCTTGACTTTTTCCTGAACGCCTCTTAACCTGTATATATAATCAAGAACGGCATCCTCGTTATCCGCAGAGCACGGGCCGATAACAAGTATAAATCTATCCGATTTTCCTGAAAAAATATCTTTTAGCTCACGAATTCTCGCTTCGCGGGTCTTTACAATCTCTTCGGTTGCAGGGAATTGCTCCTTTATTTCTTTAGGTATGGGGAGCTTTCTGTAAAATATCATATTCATAAAGTAAAAATCCTTTCGTCACTTGGAAATCGGCTTGTCAAAAAGCATTCTTTTGTTTGTTGAATCTCTCATTTTTTTGCGGATGCCCTCTGCATTGTCTTTGCTAATCATGTCGCGCAACAGACAAAATTCGTCTATAAAGCTGTCCATTTCATTAAGGAGTGCATCCTTATTCATAAGGAAAAGCTCACTCCACATTCGGTCGTTTATTTTTGCAATACGGGTAAGGTCTCTGAAAGAGTCACCTGTGTATTTTTCAAGCCCGGACGTTTCGTTGCATGTCATAAGTGAAACCGCAATGCAGTGTGTCAGCTGCGACAAAAACGCAATCATTTTGTCGTGCTCATCGATAGACAGCTCACTTATTCTCGAGAAGCCCAATTCCTCGCCAAGCTTTAAGCAGACGTCTATAGCTTCTTTAGTATTCTTTTCGGTTGGAGTAATGATGTAGTTTGCGCCTCTGAAAACCTCAGGGTCGCTGAATTCAACACCGCTTCTCTCTCTTCCTGCCATAGGATGCGCGGATATAAATTCGACTCCGTCTTTCAAAAGTGCCTGCACTCTTTCAACAACAAAGGATTTGACACCCGTAACGTCGGTTATAAGTGTTCCTTTTTTAAATAGGTAAGAGTATTTTTCTATCCACTCTATAAAAACCGTTGGATAAAGAGCAAAAATAATGAGCTCCGATTCCTCAATAAGCTTTTTTTCAACCTTTGTAGTACCGTATTTTATCATTTGCTTGGATTTTGCATACTCAATGTCGCATTCGTTTTGCGTGATACAGCTTACGTCATATCCAAGCTCGCTTAATTTGGCAGCGTAACTTCCGCCGATAACACCAAGACCAATTATTAAAATTTTCGTATCTTTATTAAGTGTCATTCTTTATCACCTCTATTCCAAGCGCGGAAAGGTCATCAAAAAATTTCGGGTAGCTTTTGGAAATTGCCTCAGCACCCTCAATTTCTCCACCTGTAAGGGTCAAAAGAATAGAAAGCGAAAGTACTATTCTGTGGTCGTTGTGACCTTTTAATACTTCATTTGGCTTGTGAAAATCTGCAGGGTATATAACTACCGTATCTTCATATACGCTTACCGAAGTTCCAAACTTCTTTAACTCCTCCGCCATAGCTAACGCTCTGTCGCTTTCCTTGATTTTAAGTCGCTTAGTTCCGCTGAAAACACCTCCGCATTTTGCTGCAGCAACAGCAAAAAGAATTGGTCCAAGGTCCGGACAGTCACCTATGTGTATTGATGGAGTGCCGTTTTTCAGCATCTCAAAATATTTTTTGTATATAATGTCGCCCTGTAAGCTTTCCGGGTTAAGACCGTCAATTTCAACCTCGTTTGCAAAAACATTGAGCGCATCAAGGAATGCAGCTCCGGAATAGTCACCCTCAACAGCTACGTTTTGGGGCTTGTATCTTTGATTTGAAGGAATATAAATTGTGTGCTCGTCAATCCAATCAGCAGTTATTCCAAATTTGCGTACAGCATCTAATGTCAGATTAATATAAGAACGACTCTCTATAGGAGGGGCGATTTTTATATAGCTGTCCTCATCTGTAAGCGGAAGAGCAAAAATCAAGCCGCTTATAAACTGACTGCTCACGTTTCCGACGACGTTATATTCTCCTCCTCGAAGCTTTCCCAAGACACTTATTGAATCTGCTGTTTTTGAGTATTTGAGCTTTTTCTGTGCAAAAAGCGTTTCATATACGCTCATGGGTCTTGACATCAGTGATTTTTCAGCATGAAAAACTGTAGGATTATGAGAAAGCATGGCAACGGGTATAAGGAACCGAAGAGTGCTTCCGCTCTCTCTGCATTCTAGAGGTGAGATTGCGTGTGTATATCTTAAATCTTTGCCGTAAACCGTTATATCAGAACCATCTCGTTCGGTCTTTATTCCTAGGGCATTAAGACAGTCAAGGGTTGCCAAGACGTCTTCGCAGTCAGAAACACCGTAAATTTTACTTACCCCTGAGCACATAGCAGCACATATCAAAAGACGGTGCGCAATGCTCTTCGAGGGAGGGGCTGCTACTTTTCCGCGAGCTGTGCCTTTTTTTATTGTGACTTTCATTTCGCAGCCAATACCTCCATAAGATAATCGAGAGCTTCGCAATATCCGGCTATACCGTGACCCTTTATAGTCTTTACAGCTGCCTCTCTTATGTAGCTCGTTTGTCTAAATGACTCCCGCTTGTCTACATCTGATATATGTACCTCTACAGTAGGGATGCTAACCGCCTTAACAGCATCCAAAATTGCAATGCTTGTGTGCGTATATGCTCCCGGATTTATTATTATGCCATCTGCTTTTTCAAAATATGCCTCTTGTATTTTGTCAACTAAATCACCCTCGTGATTGGATTGGAAGAATACAATTTCTGCATTATATCTTTTTGAGTGCTCGCTAACAGAGGAAAGAAGCAAGTTGTAGCTCTCAGTACCATATATTGCCTTTTCTCTTATGCCGAGCATGTTTATATTAGGTCCGTTTATTACATAAATCTTCATTGTTTTATATTCCTCACTATATCTTTTGCAACCGATTCAGCATCAGCGCTCCCATCAATATGAATATCTGAAGTTTTCAAATACGTAGGGTATCTTTCGTTATATTTTCTTTCAAGCAAATCGCGGCTTGGTGTCAGTGGTCTGTCACTTGTAGGAATGATATTTTCGAGCGGTCGGTCTATAAAGAATATCCTTCCGTTTTGTTTAAGAGAAGTTATGTTGTCATCTATTGTTACAGCACCGCCGCCTGTTGAAATTACAACTCCTGTTTTAGAACTTGCATCACGTATTATGTCATTTTCAAGATGTCTGAAAGCTCTTTCACCATCCTCTTCGAAAATTTTGGAAATTGTCTTGCCTGCAGATTTTTCAATAAGAGTGTCGGTATCTATAAATTCAAGTCCGAGAATTTTTGATACCAGCTTTCCAACGGTGCTTTTTCCTGCGCCGGGCATGCCCGTCAGTACTATGTTTTCTTTTCGCTTGAGAATATCAAGATATATTTTATCAACAATAGCAGAGTCGTATTCTTTGTCAAGAAAGTATTCTGATGCCTTTACTGCTTGCGCAACCAGCATATAAAGTCCTCCCTCAGCAGCAATACCTTTTTCTTTTGCATCGAGAACAAGACGCGTCCTTAAGGGATTGTAGACAACGTCTATTACACCGCACAAATTAGGAAATCTATTTAGCGAAAGTGGAGAAGAGTATATGTTTGGATACATGCCGACCGGGGTCGTGTTAATTATTACGTCGATTTGATGTGCCTTTTGATAAAGCTCGGAATAGGTTATAGCTCCCGTTTTTTCAGTTCTTGAAACCTTGTAAACGCATTTAGCACCGAGCGACAGCGCCGCGGCCTTCGCGGTTTTTGATGTGCCGCCCGTTCCGAGTATTGCAACGGTTTTTTCACTCAGATTTATACCGCAGTGAAGAATTAGTTTGGTAATTCCGTAAAAATCCGTATTATAACCGAAAAGCTTTCCGTTGCGGTTTACAACAGTATTTACAGCACCTATATCTTGCGCTGAACCGTCAACTTTAAAAAGATAAGGAATTATCAGTTCTTTATAAGGAATAGTAACATTTACCGCAAAAAAATCACTTTCTTTAACGAAGCTGTCAAAATTCTTGCGGCTAACTTCCTTAAGCTCATATTCATAATCAGAGATAGCATTATGTATCTCTTTGGAAAAGCTGTGTGTCAGATGTTCACCGATACAGCCGTATTTCATAGGGATTACCTCTCTTTTTTAGCTATATAGTCCGTTCCAAATCTTGTAATTAAAAGGTCTGATACCGATATCGCAAGAATTGCGTCAACTACCGAGCGCGCTCTGTGAAGTATGGCGGGGTCGTGTCTACCCTTTATTTGTAATTTTTCATTAGTCATTGTTTTTAGATTTACTGTATTTTGCTCCTTGAAAATCGAAGGAGTGGGTTTCATAGCAACACGCACGGTAAGCGGCATGCCGTTTGTAATTCCACCGTTAATTCCACCGTTATGGTTGGTTGTTGTTACGACTGTTCCATTCTTTATTTTAAACTGGTCGTTTGCTTCGCTGCCAAATAAATCTGCAAACCCGAATCCCTCTCCGAATTCTACACCCTTTACACCGGGAATGGAAAAAAGAGCATGAGAGAGTAGACTTTCAACACTGTCAAAAAAGGGTTCTCCAACGCCGCACGGTATTCCTGTTATAACGCTTTCAAGAATTCCGCCAACACTGTCGCCAAGGCGTCTTGCACCCTCAATTTCCTCTTTCATCTTTTCTTCTGCCTGAGGGTCAAGGGCGGGAAAATCCTTTTCACTTAATAGTGAAATATCATCCTTATATACATCAAAGGGTCTATCTGATATTCCGTGAAGCATTGATATATGCGTACCTATCTCAATGCCAATGCTTTTAAGAGCGGATTCAAGAATTGCACCCGCTGCAACCAAAGCCGCAGTTATTCTGCCTGAAAAATGCCCACCGCCGCGATAGTCCTGGAAGCCGTGATATTTGCACTCTGCTGAATAATCCGCATGGGAGGGACGAGGCATAATTTTCAAATCTGAGTAATCCTTGCTGTTTGTATTAACGTTTGGAATAATTATTGTAAGGGGAGTTCCGGTCGTAAAGCCGTTAAATACACCGCTTACAATCTTGTATTCGTCCGGCTCAACTCTTGCGGTTGAAAGATTATTTTTTGGGCGTCGTTGCAAAAGACGCTTTTCTATATTATCATAGTCAATTCTTATACCCGGAGCTATTCCGTCAATAACGGCACCAATCATGTCCGAATGGCTTTCTCCAAAAAGTGTGAGAGTTAGATTGTTTCCGTATACGTTTTTCATTTTTCGACTCCTTTTTATCAGATAAGAGTAGTTACATTTTTACGTACAAGATAAGAAAAATCTTCAAAATTATATTTTTTTATTTCATAAGTGCCAACCTTGTCAACGTAAATTACGTCGATAAGGCCGCCTTCTCTTTTCTTGTCATAAGCGGCAAATGAAAGTGCCTTTTCAATATCAGTGTCGATTTTTGTCGGAAGAGCGATTTTCTTATAGATTGGTATAAGACGCTCTCTTATATCCGGCGAGCACATGGACAGCATACCAAGAGCAACGCATTCTCCGTGATAAAGTGCCTCTTCGGCCTCGTTTTGCATTGCCTCTATCCCGTGTCCGAGAGTATGTCCGAAATTAAGAACCTTTCTTAAGCCGAGCTCTTTCTCGTCCTTTTCAACAACCGTTTTCTTTATCTTAAGTGAAGAGAGAATGATCTTTTCAATATTTTTTTCTCCGATTTCCTCGTCCTCAAACACCTTGAAAAGAGAAGCGTCAAAGGTCAGCGCCATTTTCAGTGCTTCAGCAAGCCCTGCACTAATTAATCTTTTGGGTAAGGTCTTTAAGGTATCGGTATCTATCAATACGTGCTTTGGCTGATAGAATGTTCCTACTATATTTTTTATACCCTTAAAATTTATTGCTGTTTTTCCGCCGATGGAAGAGTCCACTTGGGACAAAAGTGTAGTGGGAATATTGTAAAAATCAACACCTCGCATGTAAAGAGATGCTGCAAGTCCTGTAAGGTCACCAACAACCCCTCCACCGACGGCAACTGCACAGTCACGTCTTGTCAATCCGAAATCAAGCATTGCACAGAGCAAATCTTCAAGCACGGCAATGCTCTTTGATGCTTCGCCTTGATTTACGGTGAAAATTACGGCATCTTTAGATGAGTTTTTGATTTTTTCGGCATATTCGCTTGGTACACCTGTGTCGGTAACTATAAAAACCCTTCTATTCAGGTTCAAAATCTCATTTGCTCTGGTCAAAATTGAATTTCCAACGGTAATCTGATAGCTGCGCTTATCAAGATTGACGGTTAAAGTGCTCATAATTACCTCCGAATATTATTCCTTAATGAAGCTTCCAAGGGATTTTAAGCGGTCACAGTATTCCTTTAGCTCACTCATCATTGCCATTCCCTCGGGTGTGCGGACGTTGCCTTCTGCTTCAACGTAAAAATAGTATTGCCACAACAGCTCTTTCATGGGTCTGCTGCGTAGAGAACGCATGTTAAATCCGTGCTTACCGATAATTTCAATAGCTTTGGCAAGCGCCCCCGCTTCGTTTCTTACGGTAAACAGAAGAATTGTATGTACTCCCATCTCCTTTGATGAAAGATTGTTTTCAGCTCTTGTAAATACCGCAAAGCGAGTTGTGTTGCTGCGGCTTTCATTTATATTCTTCTCAAGCACCGTAAGACCAAAAATTTCCGCTGCCTCGGCACTTGCAATAGCTGCGAGAGATTTGTCCGAGCGCTCTGCTACATATTTGGCTGCCAGGGCAGTGTTGGTATATTCTCTTTGTATAAAACCGTTGCGTTTAAGGTATTCAGCACATTGACCGAGTGCTTGCGGGTGGCTTACAACCTCTTTTATATCGGCAAGAGTAGCACCGGGTACCACGAGTAAATCCTGTGTAACTGCAAGCTCAAGCATTCCGTTTATATAAAGCTGACCGCTGAACATCAGGTCGGTAACCTGCCCAACCTCTCCGTTATAACTGTTTTCAAGAGGTAACACTGCAGCATCACATTCTCCGTTTTCTACTGCATGGTAAGCGTCTGAAAAATAATTGTATGCTACGGTCTTCGAGCTAGGAAAAAGCTTCTTCGTAGCAATATGAGCAAAAGCTCCCTCTGTACCGCAAAAAGCAACCCGCATTCCTTCATGAAGCTTGGTTTGATAGCTTCGCGAAATTTCCATCGTCGACTTCAAAAAGTTTACGTAGTATTCTCTTAATTCCTTCTGCTCGACAAGGGATGAATTGCGTCTTATAACCTCTTCTTCTCTTGCTGTATCGAGAATTTTAAGTCCATGCTCTTTTTTATATTCTGCAACCTCTTTGCATGCACTCATTCTTTCAACAAAAAGCTTTGCCATTTTTCTATCTACTTCGTTAATTTTCTTTCTTGCGTTTTCAAGTGAATTCATATAGCTTATTCCTCGTATAACTTTTTAAGCGCCTTAAATGCAGGCAATGCTCGTATTATTCGTTCAGTATCAACACAGTATGCGATTCTTACGTATCCCTTACAGCCAAAGTCATCGCTCGGGACTAAGAGTAAGTTAAAACGTTTTGCATTTTCGGAGAATTTTATGCTATCCTCTTCAAGTGCCTTGACAAAAAGATAAAAAGCTCCGTCCGGTCGGACAACCTCATAGCCGTATTCGGTAAGCGCTGTAAGAAGTAGCTTCCTGTTTTTGTCATATATGGAAATGTCTGCCATCTTTCCGAGAAGAGTCGGGATAAGTTTTTGTAAAAGACTTGGAGCGCATACGTATCCAAGCGCCCTTGCAGCACCGGATATCGCTTGATAAACAGAATCGAAATTATCCATCCTCGGAGAGACGAGTACGTATCCTATTCTCTCACCGGGAATTGATAAAACCTTGCTGTACGAATAGCAAATTATACTGTTGTCGTAAAGCTTTGGAATATATGGGGGCTTTTTATCACAGTATACAAGCTCACGGTATGGCTCGTCTGAAATCAAATAAATAGGATGCGAAAACTCCTTTTCTTTTTCTCTTAATACTTCGCACAATGCGACAAGATTTTCCTCCGGATAAACTGCGCCTGTCGGATTGTTAGGAGAATTTATTATTATGGCAGCGGTACTCTCGTTAATTGCCTTTTCAATAGCGGCTACATCGAGCATAAAGTTATTGGGAGTGCACATAACCTCCCTCACTTTCGCACCGGCATGCTCGGCAAAAACCTTGTACTCAGGAAAATAAGGTGCAGGAATAATAATTTCTTCACCCGGATTGAGAATAGCACCAAAGGTTGAAGTAAGAGATGCAGCAGCCCCGACTGTGAGATATAAACAATCGGCACTAACCACAATGCCCTCATTATTGCTGATATGCTCGGCAATAGCGCGTCTGACCTCAAAATCACCGGCCGCGGAGGTATATCCATGTAAGGTTACGGGGTTTTCGTTCCTTACAAGCTGAGTTATATTTTCACTAAGCTCACTCGGTGCAGGAACACTTGGATTTCCAAGCGAAAAGTCGAAAATATTTTCTTCACCGATTTCCGCTTTTTTTATTCTTCCATATTCAAAAAGCTCTCTTATAACCGAACGCTTTGCTCCTAAAAGGCGCATCTTTTCATTAATCATGTTCAAACCTCAACACGTTATGTTAACACTGTTAACACAGATTGTATGTATATATTATATATATAAAATGTGCACAAGTCAATACTTCTTGGAAATAAATTTGCGTCAATTTATAAAAAGCACTTGTGCGATACGGCAATATGTGGTAGAATACTCATATCAAAAGCTTCGGAGGGGTTATGGAGGATACATATGTAGAAAATAGCGTCAGAACGCGCCTCATACTTGCAGGTATAAATGAAATTCGCGATCATGGAATAAAGGATTTTTCCTTGCGTCGCGCTGCACTTAGTGCAGAGGTGTCCTGCGCTGCACCCTACCGCCATTTCAAAAACAAAGAGGAATTTATAAGCGAAATTGTAAAATATATTGCTGCAAAATGGAATTTGCTCTGCAAGGAAATATATAGGGTTTATGAAAACAACACTCGCCAGCTTTTGATTGAGCTTGCCGTTGCAGAGTTAAGGTTTTGGGTCGCAAACCCGAACTTCCGTTCGGTTCTTGTGCTTCTTGATGCGAAGCTTGTGTCAGAATCCTTTGAGCACCTTCTTTTTGAGGTGTTGGATAAATATTGTAAGCAAACCGGTCAGCAAGATATAATACGGTTAAAAATATATTTTGTGAGAGCTATTATTTACGGAACACTCACTTTAATCGAGGATGGAGAGGAAGCACCGGATTTTTATATCGCTGCTTTTCGAGAAAAGCTTGAAAAGGAATTTGAATAATTAAAATTCTCATAAAAACGGAACGGTTACCGCAAAACAAGTCGGTGTACCGTTCCGTTTTTATTTATTGAAAGAAAGAGGAAAACAGAATAAGTATAATGAGAAATGCAAAATTGAAAAGTGTAAACTTAACAATATAAGCAAATACGTGCGCGGGGTCTTGCTTGGAGTATTCCTTAAAGGTAATTAAGCTTGCAAGAGAAGCAATCATAGTTCCTGCACCACCGATATTCACACCAAGCAGAAGCTCTTTGTAATTGTCAGTGAATTGCGAGAGAAGTATAGCCGACGGGACATTGCTGATAATCTGACAGGACAAGGCGCTGAAAATTAAAGTGTTTTTTTCAAGTAAAAAGGAGAAAAAATCACGTACGGCATCTATTCTTGCCATGTTGCCCGAAAAAATAAAGAAGAAAAAGAATGTCAGAAGCAAGGAGTAATCTACAGCTAAAAGCGCTCGCCTGTCAAGTATCAATATTGATAAAAGAATAATACCAAGCCCAATAAGATAGTGTACCGTGTTAAAAACTATAAGTATGGAGAGCGCAAACAGCAGAAGATACGCACCCGTTCTCATGACGGGCAGGGTGGCTGCCTTTTCGTTTACAACAAGCGGCTCGGATTTGACAAATATAAGACAGCAAATTGTTATAAGCAGAACGGAAAGGAGGAACGGAGGGAACATAATTGTTAAAAATTCCGCATCTGGTATATTGAATTTTGAATAAAGATATAGGTTTTGAGGATTGCCAAACGGTGTCAGCATGCCGCCAAGATTTGCGGCAATATTTTGCATAATAAAGGTGAAAGCCATGTATTTTTCTTTGCCTGTTGTATGCAAAATAAAATATCCAAGAGGCAGAAACGTTAAAAGTGCCATGTCATTGGCTATAAGCATTGAACCTATAAAAGTGATATAAACCAATACGAGAATTGAAATTTTCGCATTTCTGAAGCAACGTATTATAGCTTTTGCCACCGTGTAGAAAAATCTTATATTTCTAAGTGCGCAAACTACCGCGAGTACGCAAAATAAGCACGTAAGAGTTTTGAAATCAAAATAAGTAATATACTCTCTGTCAGGCGGGACAATTAAAGAGGTTACAAGAGCCGCGAACGCGGCAATAATCATAACAATATTTGCTTTTGTGAAATTAATTATCCTTCTCATATAATCATCCTTGGAAAAATGTCGAGTACAATTTTATCACTTTTTATACAAAAAAACAAGAGAAATTCAAAATAAATTAATGTGAAAGAGAAAAGCTGTTATGTAAAAGGGCAATTCGCAAAAAGCGAATTGCCCTTTTTTAGTAGGATTATTTTTTCCATGTAGACGGAGTGAATAATACAAGCATGGGGAACAGCTCAAGTCGTCCTGCAAGCATATCAAATATGAGAACAAGCTTGGAGGGAACAGAAAAGAATCCGAAATTGCCGTATGGACCGACAAGCTCAAGTCCGGGTCCGATGTTGTTCATTGCAGAGGCAACGGCTGTAAAATTGGTTATTAAGTCGTATTCTTCGAATGACAGTGCAACAACCGAGAAGAAAAATATTGCTACAAAGCATATTATAAATGAGTTAACCGAGCGAACGACCTCGTGAGGTATAGTTCTGGAATCAACTGAAATCTTTTTTACCTGACGCGGATTTATAGCCATTTTAAGTTCTCTTGCCATGCCCTTAAGGAGAATAACAAACCTTGAAATCTTAATACCGCCGCCGGTGCTTCCGGCGCAAGCGCCTATAAACATTAAGGCAACAATAAATGTTCTCGACAGCTCAGGCCAAAGGTTGAAGTCAACCGTCGAAAATCCCGTTGTGGAAATTATGGTAACGACCGTAAACGATGCATGCTTAATAGCTTCTGCGATAGAATTAAATCCTGAATGGATGTCAATTGTGATTACGGTAATTGCAATAATTACAACAGCAAAAAAGACCTTAACCTCTGTATTGAACGCGTCCTTCAATTTTCCTTTAATAAGCAGGAAGTAGGAGTTGAAGTTGATTGAAAAGAGAAACATGAATACTGTAGCCGCTATTTGTATAAAGGATGAGTAAGAATTAAAGCTGTCGTTTTTAATAGAAAATCCGCCCGTTCCCGCTACGGAAAAAGAAATGTTAATTGCCTCAAAGAACGTTGCTCCGCCAATCAAATAAATGATAAACTGTATTACCGTCAAGGAAATATAGATGACGTAAAGCAATAGGGCTGTTGTCTTTACCTTAGGAACAAGCTTCGAAACCGAGGGACCCGGGCTCTCCGCTTTCATAATGTTCATATTGTGAGCGCCGCCAAGCGGAAGGAAAGCCATAATAAAGACCAGAACTCCCATACCGCCTATCCAGTTGGTAAATGAACGCCAAATCAGGATGCATTTTGGCAAAGATTCAACTGCGTTGAAAATCGATGCTCCGGTAGTCGTAAATCCCGAAACGGTTTCGAATAGCGCATCTGCAAAATTGGTTGTGACACCCGAAAACATAAAGGGAAGTGCGCCGAAAAGACTAAGAGCAATCCAGCTTAAAGCAACAATGACAAATCCGTCCTTGGCGTACAGATTTTTCGAGGCAGGCGGCTTTAGAACCAAAAGCGTTCCGATAAGCGCTGCGGCGGCCATCGCACCGAGAAAAGCAAGAGTTGCAAGCTCAAGAAAGCATAAACCGGTAATCAGGGGAACAAGGAAAAATCCGGCTTCGAAAATTAACAGCCAGCCGATAGTATACTTTATCATACCGTAATTCATATAACCTGAATTTCTCCTTTCATATCAGTTTAAGCGCACACGGGGTGGGTTTTTTTGTGAAAATGTAAAGTTTTATTTTCAAAATCAAAGCAATATATCAGCTATGTCGCGCAATCCGAGAATTTTTGTAACAATAACGACAGAATCCCCGGCTTGAATTTTATCACTTCCCCTTGGAATTATTACGGATTTGCCTCGAAGTATAGATGCGACAATAACATCTTCCTTGAATAAAATTTCAGAAATGGGAACACCAATTACAGGTGCACCCTCTCCTACCTTAAATTCGGTTGCTTCTACTTTATCTTTTATAAGGTTATACATTGTTTCTACGTTACTGCTCATAGCAGAGGTCATTGCTCTTACGTAGCGGACTATCATATCAGAGGTAATACGCTTCGGGAAAATCACCGTGTCAAGATTTAGACGAGAGGTGATGTCGTCATACTCGGGATTATTAATGCGCGTTATAACCTTAGGGTTGTTTACGTTGTTTGCAAAGATAGAAAGGAGTATGTTTTCCTCGTCGCTCTGGCATAGAGAAACAAATGCGTCTGCCTTTGCTATTCCTTCTTCAATTAAGAGCTCCTGTTCCGTTTGAGAACCGTTTATTACGGTAACGTCGGGGTTAGAGGCGTTAAGCTCCTCGCAAAGCGAAAGGTCCTTTTCAATAACCTTAACCTGTATTCCGGAGCGTTCAAGAATCTTGCACAGGTAATGTGTGGTTTCTCCTGCACCAACTATTAAAACGTCATTTACCGAGCGACTTGAATTATTAATCTTTTTGAAAAAATTCGCTGCTTTTTTCGGTGAAGAAACAAATGACACAAGGTCGCGTTTTTCAAATCTGAAGTTTCCGTTGGCGATATATGCTTCTCCGTCGCGCTCAACGGTACATACGAGTATGTCGCATTTGAGCTTTTTTACTATATCCGAAACTGTCATTCCTACAAGCTCACAGTCGTCGGAAATTCTGAATTTTATAAGCTCGACGCGTCCCTTTGCAAAGGTTTCAATTCTCGTAGCCGCAGGGAATCTCAATACGCGTGATATCTCCTCTGCAGCAGCGTGCTCGGGATTTATAACCATTGCAAGACCAAGCTCATCCTTTAAGTAAGCAGACTCGGTGCTGTATTCGGGATTCTGTACCTTTGCAATAACGTGGCATTTGCCGTTCTTTTTTGCCATCATACAGCAAAGAAGGTTAAGTTCATCGGAATCCGTCACTGCAATCAAAAGGTCTGCTGAAGAAATCCCGGCTTCTTTAAGAACTGTATAGGTAGCTCCGTTACCGACGACACCCATTACGTCAAATCGTGAGGTAATTGCATCTACTCTTTCCTGAGATAAATCTATAACAGTAATATCATTTCCGTCGCTGCAAAGCACTGACGCAAGAGTTTCGCCAACCTTTCCGCAGCCAACAATAATTATGTTCATAAAGCCACCGCCTTAATATATGCTAAAGGACATTATAAAACTTTTTCCTTATTTTGTCAAGGTACCATTTTGTCGCATACTGTCAGAATCTGAAAAAAGAAGAACAAGCGGAGTATGACGAACACCTAATGGTATCCGCCGCATCCGCTTGTTTTTGTAGCTTGTGTGTGTAGTTCTAAAGTACTGAATTAAGCTGCTTCGTTTTCGCTTTCCGAAGTAAAGAAATTAGACCCAAGGATATAAAAATGTATTTTATTTGCAAGCTCTTTTATGGTGTAATTGATAAACGGAGAATTGAACGAATGCATTTCGATGCAGTCGTTAAAGGTGATAAAAGCACCGTCTTTCTCTATTAAGTTCTGATAAACCTCAAAACCGCTTCCCGCATCTTCTGCTTCTTTAAAGAAAATTTGCAAAGCGACCGTAACAGAGGTGCAATATGATTGCACGTAGCATGGATACATAAATATATGAGGAATCATAACATATCTTACATCGTTTAGCTGGTTGTAGCTGAGTCCTATGCTTTTTGCAGCTGATTTAACAGCTTCATTAAGAGTCTCTAGTGATATTTCGTCATATTCAATATCATAAGCATAATGTTCAAAAAGAGCGTAAAATCCTTGATATATCAAGGTAGTCAATGCATTTTCCAAAAGATAATAGGTTAAGTGCTCTATCTCCTCTTCGGACAAAACCTCTTCAAGAATTGAAACAGAAAGAAGCTCAAGTGCCTGACTGGAAATTTCAGATACGTCAAGAGCCGACTGCGCACCGAAATTCTTGTAGAAATCCGCGAAATGACCAAACTCATGGAAAAGAGTTGTGTAGTCGTAAGCATCACCGCTTGTGGTTGCAAAGAGAAAGGGAGCTTCATATTTCGGAAGATAAGTTGTAAATGCACCTTCAAATCTGTTAGCTTCGTTAAGCTCTACATCATATAAGGTGTGTTGAAGCATGTAAGCATAAATTTCGGCAAGACCCGTATCCTTTTTCAAAAGTGCTTCATATGCAGAGTTGATAAGGTCGATACGAGATATTTGTGTTGGAGTATAAGAGGCATCGGAACAAGAGAAAACGTAAGATAACTTCGAGTAAACAGGTAAAATGTATTCACTTATGCTGTTCGCAAAAATTTTAAGTTGGTGACTCGAATAATCGTATCCTTGCTCTCCGTAAGCAAATTCTGTATAGGTAGAATAGCCAAGCTCGTCTGCAATTAGACGTCTTACTTTGAATAACTCTACGAGAATTTCGGATGAAAGCTCCTCAACCCTTTCGTTATAAAGCATTTCGCACTGAACAAGAGCCGCAAGATATTTTTTCGATGACTCACCGTACTCGTCAAGGTAATTTTTAAGAATATTATCCATAGTGTCGGTTGTGTCTTCGTATGTGATTTCTACAGTGGCTGTGGATAGATTTGAATATTCTGCTTCAAGCTCGGCTTCCTTCGAAAAAAGGATAACCGCATTTTCTGTATAAATTCCACCGTCAGAGTAGGTTTCAATCAGTCCGTTGCCAAAATAGTCGGATTCGAAGCTTGTGTTATGAGGTGAATTCGCGGCTGCAACAAAGAGGTTTTCCACCGCTTGCGCAAAGAGGGGGTAATTCGTGCAGAGATATTGATACTCAGTACTGAAGAATGAATCTGCTGAATTTTTATAAGCATATATATTCACAAATGAATACATCGTTTCAATATTCAAATAGGAGGGCTCGAGAGAATAAATTTCCTGAAGCTGTGAATGATATGATGTTTTATTTGCTTTTATAATCTCGGCAACCTTGTTGAAGGAATAAATTGCAGAGGAAATATCAGGACGCTCATATACAATCTGCGAAAAATTAATCGTACCTCTGCCGTAATCCTTATAGTCGGGTACGATGATTTTCGGCTCGTCACTTGGTGGGTCGGTAATTTCTGTATTTCCGGGGTCATCTGTACCGTCGGGTGAACAAGCTGTCAAGACAAACATGCAGTGTGCTGCAATTACCAAAGCAAGTAACAGTGCAAGTAGTTTTTTCATAAAAACTCCAATCAAAAGCTTTTGTATACAAATATTTTACACACTCTATCGCATTCGTTCAACAACAAATAATAACGAAAATGCAAAAAAATTGTGAATAAGCTTTTGAAAATAAATTTTGCGGAAAATGATGAAAAATAGAAAAAATCAAATAAATAGGTATTATTTACCGTCGCGGAATTGTATTTTTTTGCAAAAATCAACAGTTTTTACTTTGGATTAAATCGGTTTTTGGATTTGTTAATAAAAAATTAACAATTTCATTTTTCTATTCTATTGAAAAATACACGAAAATGGTATACAATATACCGAGAATAACAAATAATTAATCTTGTGCGCGCAATATGAACTTGATGCACGAAGGATTTCGAAAGGAAAACGATGTCTAAATTTGTATATGCTGACAATGCAGCGACAACTCCCGTAAGTCGCGAAGTAATAGATGCAATGACTCCTTGCCTTGAAGAGTTTTGGGGAAATCCCTCAAGCTTACACTCAAAGGGTAGGGAAGCAAAAGATATTCTGGATAATGCAAGAGAGAAGATTGCAAAAGAATTCAACTGCGATTCTTCAGAAATATATTTCACTTCTTGCGGCACGGAATCGGATAACTGGGCTATACGCAGCGCAGCTGCTAAAATGAAAGCAAAGGGAAGAAATCATATTGTAACAAGTAAAATTGAGCACCATGCAGTTTTGCATACCTGCGAGCAACTTGAAAAAGAGGGTTTTTTGCTCACGTACGTCAATGTTGATGCGGACGGTGTCATAGACCTCGAAGAACTCCGCTCTGTCGTTACTGAAAAAACAGCACTTGTTACAGTGATGTATGCTAATAACGAGGTTGGTACTATACAGCCGGTTGATGAAATTTGTGAAATTGCACACTCAAAGGGCGCGCTTTTCTTCACAGATGCAGTACAAGCCGTTGGAAATATTGAAATCGACCTTTCAAAGCTTAAGGTCGATATGCTATCTCTCTCGGGTCATAAAATTCACGCACCCAAAGGTATAGGAATGCTCTTTATCCGCAAGGGTGTTGTAATACCCAGTTTTATAAACGGCGGAGGTCAAGAGCGCAGGAAACGCGCCGGCACAGAAAATCTTCCTTATATTGTTGGCTTGGCTAAGGCGATAGAAATTGCAAATAAAAAGCTCAAGGACCTTCCAAGAGTTGAAATGATGAGAGATCGTTTAATAAACGAGCTTACAAAAATTCCGTATTCAAAGCTCAACGGACACAGGACCAAGCGTTTGCCGGGAAATGTCAATATCGGTTTTGAATTTATCGAGGGCGAAAGCTTGTTGCTTTGGCTTGATATATCGGGTATATGCGCTTCCACCGGCTCGGCGTGCTCTTCTGCTTCTCTTGAGGCATCGCACGTGCTTTTGGCAATGGGAGTACCGCATGAAAAGGCGCACGGTTCTCTTCGTCTCTCTATTTCTCACGAAACAACTGACGATGATATAGATTATATTATTGAAACAGTTCCAAGGATTGTAGAACGCTTGAGAAACATGAGTCCGCTTTGGGAAGATATAGTTAAAAACGAGAAATTGAAAGGTGAATAAAATGAAATACAGTGAAAAGGTAATGGACCACTTTACAAACCCAAGAAATGTTGGAGAAATTGAAAATGCAGACGGAGTAGGTGTTGTCGGTAATGCAAAATGCGGCGATATAATGAAAATGTACCTCAAAATCGAAGAGGACGTTATAACCGACTGCAAATTCAAGACGTTTGGTTGCGGTGCGGCTATTGCAACATCCTCTATGGCAACAGAGCTTATAAAGGGAAAATCCGTTGAAGAGGCCCTGAAGCTTACCAATAGTGCCGTTGTAGAGGCGCTTGAGGGATTGCCGCCTGTAAAAATTCATTGCTCGGTATTAGCAGAGGAAGCAATAAAGACAGCGGTAGCGGATTATTATAACAAAATCGGCAAGCCGGTTGATTTTGAAATCGAAAAGGCGCACGAGGAATAAAAAACATTTCTTTTGGTAGGAGGAACAATATGAAAGTTCTTCTTGGAATGAGCGGCGGGCTTGATAGCACATATGCCGCAATAAAGCTAAAATCTCTCGGCTATGAGGTTGAGGGGGCAGTTTTAATGATGCACGGGCATACAGATATAGCTGCTGCCAAAGAAGCCGCAAGGTCGGTTGACATACCTCTGCATGTAGTAGATTGCGCAGAACTATTTGAAGAAAAGGTTGTAACAAATTTTATCTGTGAATACTCACGCGCAAAAACACCAAATCCCTGCATAGTGTGCAACAGAGAGGTAAAATTCGCCGTCCTATTGGATATAGCTGAAAAAATGGGATTCGATGCTATCGCCACAGGTCATTACGCAAAAATCGTTGAGATTTATTTTAACGGAGATAAAAGATTCGCTCTTGCAAGATCTAAGGATTTCAAAAAGGACCAGACATATATGCTTTGGTGTCTTCCACAGAAGGTGCTTGAAAAGCTTGTATTCCCGCTCGGCGATGATATAAAGTCGGATATTAAGGATTCCGCCAAAGAGATAGGACTCAATGCTGCTGATAAAGATGAGAGCCAAGAGATATGCTTTGTACCTGATGGCGACTATGCAGATTTTATAGAAAATCGTATGGGCTCCTCTGCTATAGGTAATTTTGTGGATAAAGAGGGAAACATACTTGGAAAGCACAAGGGGATTATACGTTATACCGTGGGGCAGCGTAAGGGACTCGGTGTCGCGGCAGGCAAACGTATGTTTGTAACCAAAATTAATCCGGATACACAAGAAATATTACTTCAGGATTCACCTGCTCTTTCAAATGTAATTGAAATAAGTGACATGGTTTTTTCTGTACCTTCGTTGTGCCCGGGAGAGAAGATGAATTTGCAGGTAAAGGTGAGATACTTAGCTCCCTTGGTTCCCTGCGAGCTCGAATATCTTGGGCAGGGAAGAGGTAGAGTTTATCTTTCAGAACCCGCAAAATCAGTAACACCGGGTCAGTCATGCGTTTTCTATCATGGCGATGTTTTGATATGCGGTGGCTTCACAGATGCTGCATACATGATATAAGCTTCTATAAGGTTGAATAATCCCATATGAATTGGAACAGGCATTTTGTCTGTTCCTTTTTTATTGAAAAATGGTAGGAAAATATCTAATTTCAGGTGAAATAAGTATAATTTAAGAAGTGAAACGGGGTGCACCAAAAGAAAACAGCTAAGAAAAATTGGAAGAATGACTATGTAGAAAAAAAGCCCATATTTATTGTGAAAATTGCACAAAAAAATTAATACGAATTCATATATGTAAACAGGTGTAATTTGAATAAAAAAATGTTGAATTAAATTCACCATATAAAATAAAATAAATATATTAAAGTGGAATAGAAATTACGTTAATTGAAATTAAATTTTGACAAAAAAAGGTTGTGACAACTTTTGTTTACAACTCGCAAAAACGAATGGCAAAAATAACCAGCGAAAACGCGGATTTCTTGAATTTTGCAATGTTTCTAAGTATTGACTTTCAAGGAACAGTATGTTATAATTTATTATACTTTAATGCCCGTACTGTGCCTTTTTTCACTTTTTGGTGTTATTTAAGTAGGTGCATTACGGCGTTTTAGCAAAGAAAAAACGGAGGATTTCAAACAATGAAAAAGACCTTGTTTCAGAAAGTCATTTGCCTAATTCTTTCTGTGACAACTCTGTTCGGTATTGTCGCAGTAAGCACTGCGGCGGCAACAGACCAACCGGGCACCTCTTACGGCTCTAACAAGGATACAGCTGCAAATCTTGAACAGATGCAGGCGCTTGTCGGCGTTTCAACATACGCTGAGTATCTTGCTGAGCACGGTGATCCCAATACGGTCAATGCTGATACCGAGCTTGAGAGTATCTCCATTGATGTTGTTGCCAACATGCTTGATGACAGCGATGGAGTAGTTGCAAAGAACAGTACACTGTGTACTAATTCTTTTGCCGAGGACCAGACTAAGTGGATTACGTTCGGGGAGGAAAACTGGGATAAATCAGTTTACCTTTCTGCAGACGGTGATACTACTTGGAGCTTTAACATCCCTAATGGCAAAGAGGGTTATTACTACATCAAATTTACGTATTTCACAGCATTCACCGATGAGAGCAGTATTACCTCTATCGAGCGTAAGCTCTTTATTGACGGCGAAGCCCCCTTTGATGAAGCAAGCTGCGTTACGTTTAACAAGTCGTGGGAATATGTTAACTACACCGTTTCTGATCCGGTTCCTACCGATAAAGAAGACGGAGTATTTGTTACCTATGACCACAAGCCGAAGGACGGATATTATAAATATGTAACGAAAGTTGTTGACGGCATGGAAACCGTTACTACCTATAAAATTGCCAAGGATATCAACGGTAACTCTATGGCTCCCTCGGTAGAGCAGGTTCCGGCTTGGAATACGTATTATTGCCAGGATACAACCGGATACTATACCGGTAACTTCTGCTTCTATCTGCTTAACGGTGATCATCAGATAACGCTTGCAGCACAGCGTGACCCGCTCATCATATCCGAAATCGAGCTTATCCCATATGAGCCGGGCACAAACAGTCTTCCTAAATATGAAGACGTGCTTAAGGATTATCAGGATAAAGGGTATGTTTCCGCAGAGGGCGATGCAATAAGAATTGAAGCAGAATTCCCGGATTTCGTTTCCGACTCTTCTGTTTACGCTACCAACGACAACACTTCTGCACAGAACTATCCTTCAGCATCCAAATCCCAGCTTTACAATGTAATAGGTGAAAACAGCTATGATACTGTCGGACAGTGGGCTGCATATAAATTCTCAGTTAATTCCACCGGTCTTTACAAGCTGTCGATGCGTTATCTGCAAAATGCCTTGCAGGGTATGTATATCTGCCGTACAATCAGACTTTCAGGTGGTATATATGGACTAAAGGATGAATACGGAACGCCATCCGTTCCTTTCGAAGAAGCATATGACGCACAGTTCCCGTATAATAAAGACTGGCAGTCATCTTACATTGGTGACAGTAACGGAAATGTTTTCGAATTTTACTTTGAAGAGGGTGTTGAGTATACGCTTTACATCGAGTGTTCACTCGGTTCACTCGGTACTCTTATTGCAGAGGTTGAGGAATCCCTCGAGATTATAAACGACTGTTACCTTAAAATACTCAAGGTTACAGGTTCTGCTCCTGACGAGTATACATATTACAAATTCGAAAAGATAATGCCTGATGTTCTTCGTAATCTCCTTATTGAGTCTATGGAGCTCGAGAGAATAAAGAAAGAGCTTCAGGAGCTTTGCGGAACTAACGGTTCACACATTGCAACACTTCAGACAATCTCTGACCTTCTTGACACTATGGGGTCAAACGAGGGTTGGGACATAGCGGCAAATATGTCTAACCTTAAGTCTTATCTCGGTACGCTCGGTACTTGGATTAACGATTCCAAAAAGGGCTCAATGATGATAGACTGCATTAACGTATGCCCCACAAGTATGACAAATAAGGATCTTCCTAAAAAAGATGCTAACTTTTTCAAGGCATTATGGTTTGAAATCAAATCCTTTATATATTCTTTCTCTACGAACTATGAAGCAATGGGTATGACCGAAAAGCCCAGCAAGGACACAGTAACTATCGATGTTTGGCTTGCTTCCGGTCGTGACCAGACAAACATATGGCGTTCAATGCTTGACGCTCAGGGCGGATTCACCGATACGACGGGGTACGGCGTAGCGCTTAAGCTTGTAACGGGCGGAACACTTTTACCTTCCATTCTTTCGGGCAAAGGTCCTGACGTTTACATGGGTATCGGTGCATCCGACGTTATTAACTACGCAATTCGTGATGCGATAATTTGTCTTACCGAGGATGAACTCTTCAATACAACTTATTACACCTATAAAAATGAAAATGGCGAATATACCATAACCGAAGATGATCCGGAAAAGGTTGGTATGGAACCGATTTTCGTTTCAAATACCTATGACGACCACGTTAAGAACAACTTCGTTCAAGCAGCTCTTGATACGTTGACTCTTCTTGGAAAATCTTATGGTGTACCTCAAACAATGGCATTCCCGATGATGTTCTACAGAATGGACGTTCTTGCAGAGCTCAAGGAGGATGTTCCTGAGACATGGGAAGAGCTTCTTAAGATGCTTCCGACTCTTCAGAGCAACAACATGTCAATGGGTGTCAGCTACGCCCTTGCTTACAACGCACTTCTTTATCAGAGCGGCGGGAGCATGTGGAAATATATCGGCGACGATGAATATGCAGGTGCAAAGGTTGACCTCGATTCGAATACCGCACTTACCGCGTTCGAATTTGTATGCCGTCTTTACACAGACTACTCATTCCCTGTATCTTACGACGCAGCAAACCGTTTCAGAACGGGTGAAATGCCTCTGCTTATAGGAAGCTATGAGGATCTTTACAACAAGCTTGTCGTTTATGCTACCGAAATTGAAGGCCTTTGGAGCATATGTCCTCTTCCAGGAACAAAGCTTGCGGATGGCACAATCAATTATGATACAATCTGTACTGTAAGCGCAACAGTAATGCTCCATGGATGCGACGATATGTTACCTGCTTGGGAGTATATCCAGTGGCAAACCTCTGCTAAGGTACAGGCAGATTACGGTAACAAGATGGTTGCCCTTATCGGTCCTTCGGCAAAATACGAAACGGCTAATATAAACGCAATCAAAGACCTTTCTTGGACGGCAAGTGAAAGAGCTGCTATTGAAGACCAAATTAAGCACATGTCTTCTATCGTTAACTATCCCGGCTCTTACTACATTACAAGATATATACAGTTCGCTTTTCTTGATGCGGTAAACGATGACGCTGATGCAGTTGATGCACTCAACGGTTATATCGATGCAATTAACGCGGAAATTACCCGTAAACGTAGCGAATTTAAGCTTAAAACACTAGCGGCAGACGAAGAGCCGCCGGAAAAAGAAACCAATCAGTAACATTAAGGAGATTATGAAATGTCAAAGACAAAAGTGAATACTAAACGTCCGACGCAACGCTCCGAGATGTCAAAGATGCAGTGGACGTGGAAGGAAATGAAGAAGAATAAAACCGCTTACTTTATGGTAGCACCATTCCTTCTTCTCTTCATTATCTTCACCGTTCTGCCGGTATTTCTTTCTATCATTCTGAGCCTTACGAACTTTAACATGTTACAGATGCCCGGATGGGAGGGCCTCAACAACTACACGCGTCTTTTCCTCGATGATGAAATTTTCATTCTCGCGTGCCAGAACACCTTAATATTCGCATCGGTAACCGGACCCGTTTCATACCTGCTTTCGCTGTTGATTGCATGGTTCATTAATGAACTTCCGCCTAAAATCCGTGCGGTTGTTACTCTTATCTTCTACGCTCCCTCAATTTCAGGTCAGGTTTATCTTATATGGAAGACTTTGTTCTCCTCCGACGCTTACGGTTGGGCGAACGCAACGTTGATGGACCTTGGAATTATAAGTACCCCGATTCTATGGTTCGACGATGCGAATTACGTAATGCCGCTTTGTATTATAGTTGCATTGTGGACATCTCTTGGTACAGCGTTCCTGTCTTTCATCGCCGGCTTCCAGACAATTGACCGTTCAATGTATGAGGCGGCAGCTGTTGACGGAATTAAAAACCGTTGGCAGGAGCTTTGGTATATAACTCTTCCCACAATGCGCCCTCAGATGATGTTCGGTGCCGTTCTTGCTATAACCAACTCATTCGGCTTCGGTTCTGTTGTTGATGCTTTGTGCGGATTCCCCTCGGTTGACTATGCGGCGCACACAATTATGCACCACTTGAACGACTATGGCGGCCAAAGATATGAAATCGGTTATTCTTCCGCAATAGCGGTTGTGCTCTTCGTAATTATGTTCTCATGTAACATAATTATCAAGAAGTTGCTATCGAAGGTAGGTGAGTAGTTATGGCTAAAAAGTTAAGAACAAGAAATCACCGCGTCGTACTTAACCGTTCGGCAGGTGGAGATACGGGCATAACTATCGTACTTACAATCTTCGGCTTGTTTATGTTCTTGCCTATGTATTACGTTGTAATTCAGGCATTAAAGCCACTTGACGAATTATTTATGTTCCCGCCTCGTTTCTACGTTATCAATCCTACCTTTGATAACTTCACAGACCTTGTAAGTCTTATGAGCGACTCATGGGTTCCTTTCTCAAGGTACATATTCAATACCGTATTCCTTACGATATGCGGTACAGTAGGTAACCTTATTTTCGCATCAATGGCGGCATATTCCTTGGCAAAACTCCGTTTCCCCGGAAGAAATGCCATATTCCAGATTATAGTTATGTCGCTTATGTTCCACTCAACAGTTAACCAGGTAACTCACTTCATTATCCTTTCTTCTTTCGGTTGGATAGATACTTATCTTTCGATTATAGTTCCGTCTATGGCAACTACGATGGGTCTTTACCTTATGAAGCAGTTTATGGAAACATCAGTTCCCAATACGGTACTTGAATCCGCCCGTCTTGACGGTGCAAGTGAATTCAGAACATATTTAACAATCGCAATGCCGATGGTTAAGCCCGCATGGCTTACACTTATTATCGAGTGCTTTAAGTCACTGTGGAACTCCGGTTCGTCCATATACATTCATTCCGAACAGTTGAAAACCTTTAACTATGCTATCAACCAGATAGTCACCGGTGGTATTGCACGTTCCGGTGCCGGTGCGGCAGCAACGGTTGTAATGATGATAGTTCCTATTCTCGTATTCGTGTTCAACCAGAGCCAGATTATTGAAACGATGGGCTCTTCGGGTATGAAGGATTAAGGAGGCAAGTATGAAGAAATTTACAAAAGTATTGATATTTGCGCTCGTTGCAGTTATGTTGTTTGCTTCGGTTCAGGTTTTCGCATTTGACCCGTATCAAACATATACCTATTCAATTGACGGCGAGCCCCTTAAATCTCCCTCAGCATACACGGCATCGGAAGTCTTGAACACAATGGACATAGGTCTTAACACTTTTTCTCCCGATTTGCCAAAATTCAGCTATGCATCAGATATAGTTACGGACAGTGATGCAAATGTTTATATAGCTGATAAAGGAAATAACCGTATAGTAGTACTTGATAAGTATTACTCGGTTAAGGACGTAATTGACAACTATGTTGATGAATACAATGTACGTCAGACATTTAATGCACCTCAGGGTGTATTTGTAACCGACCCGACTAAAACAGCTGACGGTTCAAGCTTTGTTTATATCTGTGATACAGGTAACCAGCGTATAGTAGTTTTTGATAGAGATTACGAATATGTAAGAACTATTGAAAAGCCGGAAACAAACCTTATCACAAGCGAAATGTTTAAGCCAATGGCAATAGCTGTTGATATTTACGGAAGAATTTTCGTAACCTCACAAGCTTGTTACTCGGGTGTTATCGTTCTTTCAGAAACAGGTGACTTCACCGGATTTATCGGAGCACAGGAAACTTCGCTTTCCTTGATAGACCTTATCTGGAGAAACTTCCAATCTAAAGAGGACAGAATTTCATCTGTAAAAACTCTTGCATATCCCTACAATAACATTACAGTTGACGATGACGGATTCGTTTACGTAACCGTTACTCCCAACGATTTGCCGGGACGTAAATCCCAGCTTGCTTCAATAACAAGCAAAGCAGCAACAAACTCTCCGGTAAAGAAGCTTAACTCCGCAGGTAAGGAGATTATGAAGCGTAACGGATTCTTTGATCCCGGTGGAGAAGTAGGCGTAAGACTTCCTGAAGAGGTATCAACTATCATTGACGTCGCGGTAGGACCGGAGGGATCTTGGAGTATTCTCGACTCCTCTCGTTCCCGTATATTCACCTACGACCAGAACGGCAACCTTCTCTTCGCGTTTGGCGGAAAGGGTGACCAGCTCGGTAACGGTGAAAGCTTTGTAGGTATGACTTACCACACAGTAAACGGCGTCAGCTACCTTTTGTTGCTTGACAGCGCCGCAGAGGGTTACAAGCTCACAGTTTATTCACCCACTGCTTACTGTGATACTATTATCGACGCACTTCGTAACCAGAATGAGCACAATTATGATGTGTCCATTCAGTTCTGGCAGAAGCTTCTCACACAGAATAACAACTTCGACCTTGCTTATATAGGTATAGGTAAAGCTCTTTATCAGCAGGGCAAGTATGAGGACGCTCAGGAGTATCTCTCCTATGCTTATGAAACAGACTACCATGACAAAGCGTTTATGGAAATTCGTAAACAGGCAATTCAGAAGTATCTGCTTCTTATGGTAATAGCGGTAGTTGCAGTAGTTATTCTTATCGTTAAATTCTTGGGTTATGCTAAGAAAAAGAATAAAGCAGGTGCTCTTAAGGTCGGCAAAAAGACCTATTGGGAGGAGCTGCTGTATGCATTCCACTTAGTATTCCACCCGTTTGACGGCTTCTGGGATCTTAAGCATGAGAAGCGTGGCTCTGTAAGAGCAGCATTTACTATTATCGGAATAACGATTTTGGCGTTCTTCTATCAGGCAATCGGTCAAGGTTATTCCTTTAACCCAAGAGGAGATTACTCTACAGTATTCATTCAGGTTCTTGCTATTGCAGTTCCTGTTATACTCTGGTGTCTTGGTAACTGGTGCCTTACAACATTGTTTGACGGAGAAGGAAGCTTTAAGGATATATTCATTGCAACAGGATATGCTCTTGCACCCCTTCCCGTATTCGTAATTCTTTCAACAATTCTTACAAACGTTATGACGGCTTCTGAGGGCTCAATGGTAAATCTTCTCGTAACATTCGGTTACGTTTGGGTTGCATTGCTTCTGTTCTTCGGAACTCTCGTAACACATGACTACACGCTCGGCAAAAACTTCATAACAATTCTCGGAACAATTGTAGCAATGGTCGTTATTATGTTCGTTGTAATTCTGTTCTCGAGTCTTGTGGCAAAAATTGTTACTTTCGTCTTGACTATTATAAGCGAAATTGCAAACAGAGCATAGAGCAGGGAGGTAGAAATATGAAATTTAAAAAGTTAATATCGGCTGCTCTCTCTGTTGTAATGATTTTTACAGCGTTTGTTGCAGTGTTTCCTGTTAATGCATTCGCCGCTCACTCATCTTCAAGTACGGCGTCTGGAGCTACAGTGCCGGAAGGCATCACCGAATCCGATTTGACCTATCAGGAGCTTCTTGAGTACCTTGGCGTTGCAAAGGAAACGGAAAATGACCCGAACAGTTATATCAACTATAACTTTAATTCGGCAGCAGAAATGCTTGCTTATGAGCTTAAGCTTGGACATCTTTACTGTGTTAGCTCATCTGCAAAGCAGTATACACTTTACGTTAACAAGTACACGGGATTCGTTTACTACGTTAACAACCTTACAGGTCAGATACTTACAAGTAACCCGACAAATCCCGGTTACAGATCACAAAACGGCTCTCTTATAGTTCACTCAGAAACACGCGCAGACCTGATGAGTCAGATAACTGTTTCCTTCTTCGAAACCGCAAACCCAACAAGCTCGGATATTTACGATAGCTTTACTGAAGCGGCTCAGAGAGGACAGATTAGTGTTTCTCCGATTTCCAACGGTATTCGTGTAAGTTATGTCCTTGGTGATACTACCGCAAGATATCTTCTTCCCGGTATTATTACTGCAGAAAGCTTTGAGTCAAACATTCTTCGTCCTTTCATTGAATACTATGAATCCTTGATCGTTCAGTATTGTTCTTCATATTACCCCGATCAGAATCTTACATTCTTTGATAACGAGGATTATAAACCGTATGATGATTACGGTTACATTAATCAGCTTTCCGGAACAAAAAACAGAGGTGTTCGCTATTACCTAGCTAACACAATGAACCTTTATTCCGATGTTTTGAGTTACAAATCTGCGGAATATAAGCACCTTGAAGAAGTATATGGAGACCTTATTTATTTCCTCGGTGCATATAACCTTTATAATCCGCAGGCGTATATCGACAAGGGTGAAAATTATAAGACTCAGCTTGAGGATATGTACAAAAAGTACCCCATCACCAAAACAGGTGTATCAGTTTACGTATATGCCCAGTCTGATAATGATGCAACAAAGGAAACTTATGCAGATATAATCAAAAAGTACTGCACAGACTATACGTTTTCAATGATGTATGCTGATGAAAAGGAGTGTGGATACGTTGATACATCTACTCAAAAGCCTCTCTTCAGATGCGCTCTTGAATATACTCTTAGCAGTGACGGAACTCTTTGTGTAAGTCTTCCTGCATCTTCAATTACCTTTGATGAAACCGTTTATACGCTTGATTCAATTACTCCGCTTATGTATTTCGGATGCGGCGATATGACTAACAGCGGTTATATCTTCTATCCTGATGGTAGCGGAACAGTTGTAAACTTCAAAGACTTCTATGATGAATCGATAAATCTTAAGACAGCAATTAACCTTTCCTCTAAAATATTTGGAAGCGATTTTGCATATTCAAATATTACAGGTGCTCACCGTCAGCAAATAACAATGCCTGTTTACGGTATAGTTAACAAGGTTAACGCATCTAATCTTTCTGCAGAAATTACAGGAAAAGATACTGTCACTAACGGTTATTTTGCAATTGTAGAGGAGGGCTCTTCTGTAGCTACAATCGGATTTAAGTCCGGTGGTGCTACGCACAGATTTGCAACAGCATTTACCTCTTACAACCCATATCCATCCGATGTTTACGACCTTTCCGAAACAATTTCGGTTGGTTCTCTTGGAACATATACCATGGTATCCAAGGCAAAATATACAGCTTCCTATACTACAAGATTCGTTATGCTTACAGATAATAGCATCGGCGATAAGGTTTACGGTGAGGGTAAATATTATGAATCCTCTTACAACGGAATGGCTGCATGCTACCGTAACAAGCTCAAGAATGATGGCGTTCTCAGTGCTCTTGAGATTGTAAACGAGGACCTCCCGCTTTACATTGAAGTTCTTGGTTCTATGGATATCTTGGATAAGTTTTTGACTTTCCCCATAACCAAAAATATTCCTCTTACAAAGTTCGAGGACGTAATCGAAATTTACAATCAGCTTTCCAATTGCAGCAGCTACGTTGAAAGTGAAATAGCAAGATACGAAGAGTTGCTGAAGAATGAAAAGAATGACGTTCAGCGAGCTCAGTACCAGAATCAAATCAATACGTTTGAGCAGCTCAACGGAAAGATTGAAGATAGCATTACAAATATTAATATAAGACTTACCGGTTTTGCGAATGGCGGTATGTATGCTACTTATCCTGTAAAGGTGAAATGGCAGAAGGCAGTTGGAGGCAAATCCGGACTTAAGAAGCTTATTGCGGCAACTGATACTGATGCCGGTGAAAGCTTTAAGATTTTCCCTGAGTTCGATTTTATGTATATCAATCATACAGCAATGTTTGACGGTATCAGAACAAAGGGCAATGTTTCCAGAATGGTTGACAACCGTTATGCTTCAAGACAGGAATACAATGAGATAGTTCAGATGTTTGAATCCGCTTTCTCTCTTGTAATTAATCCCGAGGCATTACCTAAGCTTTACAAGAAATTTAATAAGCAGTACAGTAAGTACGGTTTAACAACAATTTCAGCTTCAACTCTTGGTTCGGCGCTTAACTCTAACTTTGATGAGGAAGCTCCCGTTAACCGCGAGGAAGCAATGGGCTATGTATGTGATGTTCTTGATGCTATGGTAAATAAGAATAATTACGAGGTTATGATAGATACAGGTAATATCTATGCTGTTGAGTATGCGACACACATTCTTAATGCAGCAACAGATTCAAGCCATTTCAGATTCTCTTCGTATACAATTCCGTTCACAGGTCTTGTTCTCCATAGTTACGTAAATTATACCGGTACTCCGATAAACTATGCCGGATCTATTCAATATGAGATTCTTCGTTCCATCGAAAACGGAGCAGCACCTTATTTCATTGTCTGCTTCCGCAACACATCTTATATGAAGGACGATATGGTTCTTAACCAGTACTACGGTGTTGACTATCAGAACTGGTATGCACAAATCCTTACAACTTACACCACTATTAACTCTATTATAGGCGAGCTTCAAAGCTATGAGCTCGTAAAGCATTCTGTTGTAATTGCAGAACGTTCTATAGATTCTAAAGAGAGTGCAGAAATACTTAAAAAGCTCACAGAAGAGCTCCTCGTTTCTGTTGATAATCAAATTGCTGCAGCTATAGATGTAGCACTTGATGAACTCAGAGCGGCAGCAGCATATGACACAATGCTCAAGTTCAATCTTACAGATGCAGATAAAGCAGCTCTTCTTAATCAGTTTGCTTTGGAACTCAATGTTGATGCACAGTATCTTACAGATTCCGGATTCGTTAAGGAGTTTGATAAGATAGTTGCAAAATATGAGAGTGAGTATTCTGCAGAAAACGCAGAAAACATTCACAGTATCAGCTTCAATTCCTTCGTATATGAAACAAATTATTCCTATCTGACGGATTCGTTCGCATTCGATGAAAATTACGTATATACGGATTTCACTTGCGACAACGGAAACGTAGTTATGGTAACATATAAGAAGGGTGATGACGTAAAACAATTTATTCTCAACTACAATAATTACTCGGTTGAGGTAAGACTTGACAAAGATAATATTTGTACTGTCGATGCTTACGGATTTTATCCCGTTATCAATAAAAACGCAAATGAGGAGGTGGGACAATGAGTAGTAAATCCTTGAAAATCAAGAAAAAAACAGCTTCCTTGGATGCAAGAAAAGCAAGATCCGGTTATGTATTCGTTGCGCCCTTCATCCTTGGTATAATATTCATTTATATACCAATTCTTCTCGACTCAATCTGGTTCAGCTTTAACAAGCTGAACACAGACCACTGGGATGTGGTAAACGGTGTTCCTGACCCGATATTTGAATCAGTCGGTTTTGAATATTATAAGGCAATATTTGATGACCCCGACTTTTTAACAAAACTTCTTGCCGGACTTCAACAGCTTATATTCGAGGTCCCTGCTGTTATCATTTTCTCGCTGTTTATTGCGGTTGTTCTTAACCAAAAAATGCTTGGTAGAGCAGTTTTCCGTGCAATATTCTTCGTTCCGGTTATTATTTCAACCGGTATTATGGAATCTATCAACTACAGCGATATTATGTCCGATGAAGCACAGGGTGGTATCCAGGACGGTTCCGGAGAATCAGCATCTAACGATATTATCTCGGTTCTTGACGTCGAAATTCTATTCAGCTCAATGAAGGTTGGTGCAGAGCTCGTTACCTACGTTGTACAGCTCGTTAATGACGTATACGATATCGTAAACTACTCCGGTGTACAGATGCTTATATTCCTTGCCGGACTTCAGTCAATTTCACCCGCAATCTATGAGGCGTGTCAAATTGAAGGCGCAACGGCATGGGAAACCTTCTGGAAAATTACCTTCCCGATGATTTCTCCTATGATACTTGTAAATGCGGTGTATTCGGTAATAAATGCGTTTACCCGTACCACCAACCCGATGATGCTCTTTATCGATTCAAAGTATATTGCAGCCGGAGGACAGCACTTGGCAACAGCGATGTCTTGGCTATACTTCTTAATTGTTATGCTTATCATTGGCGCGGTAGTAGGTATCGTTTCTACATTTATCTTCTATCAGAGAAGAGATTAAGGAGGTAGCAACTTGGAAACTAAAACTGTAATCAGAAAAGAAACAAAAAATAAGCTCCGTGTTGACTACGAAGGTAAACTCTCTTTCAAAGAAAGATTTATGCAGAAGCTTAAGTCTTCAAATACTTGGATAAAGGTCGTAATTAACATATTCCGATTCATTCTCATGCTCGGTGTTTCTTATGTTATTATTTATCCATTCTTCACGAAGATTGCCGGTTCATTTATGTCTAAAGAGGACTTGATTGACCCGACAGTAGCGCTTATTCCCAAACACTTTACCGGTGAAATTTATAAGTATATAGTAATTGATAACCACTATTTGGAAGCAGTTCTTAACACCTTGCTCCTTTCATTGATTTGTGCTTTGATACAGACTTTTATTGCCTGCCTTATCGGTTACGGACTTGCAAAGTTCAAATTCAAGGGTAATAGCTTGGTAATGCTCGTTGTTGTCTTTACTATGATTATTCCTCACTCGACTTTGAAGCTCGCGCTTCACGAGCACTTCGACAATTTCGACATTCTTACTGTCGTAGCTTGGAACTATAAGGGACCGCTTGAACTTATCTTCGGTTCAATCCGTCTTACAGATACCTTCTGGCCTCTTATTCTTCTTTCTATCTTCGGTCTTGCTTTTAAGAACGGCTTGTATATTTACCTTATGCGCCAGTTCTTTAAGGGCGTTCCCGATGAGCTTGAAGAGTCAGCATACGTTGACGGTTCAGGTGTGTTCCGTACGTTCTTGCAGATTATTCTTCCGCTTTCCGTACCTATGATGATAACAATATTCCTGTTCTCATTCTCATGGCAGTGGACTGATGACTTCTACACCAACGTATTCTTCACACTCTCACCCGGTGATGAGGGAATGATATATCTTATGCCTGATATACTTTCTATCCCAGCTTCGCTGAGAACTAACTATGCCGGCCAGACTCTGTATTACAACGTAATTCAGAATACTGCGGGTATGATGGTAATAGCTCCCTTGATTATCCTTTATCTCTTCTGTCAGAGATATCTTGTTCAAGGTATTGAGCGTTCCGGTTTTGTTGGTTAATTTATACTTAAAAGGGTGCAAATTTATTTGCACCCTTAAATTTTTAGGTTGACAGCAATCATCTTTAGCTGTATAATATAATAAAAAAGAAAGGATAAATAAAAATGGACTGGAAAGAAAAATTAAGCAATTTAATTGACACCGTTATATCTTGGACAACCACTTCGGGACTTAGATTGATTATCGCGGTTATTATACTTTTCGTATCTTTTAAGATAATAAATGGACTGTCAAAGAAAATTGAAAAAAGAGCTCTTAAAAGGAACGTTGATAAAACTATTGTAAAAACACTTTCGTACATAGGCAAGATTACTCTTAAATGCGTAATAGCAATATCCCTTGTCGGATATGTGGGTATAGATACAAGCGGAATTGCAGCGCTTGTGACATCTCTCGGTGTGTGCGCAGGTCTTGCTGTAAACGGCGCACTCTCAAATCTTGCAGGTGGTGTGCTCATTATTATAACACGTCCGTTTAGAGTTGACGATTACATTGAAGCACAAGGATA
>JAZSJG010000048.1:0-4546 GCA_045534215.1 Eubacteriales bacterium
TTTTCATTTTCAACTCCTTGGCTCCCAGAACGACATGGCTACGATCCGACTTATTACTATAGGTATATCCGATGGCGCAAGTGCCTCTTATATGAAAAGAACACTACCTAACGAAGAGTGCGAATGGTTAAAAAAATTTAAAAAGGGAACTCATGTCGCGGTATACGGAAAGGTCGTCAGAGATAAGTTTGACGGCGAGCTTCAAATATCATTCCGAGGTATAAAGAAGATTAAGAAGCTTGAGAGAAGTGATAATGCCGAGAGGAAAAGAGTAGAGCTTCATTTGCATACAAATATGTCTCAAATGGATGCCATAATTACTCCCGCGGAGCTTGTGGATACCGCTATTCGATGGGGACATAAAGCGATTGCCTTAACCGACCACGGAAACGTACAAGCATTCCCTGAGGTGATGCTTGCTCTTGAAAAAAGCGGAAACACCGACTTGAAAATCCTTTACGGCATAGAAGCTTATTTTGTAAATGATACCGCAAGATGTATATTCGGCTCAAATTATCCTACCTTCGAGGATGAAATAGTCGTTTTTGACATAGAAACAACCGGGCTTTCTAACCGAACCTGTAAAATTATCGAAATAGGTGCTGTCAAAATCAAAAGCGGAGAAGTAATTGACAGAATGGATATATTCTGCGACCCGGAATGTCCCATCCCCGAAAATATAACAGCACTCACTTCAATAACCAATGACATGGTTAAGGGTGCTCCCAAAGAAAAAGAGGCAGTACAAAGATTTTTACAGTTTGCGGATAATTGTATGCTTGTTGCACATAACGCAAACTTTGACGTAGGATTTATTCGCATAGCTGCAGAGCGAAATAACCTTAAGTTTGAAAATACGTTTCTTGATACTGTAGGTCTTTCAAGATACATAAATCCCGAACTTAAAAACCATAAGCTCGATACCTTGGTTTCACATTATAAAATAGGTGATTTCCATCACCACAGGGCTTCTGATGACGCCGAGGTCCTCTCGAAAATTTTTACGAGAATGATTGACCAGCTTAAAAGCGAGGGAATCGGAAACTTCGAGAGAATGGTGGAAGCAATGGGTGAAGACGTAGACCCATTAAAGCTTAAACCGTATCATATGGTAATATTTGCCAAGAATAAAGAGGGACTCAAAAACCTCTACAAGCTGATTTCATTCAGTTATTTGGATTATTATAAGAGAAATCCGCGTATGCCCAAAACTGTAATAGAGGAATACAGAGAGGGACTCATTATCGGCTCTGCATGTGAATCAGGCGAGCTTTATAAGGCAATTCTTGAAGGAAAAAGCACTCAGGAAATAGAGGAAATCGCATCATTCTACGATTACCTTGAAATTCAGCCGTTGTGTAATAACAAATTCTTGATAGACGAAGGAAAGGTAGCGGACGAAGAGACCCTTAAGGACATAAATAGGCAGATTTACGAGCTTGGAAAGAAGCTGAATAAACCTGTTTGTGCTACGTGCGATGCACACTTTGTCAACAAGGAGGATGAGGTTTACCGCCGTATTCTGCTTGCCGGTATGAAGTTTTCGGATGCTGACAAGGAAATGCCGATATATCTAAGGACAACAGAGGAAATGCTCCTTGAATTTGAGTATCTCGGTGAGGAAATAGCAAAAGAGGTTGTAATTGATAATCCCAATAAAATAGCGGACATGTGCGAATATATCCGACCTATTCCGAAAGGAACCTACCAGCCCTCAATGCCGGGTGCTAATGAGGAGCTTGTTGAATCATGTTGGAAGAGAGCGCATGAATGGTATGGAGATAAAGTACCTGAGCTTGTTGAAAAGCGTTTGAATAAGGAGCTTGATTCGATAATCAAAAATGGATTTGCCGTTCTTTACATGATTGCAGTAAAGCTCGTTGCATATTCGGAAAGCTTGGGATATCTTGTTGGCTCGCGCGGCTCTGTCGGCTCATCCTTAGTTGCAACTCTTTCGGGAATCTCGGAGGTTAACCCACTTCCACCGCATTACAGATGCTTGAAGTGTAAGCACAGCGAGTTTATAACTGATGGCTCTGTCGGCTCCGGCTTTGACCTTGACGACAAGGCGTGTCCTGTATGCGGAGAAATTATGTATCAGGACGGTCACGATATACCGTTTGAAACCTTCCTCGGCTTCTACGGCGATAAATCCCCCGATATTGACCTCAACTTTTCGGGCGATGTACAAGGCCGCGTACATAAATATACTGAAGAGCTTTTTGGAACCGGACAGGTTTTCAGAGCAGGTACAATAGGTACGCTTGCCGATAAAACGGCTTGGGGATATATAAGCAAATATCTTGAAGAGCGAAAGATTAAAATTCCGAAAGCCGAAATATCGCATATGGTTACTAAGCTTGTCGGTATTAAGAAAACGACAGGTCAGCATCCCGGCGGTATTATAGTCGTTCCTCGTGAATACGATATTTACGACTTTACACCTGTACAGCATCCCGCAGACGACCCAAATTCAAGCATAATTACAACGCATTTCCAGTTTACGTATCTGCACGATACTATACTGAAGCTTGACGAGCTTGGTCACGATATTCCTACAAAATACAAAATGCTTGAAAAATATACCGACACAAGCGTTCTTGATGTTAAAATGAACGATAAATCGATATATGAGCTCTTTGCATCAACAAAGCCGCTGAAAATATCCCCAGAAGATATAGGCGGATGTCAACTTGGCACTTACGGAATACCGGAGATGGGTACGCGCTTTATTCAGCAGGTGCTAATAGAGGCAAAGCCGAAAAATTTCGCAGACCTGTTGCAGATATCCGGACTTACACACGGAACTGACGTATGGCTTGGAAATGCGCAGGACCTTATAAAAGACGGTGTATGTACAATATCCGAGGTTGTTGGAACGCGTGACGGTATTATGCTTTATCTTATTCAGCACGACGTCGACGATTCAACCTCGTTTAAAATAATGGAAGACGTACGCAAGGGCAGGGGACTAAAACCCGAATACGAGAAAACAATGCTTGAGCACGGTGTACCGCAGTGGTATATTGATTCTTGTAAAAAAATTAAGTATATGTTCCCGAAAGCCCATGCAGCTGCATACGATATGTCAGCAATCCGTCTTGGATGGTATAAAATTTACTATCCTATGCAGTTTTACGCGGCCTTCCTTTCTGTTGCTCCGGGAGGATTTGATGCCGAAATAGTAGGCAGAGGATATGCAGGAGTAAACACTGCTATACGCGAAATAGAGGAAAAGGGAATGGAGGCAACTGCAAAGGAGAATGAAACCTGTCAAACCCTATATCTTGTTCGCGAGGCAATGGCAAGAGGTGTAAAATTCCTCAACGTAGACCTCTATAAATCAGACGCCAAGGCATTTTTGCCTGAGGACGGCAAAATAAGAATGCCGTTCAATTCTCTGTCTGGACTCGGTGAAAGCGCGGCTGAAAAGATTATAGAGGCAAGAAATAATTATTCGATATATTCAATAGAGGATTTAAGGCAAAGAACAGGAATTTCAAAGGCAGTAATAGAAATTTTGCGCAGGAATCATGTTCTTGACGGACTTTCGGAAACCAATCAGTTTTCGATGTTCTGAAATCACAGTTGAATTGCTCAAAACAAAGGGCGAGAAAAGACAGAATACATAATGTATCTGCCATTCTCGCCTTTTTATATGTTTAGAAAGAATTATTTGACGAAAAGTAGAAAAATAAGTATAAGGGCGCACTCCTTGTCGCAGTCCTTTGAGAAGAAAAGAAAAAGTGCTATTCCGATTATCAGAATTTCTTCTGTGCCTATATCCAAAAGTGCGTTTTTTAAAAATCCGTTTCTTGAAAACAGCCCCTCCGGTATAAAGCTTTTTAGTGCACCTAAAAAAGACCTCTCATTTTTCGCGTATGACATTGTATCTTTGGCTTCATCAACCTTTTTATTCGACTCATCAGCAGATAAATCAATTTTATTTTGCTCAAAGAAAGAGGGGGGGGATTCGTTTGCCGCATTTGTACGAAAAGCGTTTCCGTCATAATTTTCGGGTACTAATATTTCTTCCTCTCTATCTTGACAGTAGTTTCTCATGTACATATTATTTCTGCCTCATCATATCAAGAATATCGGCTATTGACATCATAGTATCAATTGCCTTTCCGCGTTCCTCGGATACGTAAGATTTAAGTGCATAAAGAAGGTCTTTTCTTCTGCTTCTCGTATTGCTCTCTCTTGGCGGTACATATGTAGCAGAAGCTTCGGATGGGTTTTCAAGACTCTCTTCTGTTTTGGATGTATTCTCTACCGTAATATCCTGTTTTTCTTCATCCCTTTGACTCATGCGTTTGATTTGTTCTATAAGCTCCGGGTTTTCCATAATCATATTTACAATCTTGGACAAATCGGCTTCTGCCATAGTAACTCTCCCTTCAGATATAGGTTATGGTTGTTTATCCTTTTTATAAGCGTTTATTATTTTTGTTGCTTCCTGAAGATTGATTTTCTTTGTTCCAAGAAGGGCATCTCTTATTTTCTCTATGTCCTCGTGCTTCGGTGTAGCTTCAGGTAATATAAA
>JAZSJG010000066.1:0-3412 GCA_045534215.1 Eubacteriales bacterium
GACGCCTTGCGAGTATTATTTCGCCACCGCTGCGTGACGAAAATCTCCCCCTGCTGCGCAGCAGGGGGAGATGAAAGAAACTTATTCAATTAACAAATTCTTTTTGTTTTTTACGCTGTCTACTTGACAGGGGGCACATTAGTTGCCGAAATGCTCTCTCTTTTTTATGTATTCAATATTAAATAATTTGCTTCACGGGTGCGCCTTTATGCATCAAGCTCTCTGCCTTCAAGTGCTGCAAGTGCTGCACGGAATGCTTTGGAAACAACAAGGCGTTGCTCCTCGTCATCACTTATAAGCATGGGATAGAACTGACGGAAAATTTCGCCTTTAACCGTCATATCTCTTTTCAATGATTCTGTTCCAAAAAGCGGCACGGTCTTGTCAACAAGCTTGAAAAAATAAAGTCCGAACGCGTCATTCTCGATGTTTTTGGGAAGGTTGAATCTTGGGTCAACAAAGCCGGTTAGCTCTATGCGAAGTGCTGTTTCATTGTCATACTTTTTGTCACTTATAAGACGGCTTATTTTGCTGATAATATCGTTAGAAGTGGAAACACCGGTAATATCAAGCGACTCGGTTACAAATTTTACGTGACCGAAGCGAACGCTTTTGTTCTCAATTGAGACCTCTCCGTCGCTATAGTCAAGAGTTATAAGATTAACGCCGCCGATGCCGGGCGTGTTAAATCCCGTACATTCAAGAGAGCCACAGTAGCTGTATTTTGATGCGCCAACAGAGGCAAATTTACCTGCTTGGTGGCGAGAGCCGAGTGCATAATAGTCTGCACCGAATCTCTTTAGGTCGGTTGTTGATATCGGACAATTTTTCGAATCTATATCTCCGCCTAGATCTGCATATGCGCAAACGAGGTTTACTCTTGAGCTGTCGTCAACCTTTCTGCCGCAAAGAGGGTTCTCGGTCATGTCTTCGTCCATGAATGCCCAACCGTAAACTGTGATGTTGTAATCCTCAAAGTCAAAGCGCGAAAGTAAATTAGAGGAGAAAATGTGACAGTTCGATGGAAGTCTGCCCGAAGAATATATCGGGTTGTTGTTATAGTGGTCATGACGGCCTGGAGAGATAATGAATTCTGTGTCCGGACAGTTTTTGAACTCTCTGATAAGAACCTCCACGGTGGTGTTGGTTGCATATTCTATGTTGAATATGTCACCGCTCATAAGAACGATATTAATATTCGTATCTCGTACGTACTGCATCATCTTTATGAATGAAGAACGAAGCATTCTTCTGCGTTCCTCGCTCTTTTCTGCCGACAGACCTGCATAAGGGTTGTCAAGATGTATGTCGCTACAGTGCAAAAATCTTATACGTGTTTTATTGTTCTCGCTCATATGCGCTCCTTGTGCCAAATTATAGCAAATACTTTTATATATCATAGTATATCACCTATTTCGTGATTTTGCAACATTTTTATTGGAAAAAAGAAAAAATCTCTTGAATAAATCAAAAATCCGTGTTAAAATAATGGTAAGATAATTCGGGGCAGAAATTTTCGCCTCTAAAACTATTGAAAAAGTTAATTTGACACAGTAAAGGAGAAAAAATGCTTAATCTTGCAGTTAGAAATACAGGAAAGCTTATAAGAGAGCATTCTAAAAATGAGAACGTACGTCTAGGACGCCTTTTTACAAAGAAGGACACGGCTCGGCTTATGGCAGGAATGCTTGATATAGACAGAGAAAAAACCGCATTTACAGTTCTTGACCCCGGCGCGGGAACGGGCATACTCTCCGCAGCGGCGGTCGAGCATATTTGTAAAAATGCACCGAAGTGCAAACAGATTTTTTTAACCTGCTATGAAACCGAGGAGAGCTTCATTCCTATGCTCGAGGACAACCTTGAGAGAATAAGAAAAAAATGCCGCCACGATTACGATATAAAGCTGTATGTTTCGGTTTATCGCGAGAACTACATAGTTGATGCGAAAAATCATTATACAGTATCATTTTTTGACACGGTAGAGGACAAATACGATATAATTATCGCAAATCCCCCTACAGAACTTGCAGAAAAGGCTTCGGAGGAAGCACTTTCTGCGGGCGGTGTCAGTCAGCTGAAAATAAGCAAGGCGCATCTCTTTGCAAAGACCGCAGCCCGTCATCTCGAAGAGGATGGACAGCTTGTCATCGTGCAGCCGACAACCTATGCTACGGCCTCTCAGCTCACCTCTTTGCGTATGGAAATTGCATCAAAGCTTGCTCTTGAAAAAATTCATCTTTTCATAGGAAAGCAGAAAAACAAAAAAAGAGCTGTTCCGCTTAAAAAGAGCATGATACTCTGCTATAAAAATGCCGAGAAGCCCGAAACAGTGAAGATTACAACCTCATACGACAGCGGAAAGGAAATAACCGAGCTTGAATCTCTTAGCTACGGCTTTATAGTGGACGAAAAGAACGGAACGTTAACCCTGCCGAAGAGTAAGGAAGATGCAAAAATTGTAAAGTATCTTTCGGATTTTCCCGAAACACTTTCGACTCTTGGACTTAAAATGTCGACAGGACTCATAGTTGACTCTAAATGCGAGGGGCTTCTGTTTACCGAGCCGGTAAAGGGAACAGTGCCTATGATAAGAGTAGCATCTCTTAAAAACGGAGCGACCGAGTTCCCACAGCCGATTAAAAAGCAGTACATAGCCCCTGTGAATTTCTCTTTGGTCCAGAAAAACAAAAATATGATTTTTATAAAGAGAGTCCCCGCAAAGAGTGACGACAGATTTGTTAATTGCTCGATTTACCTTGCATCACAGCTTCCGCAGTATAAGTACATCAGTACTCATAACAAAATGAATTTTATTGATACCAAGGATAAAAATTCGGAAATGTGCGCACGTTTCGCTTTCGGCGTATTCGCTCTTCTGAATTCCACCATATACGACCGCTATATTTCCATAATTTCGAAGTCCAAACAGATAAACTCGAAGGAAATGCGCTCCCTTCCCATGCCTCCAAGAAACATAGTAGAGAATATTGGCATGCGCCTTATGGCTACAAGGCAGACAAGTGTTGAGGCGTGTGACGGAATTGTTAATCCTACTTTGCATATAATCGCTTTCTAATTTTTGGGTGGATAAATTCCATAATACTGCGTTGTGTGGCACAAAATTACAAATTTCTCTGTAGGGGAGGGGTTTTTCCCTCCCGTTTCGTTTTTCTTGCATTTTTGGGAAGCTTGAATTTTGCTTTTGGTTTTCGGGAGGGGCGACCTCTCCCCTACGGAAAGGTGCGACGGGGGCACTATGGTTAAAACGGTGGCTTGGGTATACCGGAGGGGCGACCCCTCCCCTACAATTAAGGGGCAAAATAAAAATCTCACATTTTACTCTGCGGTGTTGGATTACTAAAACTTTCTACTCAAAACTTTGGGTGTATAAATTGCGCATATTTGGTTG
>JAZSJG010000080.1:0-19619 GCA_045534215.1 Eubacteriales bacterium
TGTCTACTTGACAGGGGGCACATTACATTGCTGTATCCTCTTTGGCTTATTTTATATAAGACAACCGAACCAATATTGAATTATATCTATTGACTTTGAGGAAAATTATCCGTATAATTAATATGTTAATAAATAATGAAAGGAAAGTTTGAAAATGCTTGACAGAAAAAATATTGATCCCAAATATAAATGGAACCTATCCGTAATTTATGAAAGTGAAAAGGCGTTTTATGACGAGTACGCTGCAACAGAGAAGCTTGTTAAACAGTTCGCTGCTTATGAAAAAACAATGTGCAATAGCGCAAAGGATTTTTATGATACAATTACAGCGTTGGTAAAAATTGAAAGCAAAATATCAAAGCTTTGGCAATACGCATCTCTTAACTTTTCGGTCGACACCTCAAACAATGCGTATCAGGCACTTAATGCAAAGGTTCGCAATCTTGCGGTAATGGCAGGAACGGTTTCATGGTTTGTTACTCCTTATATACTTAAGCTTGATGAAACAACAGTCGATAATTGGTTTAAGGAATATCCAGCCCTTGAAACATATCGTCGTATGATAATCAAGGAAATGAGAAATAAACCACATACACTTTCCGATGAGTGCGAAATGCTTATGTCAAAAATGCAGGATTGCCTTGGCAGTCACGGTGATATTCGCAGTATATTCTCTAATTCAGACCTTCGCTTTGGTAAAATCCGTAACGAAGAGGGAAAGAGTGTTGAGCTCACAGATTCTACTTATGTAATGTATCTTATGAGCTCTGATCGCAAGGTTCGTCAAGCCGCTTTCAGAGGATTATATAAAACATACGAGCAGTTCGGCAATACCTATGCTACAATGTTCAACAGCAGAGTAAAGGAGCGTTGCACACTTGCAAAGGTTAGGGGATTTAAGGACTCGATAACAGCATCTACCTTTTCTGACGAGGTTACCCCCGTTATATACAACAACCTTATAAATTCTGTTCACAAGGGACTGTCTTCGCTCTATGAGTATTACGACCTCAAGCGCCGTGTTCTTGGACTTAATAAGCTTCATATGTATGACCTGTATGCTCCTCTTATCGGAAACCTTGAACGCAAGTACTCGTATGAGGAAGCGATAGATGAGGTTTTGAAAACCGTTGAAATTTACGGCAAAGAGTATCATGACACTCTAAAATCAGGACTCACTGAGAAGGGATGGGTTGATGTTTATCCCACAAAGGGTAAGCGCGGAGGAGCGTTTAGCTCTGGATGTCCCGGCACAGAACCATACATTCTGCTCAATTATAACGGCACTTTTGACGATGTTTCGACCTTAGCACATGAAGCAGGACATTCCATGCACACCTACTTCTCAACCGAATATAATGAGCCGCATAATTCCTCTTATACTATATTTGTTGCGGAGGTCGCTTCAACTGTTAACGAACTCTTGCTCAATCACAGAAAGCTTCGCGAGTGCAAAAATGATGAGGAAAAGCTTTACATTCTCAACTCCATTATGGAAACTTATAAGGGCACTCTCTTCCGCCAGACAATGTTCGCGGAATTTGAAAGAGATATGCATGCACTTTCCGAAAAAGGTGAACCTCTTACCGCAGAGTGCATCAATAAGCATTATTATAAGCTCGTTCGTAAGTACTTTGGTCCTAACGTTGCGTGTGATAAACAAATAGCTTATGAGTGGATGAGAATACCTCATTTCTATACCTGCTTCTATGTCTATAAGTACGCTACTTGCATTTCCGCCGCCTCTGCAATCGTAAAGAGAATTGAAACAGAGGGCGATGCATATGTCAGTAAGTATATAGATTTTCTTAAGTGCGGTGGTTCAAAATCACCTCTCGAAAGTCTTCTTGTCGCCGGTATTGATATGACTGACCCAAGTGTCGTAAGCGGAGCAATCGAGGACTTTACATCGGCAGTTAAGCAGTTTGATGAAATTTATACAAAACAAAAGTAAAAGGAGTAAAAATGTCTAATATTTGGCACGATATTTCACCCAAAAGAATAACAAAAGAGGATTTTATCTGTGTAATAGAAATACCTAAGGGAAGCAAAAAAAAGTATGAACTCGATAAAGATACCGGTTTTATAATGCTTGACCGTATCCTTTATACTTCTACTCACTATCCCGCAAATTATGGTTTTATTCCAAGAACATATGGCGATGATAATGACCCTCTTGACGTTTTGCTTCTTTGCGCAGAGCCGCTTGAACCCTTGGCACTTGTCAGAGCATATCCTATCGGCGTTATATCTATGGTAGACAATGGTAGGCAGGATGAAAAGATAATAGCCATTCCGTTTAATGACCCTAATTACAATATGTATACTGATATCGACCAACTGCCTGTTCATGTGTTCGATGAAATGCGTCATTTCTTCACAGTTTATAAAAACCTTGAAAATAAAACTACCGCTGTGGATGAGGTGCGAGGTAAGGAAGCTGCAATATCAGTGATTCAAGCAGCAATCGATAAGTACATAGAAAATTTCTGCAAATAAAATCTAATAACAAATGTAAAAGAGCGAGGACCTTGGATCCTCGCTCTCAATTTATGCCTTAATCGTAATTTCATCGTTCGTAAAGGGGTGTGGAAAAGTAATTTCAGTGCAGCGCAAATAAAAGCTTTTATCATCTCTATCTCCGTAAAGAAAATCTCCAACCAGTGGATGACCGATATGAGCAAAATGAACTCTTATTTGATGTGTTCTTCCCGTATGCAAAATAATAGAACATAAAGAATTTCCATCCGGCAATACCTCTCTTATCTTGTAATCGGTAATTGCCGGCTTACCGTCAGGACGAACAACTCTTTTTATTTCTCCTTCACATTCCCTTGCAATTGGAGCATCTATACGCCCTTCTTTTTTCAGTGGAACGCCACGCACTATGGCGGTATATTGTTTTTTAAATTTTCTTTCTTTCATAGCTCTTCCGAGCTTCGCTGCGGAATAAGGATTTTTGGCAATGATAACTATGCCGGAAGTTCCCCTGTCAAGACGGTTTATAGCCCTAAAAACAAAATTTTTTCCATAATAATATGCAACGGCATTCCCCAATGTTGCAAGATTGTTGCCTTTTGAAGGGTGAGTCGGCATATCGGTTGATTTATCTATCGCAAGAAGAAAATCATCCTCGTAAAGTATTGAGAGAGGAATATTTATCGGCTCTATATTTTCGCTATGTTCGGGTTGAAAGCAGACGGTTATTTCATCGTTTTGAGACACCTCGTCACTCATTATCGCCGCCTTACCGTTCAGATATACTCCACCGAATTTTACACGCTTGATTAATGAGGAGGAAAAGCCAAGATTAAACTTCAAATATTCTGAGAGCCGTTTTTTGTTTATTAAATCGTTCACATTAAAAGTTAATTTTTCCATAGGTTAATTATATAACTCTTCGTTAAAGAAGTCAATAGATTGAAAACAGAATAGAATTAATAAAAAGTTAAGCAAAACACAAATTGAGAGAAAAGAGTAAAATACTGTTAAAAAAAACAATCTAAACTTTATTAAGATTATTGACTTTAGATGCGTGGTGTGTTAGAATGAACCTGTAGTTAATTTTGTTTTAAGGAGAATTTATTATGTCTAAAAAATTAAAAGTTCTTATGATTGGTGCTCACCTTGACGACAATGATTTTTGCGGAGGAGGTCTTGCCCTAAAATATCTTAAAGACGGACACTCAGTTCGTTTCCTCTCTATGTGCAACGGAAACGGAGGACACCATATTCACACACCTGATGAAATAGCGGCTCGCAGATATAATGAAGCTCAGGCAGTTGCCGCTCTTACAGGACTTGAATACGATGTTTGGAATATTAATGACTGTGAGCTTGTTGCTGACCTTGAAACTCGTAAGAAGCTCGTTCGCTACATACGCGAATATAATCCTGATATTATATTCTCCCATAGAACAAATGATTATCATGCAGACCACCGTAATGCAGCTCTTCTTGTGCAGGATGCATCCTATCTACTCATAGTTCCAAATTTCTGCCCCGAAGTTAAGGCGATGGAGAAAATGCCGGTTATAATGTTCTTCTGGGATAAATTTAAGAGCCCAGAGTTCAAACCCGATATCATAGTTCCAATTGATGACGTGATAGATCAAAAATTTGAAATGTTTAACTGCCATGTATCTCAGGTATATGAATGGTTGCCTTATACTTACGGAATAATAGATCAGGTACCTGCTGATGAGTCAAAGCGTCTTGAGTGGCTTCGCGGTCCTCGCCTTCCTCGTGACAGGGTTATCACACTGGAGGTTTTGCAGCAGTATGCGACTCCTAATCATTCTGAATACAGAGAAGCAAGAGCAACTGCTCTTTATCCTGAGCTTCTTCGCGAACTTTACGGTGAAAAGGCAGACAAAATTCTTTTCTCCGAAGCATTTATGCTCTCAGAGTATGGCTCACCTCTTACCAAAGAGAATGTTGATATCCTTTTCCCATTCAAATAATGTAGAAAAGAGCTAATTAATGATATATAAATCATTAGACGAACTAATAGGGAAAACTCCTTTAGTTGAACTTGTAAATTTTGAAAAAAGACACGGATTGCGCGCACGACTTTTGGCAAAGCTGGAGTATTTCAACCCAGCCGGCTCTATAAAGGACAGAGTGGCAAAGAAAATGATAGACGACGCCGAAAAAGAAGGAATTATATCATCCGGCTCTGTAATTATTGAGCCAACCTCGGGAAACACAGGTATAGGACTTGCAGCTGTAGCTGTAAGACGCGGTTATAGGGTAATAATCGTAATGCCGGATTCTATGTCCCTTGAAAGACAAAAGCTTATGAAAGCTTACGGCGCTGAGCTTGTTCTTACGGACGGTAAACTTGGCATGTCCGGTGCAATATCCAAAGCACAAGAAATTAAAAATCAGACACCGAACAGCTTTATTGCAGGGCAGTTTTCTAATCCTTCAAATCCTAAAGTGCATTATGAAACAACAGCAAAAGAAATTTACGAGGACACCTCAGGCGAGATTCATGTTCTTGTGTGCGGAGTTGGAACGGGCGGTACGGTAAGCGGCGTCGGAAAATATCTTAAGGAAAATAAAAATGATATGAAAATTGTTGCTGTTGAACCCGCATCTTCTGCTGTTATTTCAGGCAAAAGTCCTGCACCGCATAAGATACAGGGAATAGGAGCAGGATTTATCCCCGAGACGCTGAATTTATCTGTTGTCGATGAGGTTGTTTCTGTTTCTGACAATGCTGCTTTTGAGTACACGAGGGAAATCGCAAAAACAGAGGGAATTCTTGTAGGAATATCCTCGGGTGCTGCTCTCTGTGCTGCAACACAATTGGCAAAGCTGCCTGAAAATGACGGAAAAACAATAGTTGTTATTTTCCCTGATGCAGGGGATAGGTATCTTTCAGAAGAATTATTTTGAAATCCGGAAGCAGAAGCGCAATAAAACGCTTTTGCTTCCTAAATATTAAGGTGTAATATGACGGAAAAGGAAAGATTTATACAAGTTTACAAGCAAAATATCAAACGAGAAGGTGCAGATAAGCTACTTGAATACCTTTTGTCTTCTGACTTTTTTACTGCACCCGCAAGTGCTAGATATCACTCTTCGTACGAGGGCGGCTTAGTTGCGCATTCCCTTAATGTATATGATTGCCTTGTTAGCTATCTCGATGCGGAAAGAACAAAAAAAACATTTGGATTTTCTTATTCGGATGAGAGTGTGGCAATAGTAGCATTGCTTCATGATCTTTGTAAAATCGGAGTCTACAAAAAGGGCTTTCGCAACGTTAAAGACGATAGGGGAGTGTGGCAAAGAGTTGATACCTTTGAGTATGACGATCAGCTTCCATACGGTCACGGAGAAAAAAGTGTATATATAATTTCGGGTTATATGCGTCTTACACGTGAAGAAGCATTTGCTATCAGATATCATATGGGCTATTCATCCACTGAAGATCCAAGAAATGTCTCGGCAGCTTTCGAAATGTTTCCTCTTGCTTTTGCGCTTTCAACAGCTGATAGTGAGGCGACTTATTTTCTTGAAAGTGCGGATAAGTAAATCCTAAAAAATAATTATATGGTAAAAAGCGGTTAGATTTAGAAAAATCTAACCGCTTTCTATTTATTTTACGCAAGTAAAATAATATTACTTCGAATATCTTTTGCGAGCTACGTAAGTAGTGTGAAGAGTATGGTGCGCTGCGTGGCATCCGTAACCGCCCTTAAAGAAGTTGTCGTAGACTTCTTTAATTATGGGGTTCTGATGAGATTTACGCATAGCCATTGCTTCATCCTGATCATAAAGTGCCTTAGCTCTTACTGCCTTAAGGTCTACAGTATCGCGAACGTGCTGGGGTTGAATGGGCTGACCGCCACCGTTTACACAACCGCCGGGACATCCCATAATTTCAACGAATGTCCAATCAGCTTCGCCAGAAGCAATCTTATCCATAATTTTCTTTGCATTAGCAGCACCGGAAGCAACTGCGACTTTGATATCCATACCTGCGATATTGTAGGTAGCTTCCTTGATACCTTCTGTGCCTCTGACCTCAGAGAACACAAGCTCTTTGTTGTCCTTGCCAGTAAGAACATCATTGGCAGTACGAAGAGCTGCTTCCATAACACCGCCTGTTGCACCGAATATAACAGCAGCGCCTGTGTCAATTCCAAGAGGATTGTCAAATTCTTCATCAGGAAGAGCTGTAAACTTAATACCTGCTCTTGCAATCATTCTTGCAAGCTCACGTGTAGTAAGAGCAACATCTACGTCTGCAATACCGTTGCCGGCAGCAGACATATCATCTCTGTCAACCTCGAATTTCTTTGCAGTACAGGGCATAATAGAAACTACGAAGATATCCTCCGGATTGTATCCCATCTTGTCAGCCCAGTATGTCTTAATAAGGGCACCGCCCATCTGTTGAGGAGATTTGCAGGAAGAAAGATGAGCGAGCTGTTCGGGATAGTAATACTCGCAGAACTTAACCCATCCGGGCGAGCAAGAGGTGATCATAGGAAGAACTCCGCCATTCTTTACACGCTCAAGAAGCTCTGTTGCCTCTTCAACTATTGTAAAATCTGCTGCGGTGTTTGTATCAAATACCTTTTCAAAGCCAAGACGGCGAAGTGCTGCAACCATTTTACCCTCAACGTTTGTTCCGATTGGCATATCGAAGCACTCACCGAGAGTTGCTCTGATTGAAGGAGCAGTCTGTACAACAACGTGCTTTGTGGAGTCCTGAAGAGCGGCCCATACCTTGTCTGTGTCATCGCGCTCAACAAGAGCACCGGTAGGACAAACAGCTGTACACTGACCGCAAGAAATACAAGGAGTATCATTAAGCTCAAGATTGAATGCTTGACCGATACAGGTATCTATACCTCTGTTATTAGCACCGATAACAGATACATACTGCTCATCGCAAACTGCTACACATCTACGGCAGAGGATACACTTGTTGTTATCTCTTACGAGGTGGGGAGCAGAGTGGTCAAGCTCGTATACCGGCTTAAATCCACCAAAGGCATTGGAATCAACACCGTATTCAAGGCAAAGCTTTTGCAGCTCACAGTTGGTAGAACGAACACAAGAGAGACAATTCTTATCGTGTGTTGAGAGAATGAGCTCAAGAGTTGTCTTACGCGCTTCCCTTACTTTAGCTGTGTTTGTCTTAATTTCCATACCCTCAGTAACGGGGTAAACGCAAGCAGTAACAAGACCTCTTGCACCTGTTGCTTCAACAACACAGATACGGCAAGCACCGATTTCATTTTTTTCTTTCATATAGCAGAGAGTAGGAATTTCTACGCCTGCTTTGCGGGCTGCTTCAAGAATAGTAGCACCCTTGGGTACGCTTACTGCGATACCGTTAACTTTAACATTTAACATTTCCATTATAGCGTACTCCTTTCATTACTGTTTTGATATAGCGGCAAACTTACAGTTAGCGATACAAGCACCGCACTTAACGCACTTGGAAGTGTCGATTGTGAAGGAAGCAAGTTTATGTCCGGGTGCAATATAATCTGTTCTGACGATAGCGTCAGCAGGGCAGTTTTTAGCGCACTTGCCGCAACCGATACACTTGTCCTTATCAATAACAAAGGAAAGAAGATTCTTACATACGCCTGCAGGACACTTCTTATCTACAACGTGTGCAATATATTCATCTCTGAAGAAGTTGAGGGTTGAAAGAACAGGGTTGGGAGCTGTCTGTCCAAGACCGCAAAGAGAGTTCTGCTTAATGTAGTTGCAGAGTGCCTCAAGTCTGTCAATATCCTCAAGAGTTCCTTCGCCGTTTGTGATTTTTTCAAGAAGTTCAAGCAAACGTCTTGTTCCTATACGGCAAGGTGTGCACTTACCGCAGGACTCTTCAACAGTAAATTCAAGGAAGAATTTAGCCATGTCAACCATACAGGTGTCCTCGTCCATTATAATGAGACCGCCTGACCCCATCATACAACCGAGAGATACGAGGTTATCGTAATCCACCTCAGTGTCTATAAGGTGTGCAGGGATACATCCACCGGAAGGACCACCCGTCTGAGCCGCTTTGAATTTCTTACCGTTGGGAATACCGCCGCCGATTTCGTTGATAATTTTGTTAAGAGTAGTACCCATAGGAATTTCAACAAGACCGGTATTCTTTATCTTTCCTCCAAGAGCAAATACCTTTGTTCCTTTGGATTTTTCAGTACCCATAGAAGCAAACCATTCAGCTCCGTTAAGAATAATTTGTGGAATATTGGCAAAGGTTTCAACGTTGTTTTCAACCGTAGGACATCCGTAAAGACCCTTTACTGCGGGATATGGAGGACGGGGCTTGGGTTCGCCTCTGTTACCCTCAATAGAAGTCATAAGTGCGGTTTCCTCTCCGCAAACGAAAGCACCTGCACCAAGTCTTATGTAGAGGTCAAAATCAAATCCGGAATTGAAAATATTTTTGCCGAGAAGTCCGTATTCACGCGCCTGGTCTATAGCAATTTGCAAACGCTTAACTGCGATAGGATATTCAGCTCTTACGTAAACATAACCCTTTGTAGCACCGATAGCATATCCGCATATGGTCATAGCTTCTATGATAGAGTGGGGGTCACCTTCAAGGATGGAACGGTCCATAAATGCACCGGGGTCTCCCTCGTCTGCATTACATACGACGTATTTCTGATCTGCCTTATTGGGTGCGCAAAGTGACCATTTACGGCCGGTAGGGAATCCTCCGCCTCCTCTTCCACGGAGACCGGAATCTGTAACAACTTTAATAACGTCTTCAGGTGTCATTTCTGTAAGAACCTTACCAAGAGCTGCGTAACCGTCCATAGCGATATATTCGTCGATTTCTTCAGGGTTGATAACACCGCAATTACGAAGAACTACACGGTTCTGAGACTTGTAGAAAATTGTGTCGCTAAGAGCAACATTTGCCTTTTCTTTAACCTCTTCTGCGCCGGTGTCATTGTAAACAAGGCGTTCAACAACACGACCCTTGAGCAAATGCTCCTCGACGATTTCCTTTACGTCGTCGGGAGTAACACGGCTGTAGAAAGTACCGTCGGGATAAACAATAACGACAGGACCAAGAGCGCAAAGACCAAAACAACCGGTCTGAACGAGCTTGACCTCTTCACTGAGTCCAAAAGCTTCAATAGCTTCGTTGAATGCTTTTTGAACTGCCTGGCTTCCCGATGAGGTACAGCCGGTACCGCCACAAACAAGAACATGTGAACGAATCATAACATTACCTCCGATTAATTAGCGTTAGCAATGGTGAATTCGTTAACAACATTGCCGCCTTTAAGATGTTTTTCAACAACTGCCTTAACTTTATCAGCAGTCATTTTTACATAAGTTGTTTTTTCCTTGCCGGCTTCGTAAATCTCAACAACGGGCTCATACTGGCAAATACCTATGCATCCTGTTTGAGAAACTGTAACCTTATCAGCAAGATTTTCTGCGCTTACCGCTTCTACAAATGCGTTAAGAACCGGACGTGCGCCTGCCGCAATTCCGCAGGTAGCCATACCTACAACGACACGAATCTGGTTCGAGCCCTCACGAATGATGACCTTCTCCTTCATTCTGTCTTTGATTGCTTGCAATTCAGCCAAAGATTTCATTTTTTCTTTCCTTTCATAGTTGCTTAATTTATTTTATTTTGAAATTCAAAATTCACCGTATTGTTCAACAAGGTTTTCCTCTATCCACTTTAGTATCTCATAACTGTTGAGTGGTACGTCTTCAAGTATCGACCTTATTTCGCGAGTATCTAAAAGGACCGTTGAGTTTTCTCTTTTGTGCAAAAAGAGAAAATCGCAATCAGGATGCCCCTGTATGAGTGTTACCAACGTAGAAACTATGTCACCAAGCGGTGTAAAGTCCACGTGGTTCTTATTGTAATGCGCAACAACCTTGGTTCCGTGACAGGAATCAACGTCATCTTTTTTGCTTGAAGTAATTTTCACAAATCCACCTGTTTGCTCTGCACTGAGTATCAAGAGAGGGATCCCTAGACCTACCGCTCTTGTCGTACGGGTAGTATAGAATGGATTCGTTACGGATTTTAGAGTGTCGTCAGACATTCCATAACCGTCATCTTTTATTGTAATTGTAAGGGAAATTTCTGTTTCGAGCAGTTCTATTTCTACGAGAGTAGCTTCTGCTTTAACGGAATTTTCTACAATATCTAAAATATTTAAGGATAGCTCTTTCATAACGTTTGTCTCAGCTTTTCAAAAAGTTTTCTTCTGACAAGCGTCCCGTCTCTTGAATCAATGTCAAGCTCAAAGTAAAAGGTCTTGTCCCTGATATCTTCAAGATAGTGAGCATCTGAGCTTACGATAAAAAATTTGTCGTGAAGTCCGTATTTTTCTTTAACTCGCTCTATAGAATCGGGGGAGTGAATTTCAACATGTGAAAAATTCGGTGAAGAGGGAAAAGTACCAAGAGTCGAAATGATTCCGTTTGCATCGCGGTCTATGTGAGCCGGATAACAAACTCCATCAAAGAGCGAAACAATGCTCGGGACATCTTCAATGGAAATATCAGTAGCATTTGAGAGTAAGTATCGTTCCTCTGCTATTATGTTGTCGTCCTTGTCCGTAACAAGTTGATTCCCGAAAATATCTTTCCTGTTTTCGATTTTTATGCGGTGAGAATCGATATATTTATCAAATTCCGTAGCAGTCTCAAGCGTTTCAAAAAGACATACGACGTGTATATCCTCGGAAGTTGTAAGCTCCATTCCCGCTATGGGAATTACTGAGTATCTTTCTGCAGCTTCGAAAAAAGCAGGACAGTTTTTTGTTGTATTATGGTCGGTCAAAGCGAGAATATCAATCCCCGAAATAGAAGCCATACCGAGCAAATTGTTAGGCGTGTTATCATCATCTGCACAGGGTGAAAGGCAGGAATGAGTGTGTAGATCGTAATAATATCTACTCATATCATAGCATTCTCGAAATTTTCACAGCCGCTTCGTAAGAAGAAAGCTGCGTCGCGATAACGTTTACATTTTTATTTTTGGCAATTTTTATAAACTCTTCGTCAGGTGAAACACCCTCAGACAAAATAATACAACTAACATCTACAAGGGTTGCGACAGCAAGAACGTTAAGATTGGACATTATAGTTATCCAAGCATTTCCCGATCTTGCACGTCCCATAACCCAACTGAGCAAATCACCGATGTAAACATTTTCAATATCTCTTTCACCGTCAGAAATGATAATAGGAGAAAACTCAGCAGATTTTACTAACTGTTCTACCGTCATATCTGTCTCCTTTTACTCTATGACTCATTTTTGCTTTTTATAGGACATTCGTTTGAGCATACAATTTTCTTTACAACATCTTCAGCAAATGCTCTGCAGTTAGGTGCACCGCATGCACCGCAGTCAATGCCGGGAAGTGTTTTCTTCAAGCTTTGTATATCTGCCATCATGCGCATCGATTCCGCAATGCTGTCGCTTAAGCGCGAGATAGGATTATATTCCGGTAACTCATCAAAAAGATAATCCTCGGGAATGTAGTTCGTATCTTCTTTAGACAGATTGTTCCTTGAAACAGGCATATATCTGCGAAGCGTCTGTATTCTTGCTTTAGCAATAAAAGGGTTCTGTATTGTAAGAACTCCTCCAACACAACCGCCTGTACACGCATTGAGCTCTATGAAATCAAGGGGGGGAATGTTTCCGTTCTCTATCTGGTCAAGCACATGTATTACGTTGTTAATGCCATCAGCTGCGAGATAACCGTCGTTAAATATTGCGGTTGCTTCTCCACCTGAACGAGCCCAACCAAGCCCTATCATTCCGGACTCGGAGAGCGTGGCAATGTTTTCGTCCTTCTTCATTTTACTGATTAAAGAAAAGTAAATGTCGCTTATCGAAACAACTACATCAACATAACTTTCGTAATTTGAAAAACCATTTTTTACATAACTGGCTTTCGCAGGGCAGGGAGAAATAAAGCAAACACCGATATCAGAATCGTCAAGGTCGGGGTGCTTTTCCAAAGCTCTTTTTTTTGCGAGCTTAGCCGCTATTTCCATTGGCGGAAGCATATGTATAATGTGATCGGCAAGAGATGGGAATCTCAAACTTATCAATCTTATGACAACCGGGCAAGCGGAACTTAAAGCGGGCTTTACAACGCCGTCTGTTTTAAGATAAAGTCTTGTATAAGCGGAAACAAGTTCCGCTGCTTTTGCTACCTCGTAAACCTCATCAAATCCGATTTTGAGAAGTCCGTCAAGAACGTAATCAACATCGTCAAGGTTGTCAAACTGACCGTATAAGGTAGGCGCAGGGAGAGCAATTTTCCATTTGAATCGGTCCATATCGGAAATTTTGCCGCAAACAGCCTTTTTTGCCTTGTGCGGACACACCCGTATGCACTCTCCGCAGTCAATACATCTATCAGAGTTTATTACTGCGCGTCCGTCTCTGATTCGTATTGCTTCTGTTGGACAGTGTCTTAGGCAGGTGGTGCAACCGGTGCATTTGCTCTCATCAAGTAGGACCGAGTGCTGATATTTTTGCATTAGCCGTCACCTGTCAATATTAACTTTCATAACAACTCGGGTACCAACACCGACGGTTGAGAAAATGTTCATTGAATCAGTATAGCGCTTCATGTTGGGCAGACCCATTCCAGCACCGAATCCGAGAGAACGGATTGTATCCGGTGCTGTAGAGAAGCCCTCTTGCATCGCCTGATCAATGTCTTTTATGCCGGGACCCTTGTCTTCAAGGGTAATTTCAATATAGCTTTCGCACACTTTGACTTCGGCAACACCTCCGCCTGCGTGAATTACCATGTTGATTTCCCCTTCGTACATTGCTATAGAGACACGTCTTATAACTTCTGCCGGGATTCCTATTTGCCGTAGGTTTTTTTTGATTTGAACTGACGCGTGACCTGCGGATGTGAAATCCGATCCGTCAACATCAAATCTGAAAATCAATTCTTCGTTCATTTTGTTTTGTTCCCAATAAGCCCATCGGAATACAAAAGTCCACAGGCTTCATAAAGGCGCTTGTCCGTCGCAAGGACGACAATGCCGTTTTCCTTTGCTAACGTCAGCATCTCCTCCGTAGGAGTTTTTGAACGAACGAAAACTATGCAAACCATATCCATCATTACGGCAGTACGGATAACCTGGGGATTAACGAGACCTGTCAGTAATACAGCTTGGTCCTTAACGTAGGCAAGTACATCGCTCATGAGATCACATCCGCAAGCGGAATAAACCTCTCTGCCGAGATTTTCCTCGCAGCAAAGAACCTTCGCCTCAAGCAATTTTTGCATTGTGCTGATTTTCATAAATTTTACCCCTTGAAAAAGGTCTTACTTTTGGTATTTTGCAACTATGCCGGGAATATCGTCAACTACAAGACGACCGTAAACTTCTTCGTTAACTGTAAGAACGGGAGCAAGACCGCAAGCACCTATGCAGCGGCAAGCAGAAAGAGAGAAGCGTCTGTCCGGTGTGCACTCGTCTCCGCCGATTCCGAGAACCTCTTGAAGCTTATCGTAAAGGTCGCCGGCACCCTTAACATAGCAAGCGGTACCAAGGCAAACAGAAATATTGTATTCACCCTTGGGAGAGAGGGAGAACTGTGCGTAGAAGGTGGAGACTCCATAAATTTTTTCGAGTGGAACTTCCATACCCTCAGCTATCATATTCTGAACCTCAATCGGAAGGTATCCGTAGATTCCCTGTGCTTCTTGCATAACAGCCATAACGCGGCTTTTGTCGTGTTTGTTTGCAGCAATTACCGCCTTGAGCTGTTCTTCCTGCTCCGCGGTTCCGTTGAAAGGAATGCTTGAAAGTTTCTTAAGCATTATTTCATCCTCCTAAATTTGTGTGTCGCATAGCGCGCGCCTATGCGCACCCTACATCTTTAGGTATTATAACATATTCAAGCAGTATTTTCAATACCTTTTGATAATTTTTTATCAAACAGTTTTCATGGATTTACAATAATCGGAAAAAATGGCTTCAATTAACAATTTTCCAACATTGCTCGACGGATTGTTTGTCGTTTTTCCGTCGATCAAGCCCGCTTTAAGACACAATTTTCCTGTTGCACTCACAAGGACCTCGTCTGCTAAATATAATTCGTCAATGGTGTATGGCTCTTCTTTCACATATATTCCCATTTTTTTTGCCAGATAAATAATTCTCGATTTCATTATTCCAGGCAAAATGAGCTCGCAATCCGGGTGCGTTTTCAAAATTCCGTCTTTCACTATCAGTATGTTTGAATGTGCACATTCCGTAATTACTCCATCTCTACAAAAAACTGCCTCGTCACATCCGGACTCATATGCCTTTTGTGAAGCTAACACGGAAGGCAGAATATTGAGAGTTTTCATGTTACACATACGATACCGTATATCTTCTGTCGAGATAAGCTTGAGTAGTGTGTCTTTGTCCGGCATATTGTGTGGCCTTATTGTTACGAGCAAATTGGAAGCATTGCTGTCTCCAAACTCATGTCTTCGTTCACAGAGTGAACGCGTTAACTGAAAGTAGATAAAATATTCCTCAAATCCGTTTTTTTCTATGACGCTATGTAAAATTTCAGAAAGCTCGCTTTTAGTCATGGAAATATTCAGCTTGAGTTTTTTTGAATTTTCAAAAAAGCGTGCAATATGGTCACTTTCAAGATAAATTTTACCTCCTTTTCCAACTACGGCATCGTATATACCGTCGCCAAAAAAAACGCATCTGTCGGAAAGTGGTATTTTTACATTTTGAAAATCAGTATAACCACCGTTGTAGTATGCAATACTCATAAAAACCTCCGAAAATAAAAGCTCTACCCACATTCTATTCAAATAGGTGTAATTGGTGATTTCCAATAAAAAAGCAACCCGAGAATTTCGGGTTGCTTAAGCTTACAGGTTAAAAGGATTTTGAATTGATAATGTTTTGATTGAGATCTTTGAGAGTGAAGGTTCCGCTGTCGTATATAATGTAAGTTTTTTCGTTGCTTTGCTTGGGAAGAGATATTGAACCGGGGTTAATATAATAATTTTCCTCACCGAAAGCAGTAAAGGTAGGGATGTGAGTATGTCCGTGCAAAAGAATTTCACCGTTTCTTAAGGGTGGAGGGGTAGTAATGTTGTACTTGTGACCGTGAGTTGCTAAAATTGAAAGTCCGTCTGTATAAAGTTGGATGTAATCCGCCATAATCGGAAAATTCAATACCATCTGGTCAACTTCTGTGTCGCAATTGCCTCTTACCGCCATTATAATATCTCGGTTATCATTCAAAAGTTTGATTACATCTTGAGGGTTGTAAAACTCGGGCAGATTGTTTCTTGGTCCGTGATATAGAATATCTCCGAGAATGAGCAGCTTTTCCGCCCCCTCCTTATCAACAAGGGATATTATCCTTTTTGCAGATTCAAAGTCACCGTGAATATCTGAACAAATAAAAATCTTCATAGTTATAATGCTCCAAAGATTAATTTTCAAGGAATGTGTTGTGAAGCTTTGCCGAAATACTCTGTGCAAGCTCCTCGCTGATTTTCGTTACGCGTCTGTCATAAGTTAAAAGTCCGTTAGTTTCGTCCTCAACGTCAGATAACTGTGTATAAACCAGCGCGCACACACCTTTCTTCACCAGTGGGATGACCTCATCTGTGTAAAGCTTGTTGAAAGATTGCTCAAAAGCTTCACGGGTGTCAAATGTCCTGTATCCATAATTTTGTGGAGAGTAGAGATGTCCCTCGCATCTATATGAATAACCGCCAAATTCACTTATAACAGCGGGCTTGTCGGGATTGAATTTCAACTTAAGCTTCTTGAAATAAATATGATGAGAATCGACGTCGCTGTCGTTTTGGAAAAACCACCCCGAAGTTGCATCATATATCCTTGTTTTGTCAATTGCCTTTGCCAAAGCATACATGTCATCAGCGGAGAATTGACCCCATCCTTCGTTGAAAACAGTGTAATAAACAACGGAGGGGTAGTTGTAAAGATGCCGAAGCGTTTTTATCATATGTTCTTTAAAAACCTTTCGGCTTTCCTTATTTTTATGCATCCTTTTATCATTCAAACGTTTTATGCCGACAGTTGGAAGTGCAGTATCTCTAAAGAAAGAGTAATCGGAATTATTAACCATATCTTGAAAAACAATAATTCCAAGCTTGTCACAAAGGTAATAAAAAATCTCGGGCTCTATCTTAATATGCTTTCGTAGCATATTAAAGCCAAGCTTTTTTGCCGCAAGTATATCCTCTTCATATCCTTTTGCCGTTGCAGGCAGAAAAATACCGTCGGGGTAGTACCCTTGATCAAGCAGTCCGTGAAAGAGATAGGGCTTTTTATTAAGGTAAATTTTTGACACGCCCCCCGACTTCTCAATTGATATTTCACGCAAAGCGAAATAACTTTCCACAGTATCTAATCCGCATTCAATTTTGAATCGGTAAAGATAAGGGGACTCGGGAGACCAAAGCTTTTTATCTTTAGGGGTAATTGTCACGGAGTCTGATTCAAATTCAAAAATTTCATTTGTATCTAAAAGTGTTACACGCTTCTCTTTTATAGGAGAAACAACACTTATGATAACAGAATCTGTGCAGGGGGTTATTTTGATTTCTGAAATGAAGCTTTTCGGAACGCTTTCAATCCAAACCGATTGCCATATACCGCTGACCTCGGTATACCACATTCCGCCGCGATTTCTTTTCTGCTTTCCATATGGGTAAACGTTAGAGAGGTTGTCGTATACCCTAAGCGAAATTTCGTTTTCGACACAGTTTAAATTGTCGGTTATGTCAAAGGAAAATGGAATGTATCCGCCATGATTTTTGCCAACCGACTTTCCATTTATGAAAACTTCACATATTTGGTCTACTGCTCCAAAATGAAGAATTACTCTTTCCTTTATAAAACCGTCAGGCAATACAAAAGTGCGTCTGTAATATAAAATATCATCAATGTCTAAAATTCGGTTTATTCCCGAAAGATAGCTCTCAGGTGGAAAAGGAACAATTATTTTTTCAGTGTAAAATGTCGGGAAGTCTTCACTCTTAACTGCGGCAAAATCCCATTCGCCGTTAAGAGAGAAAAAAGAATCTCTTTTTAGCATAGGTCTTGGATAAATATTCCAAATATTTTTACTGTCCAGATATTCTTGATAGGGAGTAGTGAGCTGTTGCATTTTTTAACCATCCGTTTGTATTTTTATACTATAGGAAAAGACTTAGCACTGTCAAAATAAGTGAGATAACCAGAAATAAGATAGTTCCTACATTGAGGAGTATGACATTTGCTCTTTTTTCTTTCGGTAGCTTAAATTCGGAGACCTTCTGAAAATCGGAAAAGACTCTATTTTTAAAATTCAATATTGCCAGCACGGTACCTGCACCCACAAGTGCATATTGAATTACCGAGTAGGAAGCAACCGTTAATAAGTTGGTGACAAAAACATGAAAGTCATATGCTACCATTTTGCCTGTAGCGAAAAGTGCGGATAGCTCCTCAATTACAGAGTAAGAGTCTAATATGGGAAGAACTGCTACAGAGCCGAAGAAATTTATAAGCATATGTAGAAGAATTGTGTACAAGCAGTTTCCGGTTCTTGTGTAGATATATCCAAGCATAAATCCAAGGAAAGTAGCGTAAAACAGTTGATGCAAATTACCGTGAAACAGACCAAATGCTACCGAAGAAACCAAGATGGCAATCCCGTCACCGAAACGGCTTAAGCGGTCAATCATAAGCTTTCTGAATATAAGCTCTTCAATTATAGGACCTATAACGACCGCGACAAGAATTATAAGCCATATCGGTGAGCTTTCTATGAGCTCCGATGTCGCATCGGTAATTTCAATTTTAAATACTGCACTGATAAGGTCTGTAATAGTAGTACCGATAACATTTCCTGCAAACATTACTGCTTGAGAAATGAGGAAAAAAATGAGAAATTCATCAAAAGGAAGTTTTCTTCTGATACGAGGAGCTGTTTTCATTTTTCTGGTTACAAGAAATAGCACAGGGAAGCTTATAAGGTACATGGGACCGACACCCATAAGCCATTGAAAATATATATTTTCAAAAAGCAATGAGGACTTTTCAACCCCTAGAAAGATTATAATTAAAAATTCTGCAACAAATGATACCGCATAAGCGATTACTACGTATAAAAATAAGGAAAGGCTAAATCGCGAAAAAGTACTTCTTGCAGATTTAATCATGTTTTGAGAGTATTTTTCGTAATATCCCTCGTTGATGTTATAAGTATTGAAATCGTAATTGTTTTCCATGTTTTGCTCCTTGCAGGTTATTACAATTTTATTGTATCACTTTCTTAAGTAAAATTCAAGTTGCAGGTGAAAATTTACCTTATGTACAAAAACGCGCGCAATTTTTAATGCAATTTATTAATAAACCTTGAAAAGTGTTTAAGTTTGTGCTAACATAATAATGTTATTGAAATTTATTTGGAGTGTGTTTTATGTTGGCAAAAGGTTTTGACAATGAAAAATATCTTAAACTGCAATCGCAAAATATAAAGCAGAGAATATCTCTTTTTGGAGGAAAGCTATACCTTGAGTTCGGAGGTAAGCTCTTCGATGATTTTCATGCTTCAAGAGTTCTGCCCGGATTCGCTCCCGACAGTAAAATCAAGATGCTCATAGAGCTAAAGGAGGAAGCCGAAATAATTATTGCGATTAACACCGCTGATATAGAGAAAAACAAGGTTCGCGGTGACCTCGGAATAACATATGATCTTGATGTTCTCCGACTTATAGACGCATTCCGCGGTTACGGACTTTATGTCGGTTCTGTAGTTATGACAAGATATAAACAAAGTGCCGTTGCCGACCAATTTAAGACGAAGCTTGAAAACCTTGGAATTAAGGTCTACAAGCATTATGATATAGCAGGATATCCGCACAATATTCCTCACATAGTTTCTGATGAGGGATATGGCAAGAATGAATATGCAGAAACCTCGCGTTCGCTTGTCGTAGTGACAGCGCCCGGACCCGGTTCTGGTAAAATGGCTACCTGTCTTTCACAGATTTATCATGACAACAAGAGGGGGATTAAGTCCGGATATGCCAAATTCGAAACATTCCCAATATGGAACATTCCTCTAAATCAT
>JAZSJG010000071.1:0-35469 GCA_045534215.1 Eubacteriales bacterium
ATTACGAATCAACTGCTCTACCAACTGAGCCACACCAGCGAATAACGGTAATATTTTATCACTTTTTTATCATTTTGTCAATACAAGAATCAGATAATTTTTGGAGAATGTATGGATTTATGTAATTTGTCGGTAATTAAAAATTTAATGAACGAGGCGGGCATAGTGTTTCGTAAGGACTACGGTCAGAATTTTTTAATAAACCCGTTTGTTCCCGAGGAAATTGCCGAAAACTGTGCGGATTCTGCACAACGGCTTGTCATTGAAATCGGTCCCGGCATCGGTTGCTTAACGAAGCAGCTCGCGATGCGCTATAAAAAGGTGGTTGCAATAGAAATTGACAGAGGATTGATTCCAATTCTGAATAAAACACTTTTTGAATTTAATAATGTGACTGTAATCAATGACGACGTAATGAAGGTGGATTTGCTTTCGCTCGTAGATAAATATTCGGAGGGTATGCCTGTATCTGTTTGCGCTAACCTGCCGTATTATATAACAACACCCATAATTATGCGTTTGCTTGAGTCAGGTGTCTGTTTTGATTCAATAACGGTTATGGTACAAAATGAGGTCGCGTCCCGACTTTGTGCCGCCGCAGCTTCAAGTGATTACGGAGCTATAACCGCTGTTCTTGGATTTTACGGAACGGCAAAGCGTCTTTTCAAAGTATCTGCCGGTTCATTCATGCCTATGCCTAAGGTCGACAGCGCGGTGGTGCGTATAGATTTATACAAGCAACCCCTATATACTCCAAGGAACAAGGAGCTGTTTTTCAAGCTTATTAAGGCGGCATTCGAAATGAGAAGAAAAACGCTTGTAAATGCGATAAGTGCTAAATTCCCGCATTTTGAAAAGGAACGTATCGCTGAGGCAATACATACAATAGGGCATCCCGAAACTGTCAGGGGAGAGCGCCTTTCAACAGAGGATTTTGTTAAACTTTCTGACATTTTGGCAATCATTTAATACTTATATAAGAAAGAGGTAATTAGCGTGAGTTTCCCATTAAGGATATCACACTATTTACCTCTTTTTTATTTTATGTGTTATGCCAAGCGAGAGAACGTTTTACTGCATCGTGCCATTTGTTTAAGCGTTCTTTTCGCCACAAGTCATCCTTTTCTGGATTTATGATTTTATCTACTTTTCTATTTGCTATTATATCCTCAAATGAAGAATAAACACCAAGCGAAAGCCCCGAGAGGTAGGCAGCGCCGAGAGCAGTTGTTTCTATGCATTTAGGTCTTTCTACCGAAATTCCCAAAATATCTGCTTGAAATTTAAGCATTAGCTCGTTTTCGCTTGCGCCGCCGTCTACTTTAATAGATGATAGCTTTATTCCGCTAGATTCTTCCATAAGCTTTATTACGTCTGTTGTTTGATAAGCGATTGATTCAAGGGTAGCGCGGATTATATGGTTTTTGGTTGTTGCGCGTGTGATGCCTATAATAAGACCTCTTGCATATGGGTCCCACATTGGTGCACCAAGACCTTGAAAAGCGGGTACAACCATGACAGAGCCGGAATCCTCGACCTTTGAAGCATAATAGCTGCTATCAGCTGCCGACTCAATTATTTTAAGACCGTCTCGAAGCCATTGAATTGCTGCACCGCAGGTAAATACCGAGCCCTCGATAGCATAGGTAACCTTATCACCGATGCCCCAAGCAACAGTTGTTAAGAGTCCGTTATTTGTTATAGTAGGACAGTCGCCTGTATTCATGAGCATAAACGCGCCCGTTCCGTATGTGTTCTTGAGCTCTCCTTTTTCAAAGCAACACTGTCCAAAAAGAGCTGCTTGCTGGTCGCCTGCGACACCACCAATGGGAAGTTTAGCTCCGAGAATTTTGCTGTCAGTGTAACCGAATATAGAAGAAGAGGGCAAAATCTTAGGCAGAATTGATGTTGGAATATTGAACAGAGAAAGTAACTCCTCGTCCCAGCTTAAAGTATTGATGTTAAACAACATGGTTCTCGAGGCGTTAGTGTAATCTGTTGCGTGAACTTTTCCGCCTGTGAGATTCCATATAAGCCAGGTGTCTATAGTGCCGAAGCAAATCTCGCCTCGTTCTGCTTTTTTTCTTGCGCCCGGTACGTTATCAAGAATCCATTTAATCTTTGTGGCAGAGAAGTATGGGTCTATTATAAGTCCGGTTTTTCTTTTAATAAAATCACTGTATCCATCATTTACAAGCTTCTCGCAGTAATCTGCAGTTCTTCTGCATTGCCACACTATCGCATTATATATTGGAGCTCCCGTATTTCTATCCCAGATAACCGTTGTTTCTCTCTGGTTTGTAATACCTATTCCGTGTATTTCGTCCCAGCTTGCACCTATTTTCAAAAGCGCCTCCGCGGCAACACCGATTTGTGTAGACCAAATTGTCATTGGGTCATGTTCGACCCAACTCTCTTTTGGGAAAATTTGAGGAAATTCGCGTTGAACCATGCTTAAAATTTCCCCTTCTTTTGAAAAAATAATACATCTTGAGCTTGTTGTTCCTTGGTCAAAAGCCATGATATATTTTTTCATTTTAATACCTCGCTATAAATAACTTCATTTTTTTGGACTGTTACAACTAAAAATCATAGCAATTTTGTGCATATTAAATAAAAAAATATACTCGGGCATAACTTACCCGAGTATACAAAATTACTTAATTTCTACAGTTACATGCTTTCCGCATGTATTCGCAGCAGCTTTCATTATTTGCCTGATCGCCTTTGCTATCTTTCCGTGACGTCCGATAACCATACCTGTGTCATCTTCAGCAACAGTAAGTATAAGCTCGACATTATCACCGTCAACGTTTTCAACCACGTTAACAGCATCGGGAGTATCAACGATTGCACGCGCGATGTCTGTAAGTACTTGCTTCAGTTCCATTTTGCGTCACCTGTTTCCATATTGGAAACAATCCTTCCGATTTTTTTGCAAATTACTTAATGATTTCTGTCTTCTTAAGAAGTGTTCTAACTGTTTCTGTGGGCTGAGCACCGCAGGAAAGCCACTTGCTTGCCTTTTCAGCATTGATTTTAATGTCTGCAGGATCTGTGAGAGGGTTGTAGTATCCGATTTCGTCAATGAACTTTCCGTCACGGGGAGATCTCTCGTCTGCAACTACTACACGGTAGAAAGGAGTCTTCTTTGCTCCCATTCTCTTAAGTCTGATTTTTACTGCCATTTCTTTGTCCTCCAAAAAAGTTGTTTAATTTATTTTTATTTTTTGTTTATTGATTAAAAGGGAAGCTTCATTCCACCGAACATACGGCGCTTGCCCATGTTGGAAAATTGTTTCATTGTTTTCTTCATTTGCTCAAATTGACGCAAAAGCTTGTTGACGTCCTCTACGGTAGTTCCGGAGCCCTTTGCTATGCGTTTTCTGCGAGAGCCGTTAATTATTTCCGGCTTGAGTCTTTCTGTAGGAGTCATTGAGAGTATTATTGCTTCAATTCTTTGTGTCTGCTTTTCATCAATCTGTGCGTCCTTGAGTGCGCCCGCACTGACTCCCGGAAGCATAGAAACGAGCTGGTTTATATTTCCCATCTTTTTAATTTGACGCATTTGCATTAAGAAGTCGTCAAGAGTGAAGGTTTGCTCTCTGATTTTCTTTTCAAGGTCCTTTGCGTTCTTCTCATCGAAAGCAGCCTCCGCTTTCTCAATAAGGGAGAGAACATCACCCATTCCAAGTATTCTTGATGCCATACGGTCAGGGTGGAAAAGCTCGATAGCGTCAAGCTTTTCACCTGTTCCGATAAACTTTATCGGTTTGCCCGTGATGTACTTAACTGACAGTGCAGCACCGCCTCGGGTATCACCGTCCATCTTGGTAAGAACAACACCGGTTATGTCAAGAAGGTCATTAAAGGACTTGGCAACATTTACTGCGTCTTGACCTGTCATTGCATCAACTACAAGAAGAATTTCGGTAGGAGAAACGGTTTTCTTTATATTGACAAGCTCGCCCATAAGTTCCTCGTCTATGTGAAGGCGGCCTGCAGTGTCAATGAAAACCATATCGTGACCATGCTTTTTTGCATGTTCTATTCCTGCTTTCGCAATATCAACTGCGGAAATTTTAGTTCCGAGAGAGAAGACCGGAACGTCAATCGAGCTTCCCACAATTTTCAACTGGTCAACGGCGGCAGGTCTGTATACGTCGCAAGCAACGAGCAGGGGATTTTTGCCTTTTTGCTTATACATTCTGGCAATTTTTCCTGTGTGCGTTGTTTTTCCGGCGCCCTGTAAGCCGACCATCATGACTACTGTCGGCGGTTTGGGATTTATTTCCAGCTTCGCAGAGTCGGTTCCCATGAGCTTGATAAGCTCTTCGTTAACTATTTTAATTATCTGTTGAGCGGGAAGCAGACTTTCAAGCACCTCAGAGCCGACAGCTCTTTCAGTGACAGATTTTATAAAATCCTTAACAACCTTGAAGTTGACGTCCGCTTCAAGAAGTGCGAGCTTGACCTCTCGCATACCCTCCTTAACGTCCGCCTCCGTTAATTTTCCTTTGTTTCGGAACTTCTTAAAAGCATTAGCAAGCTTTTGTGTAAGATTCTCTAACATATCAGATTCCTTTGCTGGTTATTGTATCAACAACCTCCGAAATAACGGATATCTCATTTTTGAATTTCTCTTCGTTTTCCGAAAGAAGCGCGACCTTTATATTCTCAAGCTTTTTAGCTGAAGAGGTAAGAATCTTGTGGAAATCAGCGAGGTGAAGCTTTTCTTCAAGTAATTCAAGCTGTTGCTCGCCTTTCTTAATAAGATGTCTTACACCCTGGCGGGAAATACCCTCACCATTTGCTATTTCGGAAAGAGAAAGGTCGTCATCGTAATATGCCTTCATAACGTCCCTTACGTGCGCGTCAAGAACGTCACCGTAAAAATCAAGCAAGTATGCAACACGTAGATTTTTTTCAAACATATGGGCCTCACAAACAATGATTTTTGAAGTTGTAAAGCAAATTACTTTACAAGTATAACAGACTTTTTATACAATGTCAATAGAAATATAGAAAAAATAATTAAATTTCGAAAATATTTTATTAAATTTGCATTTTACTCTTGATTTTTAAGAAAAAGTATGATACAATCACTTGGTAATGTTAACAATGGTATCTGTTTTATCGATTAAGCTCTGAGACCCTCTCAGCTCGGTGTTTTATCGGTTAGACAGTTCCGTATTAATAAAGGAGATATAAAATGGCTAATATTAAGTCAGCAAAGAAGCGTATTCTTGTTAACCAGGCAAAAGCTCTTCAGAATCAGATGGTAAAGAGCCAGCTTAAGACTGTGCTTAAAAAGTTTAATTCTGCAGTGGATTCTAATGATAAAACTACTGCGTCCGAGCTTTACAAGCTTGCTGTTAAGAAGGTAGACCAGGCAGTTGCTCACGGTATCCTTCATAAGAATAATGCAGCACACAAGAAGTCGCAGCTTACTCTTAAGTACAATCAGATGGCATAATGTTATAAAGACCTGCTTGACCCGGCGGGTCTTTTCGTTTATGTGTTGACTTGATTTTACCTTTATGATATACTAAATATATAAAATAATTTGATGCCGTGGAGGTATAAATGCCCACATATGAAAAGCTAAGCCCTGAAATTACAGAAAAAATCAGGGAAGATATAGAAAAGGGAACACGTCCAAGCTTTGCAGCAAACGGAAAAAACGCACTCAGGCGCAATCCTAATTTTGATAAGGAATCGGTTTGGCGTCCTGCGTACGTTCGTGACGTTGACAAAATATTGCACAGCCCATTTTACAACAGATATACTGATAAAACACAGGTTTTTTCTTTCTATAAAAATGATGATATTACAAGACGTGCTCTTCACGTTCAGCTCGTTTCAAGAATTGCTAGGTCGATTGGCTCTGTTCTTAATTTGAACCTTGATTTGATAGAAGCGATAGCACTTGGGCATGACATAGGGCACACACCGTTCGGCCATGCAGGCGAAAGGTATCTTTCCGAGGTTTATCATGCACAAACAGGCAGATATTTCAACCACAACGTTCATAGCGTAAGAGTGCTTGACGGTATATTTCCGTTGAATATGACTCTGGATACTCTTGACGGCATTATAACCCATAACGGTGAGTTTGAGTCTGACGAATACCGTCCGTCTGTTATGCCGGATTTTGAGGCGTTTGACAGGATGGTGGAGAGCTGTTATGTTGACGAAAAAAATATAATGAAAATAATTCCTTCAACTCTCGAAGGTTGTGTCGTTCGTGTTTCGGACATAATTGCATATCTTGGTAAGGACAGACAAGATGCAAAAAGAGCAAAGTTCATCGATTCCGATACGTCACTTGGAGATGCGGGGATAGGAACTATTAATGCAGAAATAATTAACAACCTTGAGGTAAATATTATAGAAAACAGCTACGGAAAACCGTATATAATGTTGGATAAAGAGCATTACAACGGTATGCGAGAGGCAAAGAGAGTTAATTACGAGCAAATATACAGAACAGAACAAATCACAAAGGTGCTTGACGGAAGCGTTAAGCCAATGATGCAGAAGATGTATTTGCGACTGCTAGATGATGTAAAGTGCGGAAATCGCAACTCACCGATATTCAAGCATCACATAGATTTTGTTTCAGGTAATCACTATGCTGCAGAAACACCGTATATTGAAACCGAAGCAAATCAGATAGTTGTGGATTACATTGCATCAATGACAGACGACTATTGTATTGAACTTTATAAACACCTCTTTCCCGGTAGTACGCTTGACGTTAAATACAAAGGATATTTTGAAGATATAATTATCTGATTAATACTATTCGAAAGCAAAATAAAAAGAGATTTGGAGCAATTTTTGTCTTCAAATCTCTTTTTGTTTCTAAAATATTAGTTGAAAATTCAGGTAAAAGTGCCGTTTTGAAAGTCGTATTTTAACTTAGTTGAATGCTTATTCAGCTCTGTAAACTACTTTTCCGTCGACGATAGTTGTATGAACCTCAGCTCCTATTTCGCATAGAGGGTCTGCTTGCCAAATTACAACATCGCCATCCTTTCCAACCTCAAGACTTCCTACTCTATCAGCTATACCCGTGAGTTTGGCGGCGTTGATGGTGATTGCCTTCCATGCTTCTTGATAGGGCAGTCCAGACTTTGCAGCCAATCCCGCAACGAGAGGGAGATATTGTATTTGTATGACGCTGGCATCGGTTATGATGGCAATATCGACACCCGCTGCATTAAGGACTGCGGGAGTTGAAAAAGATTTGTTTAAAAGCTCGTATTTTGATGTTCGGGTCATAGTAGGGCCGATAAATGCAGGATACCCCTCTTTTGCAAGCTCGTCGGCAATAAGTGCTCCATCTGTACAATGATCGAGCGTCATTTTTAGATTGAATTCCTTAGCTATTCTGATAGCGGTAAAAATGTCGTCGGCACGGTGTGCGTGTGCCTTTAAGGGAATCTCACCGGACATAACCGGTAGCATTGCTTCAAGCTTGAAATCGAATGCGGGATCCTGTCCTGCTTGCTTTTCGTCGTAATATTTTTTTGCTTTATATAAAAATTCTCTGAGAAGTGCGGCAGTAGCCATTCTTGTTTTAGGAGATTTACCGTTTTGCCCATAGTTTCTTTTTGGGTTTTCTCCGAAGGCACATTTCATAGCTACAGGATATTTAATTATCATATCGTCGACACGCTTTCCGTGGCACTTAATTGCCGCAAACGTTCCGCCAATAATGTTTGCACTTCCGGGACCTGTACACACGGAAGTTATGCCGCCCTTTATTGCATACTTGAACACTTCGTTTTGCGGATTAATGCCGTCGATAGCACGCATTTCAGGAGTTATGGGGCTTGAAGATTCGTTGGTATCCTGACCAGAAAGGTCGCCAAGACCCAAATGGCAGTGAGCTTCTACACATCCCGGTGTAACGAGTCTACCCTCGGCATCAATTATATTTGCACCGGTGGGGACATTGATGTTTTCACCAACACTTAGAATCTTTCCGTCATCTCCAATTAATAGGCAGCCGTTCTTAATGTCATCGCCTGCCATCGTTTTTAAATAACAGTTTTTTATAAATAGCATAATATGTACCTCCTATATGGACATTGTATAATATTCTACTGTATAAGTCAATATCGTTATTCCTGAAAAACAAAAGCACTCTGCATTACAGAGTGCTTTTATGTCTATTTACAAATCCGTAAATTAGTTGGAAATGTAGGGAAGAAGTGCCATCTGGCGAGCTCTCTTAACAGCTATTGTAAGCTGACGCTGGTGAAGAGCACAAGTGCCGGAAACACGTCTGGGAAGAATCTTAGCTCTTTCAGAAATAAACTTTCTGAGCTTTGCAATATCCTTGTAATCGATTGCCTCAACCTTGTCCTGACAGAAGATGCAAACCTTCTTTCTTCTGTGCACAGGACGGAAGGAGGGACGCTGGGTATCGTTTCTATCCATTAGAATAGTCCATAAACCTTTCCGACTCACGTTTACTATATTGGCACCGTCCGCTGTGAGTCTAACGGAGGAGGACTTACCTTAAATAATTTAGAAAGGAAGGTCGGTATCGTTAGGAATTTCTTCAAAACTTGCGCTGGGAGCGCTGTTAAATGTAGGCATACCGTATGCGTCGGGTGTATAAGCTGCCTGAGTGCCTGCAGGACTTGCTGTCTGGTTAGCAGAAGCAACGAAGGAAACTTCGTCAGCTACAACCTCTGTTGCATATCTTTTCTGTCCTTGGTTGTCAGTCCAGGTTCTTGTCTGAAGCTGCCCGCAAACGAGAATGGGATTGCCTTTTTTGAAATAACGGCTAACAAATTCTGCCTGCTGACGCCAGGTAACTATGTTGATAAAATCAACATTCTGTTGACCCTGATCTGCCTTTGCAAAACGGCGGTTAACCGCAATAGAAAAGCTACAAACCGAAAGACCTCCGGTTGTTTGCTTAAGCTCGGGATCGGCTGTCATATTGCCAATGAGAATGACTTTATTGAAACTTGCCATAATTCCGCCTCTTTTAAATTTTTTATTTATGCTTCTGTTACTTCTGTAACTTCGGCAGGAACTTCAGCTTCGGCTTTAACCTCAGCAGGAGCATTTACTGCCTTCTCAATCTTGCTTGTAGTCATATAACGAAGAATGCCTTCTGTTATACCGAATCCACGCTCAAGCACGAGAGGGAAGTTGGGCTCGCTCTTAAAGGAAACGAGAACATAATATCCTTCTGTTATATAGTTGATAGGATATGCAAGTCTGCGTTTGCCCCACTCGTTAACGTCAACATCAGCTGCGTTTTCCTTAACGAGATTTACGAACTTCTCAACGAGTGTCTTGGAATCTTCTTCTGAAAGATTTCCGTTTACAACGAAGAGAGTTTCATAAGAACAAAGTTTCTTTTCCATCTGAATACACCTCCTTGTGGACTTTAAGGCCGCCACAACCGGCGGCAAGGGGTGTCGGATAACCAATATCCGAACCGATATAGTATTTTATCACACGTTTTTTTGTTTGTCAAGCGATTTTTTAAAATACTTCATAAATACTTAATATTTTGGGTATTTAATACATGCTGACGGTAAAATAAAAGAAAAATGCTCAAGCTTTTTGTTATGTATATTTTCATTGGCGGCATTTTGTACCGGCATGCCGTTGATTTTTTAAAAAAAGTATGGTAAAATTAGTAGGAAGATAAAATATTGGAGTGTTTATGAGAGCAGTAAAAGAAAAAGCATATGCAAAAATAAATCTTTTCCTTGACGTTATATCTAAACGCGACGATGGATTTCACGAAATTAAAACGGTTATGCACTCGGTGTCGCTTGCCGATGAAATCACGGTAATTTATACTCCTTCGGCAGTAACCAACATACGACTTTTTGTTTCGGGCAACCGATACATACCATCCGACGCAAAAAATCTTGCCTTTGCTGCGGCAAAGTTGTATCTTGAAGAGGCAGGACTCAGAGCGAATATTGAGATAAAGCTCAAAAAAAACATACCGGTTTCGGCAGGGCTTGCGGGCGGTTCAACTGATGCGGCAGCGGTGCTTCGTGCTATGAACAAGCTTTTTGGCAGAATTTTTACAGAGGCAAAGCTTGGCTATCTTGCAGGGCGAATTGGAAGCGATGTTCCGTTCTGCCTTTATGGCAAAACTGCGCTATGCGAGGGCAGAGGGGAGATAATGACAAAGTTGCCGGACACATTAAAGCTTCACCTTGTAGTCGCTGTAGGAAGCGAATACGTTTCAACTCCGGAAGCTTACAGTGCACTTGATAAGCTTTATTCAAATTTTGACGGAAGTGTAAAGAGTTGTGCTGAAGGGAACTTTTTGAATTTAATGAAAGTGTTTTCGGGTACACAGATAAATCAAGGGGCACTGTTCAATATTTTCGAAGGGGCGGTTATTCCTAAATGTCCGGGGGCTTATCACTTAAAAAAAGAGCTTCTTCGACTCGGAGCTGTTGGGGCTCTTATGAGTGGCAGCGGTCCAAGTGTTTACGGTATTTTTGAAACTGAGAGTGCCGCAAAAGAAGCAGCCGAAAAACTGATAGAGGGTGGATTTAATGCACATTATGCAACCTCTGTAGAGTATTGAAAAATAGACATTGCATTGAAATACAACATAAAAAGCGGAGCAGAATTGTAAAAATCTGCTCCGCTTTTGTATATAGCGTATTTTGTTATTGCTTTTAATTAGTATTCGCGGTATTTTTTCTCTAAAAGATACGTATCTATAAGCTCTTGAATTCTGTACATTGTTTCTTTAGATTTGAATACTTCTCGGAAGTTTGTATTATCAACCTTGTAATAGTTTTGGACAAAGCCATTAAAGCTTCGTGAGGTTGAGCAGAAAGCATAGCTTTGTCCTGCCGCTTTTTCGCCTGTTATTGCGCAATATGTCATAAGCGAAGTTACATATCCGGCAAGCAAGTTGGGGTGGAATCCGTCATCTTTGGTTTTTGCTATGACAAAGCTTGTTTTTGTAAGAGGAAGCGTATCAGCACCGGGAAGAGTAACATTCCCTGAATAGAGGTCGTATACAACTGCACCCCAGTCAACTATTATAACGCCCTTTTCTTCAATTTCTTTAAGATCGGAGAGCCAGCCATATTTTGTTGCATCGATTGCATGGTCGTTGTGCGCGCGTGCTTGCACAAGCATAACGAACTTAGTGTCCGGGTTGCCTTCCTTGAAGAAATTCATCATGTATTCAATCCAATACAAAGTTGATGAATGATCGGTAGAGCCCTGCTGGAAAACAACGTAATCGTAGTTGTTATCGGTTAAGTAAGAGAAGTGGTCTGTGCCATTGCCGCAGGACCTGTCTGCTTGGCAATCACCGGAGAACAAGTCCTTCAAGCTGTGACCACCAAAGGTCCAGTTGGTTACCTCCAGATTTTTTGCACCGTTTAATTTTGCAAGCTCATAAAAATATCCGTTGTCATGTATACGGGTGGCAAGAGTAAGAGCAGTTTGTTTTACCTCTTTTACAGTGCCGCCAAAATATGTATGGGAGTTGCCGATAAAGATAACCTTTTTGTTAGATAAAATATGAAGCTTCGGTGCCATCTCATAACCGCAGGACGAGCAGGTTTCAGCATGCTCGGTTGTGGCAGGGGCTTCCGATTCATGCTCAACTGAATCTCCTCTTTCTCCGCATACGGAGCACATCTGCCAGTGACCTAACTCGTCACTGTAGTATTCGCCCTCAAAGGTATGAGAAAGCATAGGGATTTCTCTTGTTTCGGTGTGAGTTGGGTCCGTTGTACATACGCGGATTTCTTCACCCTTTTGTGCGCAGGTCGCTTCTTTGCCTTCAACCGTCTGCCATTCTCCGTAGCTGCATTCGTGCTCGGGACCGCAGGATGCAAGGGTAAATATGAGAGAAAATGCAATAAATAAAATTAAACTTAAACGTTTCACAGATTTGATACTCCTTAAATCATTAAACATATAAAAAATAATATCACATAAAAATTAATTTGTAAAGCGAAAAAAATTCAATATAATATGAAATAATTTCACATTAAAATACAAGTTAGCATCTAAAAAGGCATAAAATTTGCTAGTTTTGCCCTATGCTTTTAAAATATATAGCATAAAAAATCAATTTTGTAAACAGAAATCCAGTGTGTTAAATGCAAAATTTTTATGAATTTATATGTGTCAATTTATTATCTTTTTTCATTGACAAGCTACGATAATTATGTTATAATTATTTAATCAGAAAAATTCGGAAAAGGAGGAATAAAATGTCGCAAAGAGATGATTTTTGGAATATAGATAAGCTGATTCCGAAGAAGAAGGACAGAATTCCCCCTTTTTCTACTAAAGAGAAGGTGACCGAAATAACAATTCCGGGCACACCGAAGCGGAGCGATGAGAGAACAAAGCTCACTAAAATGAGTGAAATTCTCAATGAAAATAAGGTGTATTACCTCAAAGGTCCTTTGCTGCGCTCAGTAAAAATCACAAAATTTGTGGATAAATATGATTTTTACGGTAATTTCCGAAAAGCAGCCATGCTGTACTATCAAGTAAAGTCGGCAAAATGTGAATTTGTACCTTTTTATTCGTATATGCCTCAATATTCACAGATGAATACTGCGCAAAGAAATTTTTATTTTTACTTTAGAGATTCGGTGCGCAGGGGAAAGTATATCAAAACAGATTACTCCTACCTTTATCTTTACATTTATGAAATTCTTAATTTGCCTGACTTGGTGCTGCCTCACGAGGGATTAAAAATTCTCGTTACTTTGTGGAAGGAGTATCGCACCGATTTACCTAATATTGACTCAAAATTGTCTCTTTGGGTGCAGGATTACTGCCTGATTTACAATTTTGAGTGTCCGTATGAGTTAATTAAGGATTTTATTTTTGATATTATTCCATCGACTTCCTTCAAGGAATTTTACCTCAACTGCGCGGATATTTCATCTGCTGATGGGGTTTCTGCATTTCTTTCCTATCTCTCGGATTATGATTGGAGGAAGGGCAAATATGCAGGTGCGGAAACGAAAAAAGTGTACGAAAAGCATATGCTTGGAGCAATGGGCTTGATTATTGCGCACCTTTTTGATTCGGGAAAAATAATTGAAAACCAAACCGAAACAGCAACATTTTCAAGAAGCGCCTTTGCCAACTCGCTTTGTACACACAGTGTGAAATCACGACTTGATATTGAGTACGTGCCTCTTTCAAATTCCGAAAACCTTAGAGCAACGGTAACTGCTGCTATAAAATATACTGAAAACAAGCTTCGAGCTTTAATGGGTATAAAGAGCAGACTTTCAATAAAGGAAATTCCCGAAGAGTACAAAGATCTGATAGATTCTTATTTTGCCGAAATGTTTGCAAGGGTGCAAAAAGAGAAGAAAAAGACGGATTTACCGGAGTATGAGAAGCTGTATGAGGCAAGGGAGGAGGAAATGTCTTCCTTTGGAGCTGATTTGATTGAAAAGGACTCATGGACAACTACAATGCGACTTGTTGCCGAGGATGATAGCTTTGATGATTATCAAATGCCATCAGTATTTATACCATCCGAGCCACCTGCGACAGAGCGCGTAAGTCAAATAAATGAAAATGCCTACGGTTTGACAGAGGGTGAAATTTCCTTCCTCCTTGCAGTAAGCCGTGGTGATATGGAAGCTGCGAGAGCGGTGGCAATACAGGCAGGCGTTCTTTTGGATACTATGGCTGAACGCATCAACGAAGCATTTACGAATAATTTTGGCGACGTTGTGATAGAGGGCTTTGAGCCGGACTATAAAATTATTGATGAATATAAAAAGGATGTTGAAGAATGGCTTTTGAAAATAATGAAATAAACGTTCCGAAAAGAATATTAAACACTTTACTTTCATCTTTGGCTGCAGGTGTTGTTCCGCGCAGCGGAGCGCCTTATATTGCCATTGGCAGAAAAGAAGAAATAAATTCATTGCTCGATAATCTTGATGCGATTAAAGAGGGGAGCGCGGCAACCCGATTTCTTATAGGAAGATACGGAAGCGGCAAGACCTTTTTGATACAGCTGATTCGCGGATACGCGCTTGAGAGAGGCTTTATCTGTGCCGATGCTGATTTATCACCGGAAAGACGCTTGACAGGCGGAAACGGGGCGGGTCTTGCGACCTACAGAGAACTTATGATAAATCTTGCGAGTAAGGCATCTCCCGACGGAGGCGCTTTGCCTACCATTCTTTCCCGACACCTAACCAAAATCAAGAGCGAGGTTGTAATGCAAGGAATTATGCCTGAAGACCCGCGATTCGACGAAGAAATTAAAAAGAGAGTATATTTAACGCTCTCTGAGCTTGAGGGGGATGTTGGCGGCTTTGACTTTGCAAGAGTGCTATCAGAGTATTATATGGCTCTTTTATATGATAATTCCGAGAAAAAAAGCGCTTGCCTGCGTTGGCTGAGAGGAGAATTTAATACAAAAACTGAGGCATCTGCATTACTCGGATTTCGCGTCGGTATGGTTATAGACGACGACAATTGGTATGATTCAATAAAGATAATGGCTTCTCTTTCTGTTAAGCTCGGATATTCGGGACTTATACTCTTTATCGACGAATGTGTAAATCTTTACAAAATCCCCAATCGTATTGCACGCGAGGCGAACTATGAGAAAATTCTGACGATTTTCAACGATACGCTTCAGGGAAGAGCTAAAAACCTTGGAGTTATATTTGGCGGTACACCCCAGTTTCTTGAAGATACAAGACGAGGACTTTTTAGCTACGAGGCATTAAAGAGCCGTCTTGCAGATTCAAGGTATATAAATGCAGGATACCAAGACTTATCTTCACCCGTAATAAGATTAAGAAGACTTTCGGATAACGAGCTGTTCGCTCTGATAAAGCGTCTTTCAAAGCTTTATGCGCAAAGGGAAGGACTCAGCGCTCCCCCTGTCAGTGACCGAGAAATAGAGAGCTTCGCGAGAGCAAGTTTTCAAAGAGCGGGTGCAAATCAGATGCTCACACCGAGAGAAATCATACGTGATTTTTTGACGCTTCTTAATATATTAAAGGATAATCCTTCGGCTGATTTTTCAAGCTTGCTTAACGTTTTGTTTAAATCAAGACCTGTTGAGACGAAATTTGTCGACGAAGAAGATGTGACTACGGAAACACAGTCAAAAAAGATAACTTTGTTTGATATAGATATTTAATCTTTGGCAGAAAGGATAAATATGAAATGACTGACGCCGATAGAGTTTTTGCTCGATTTCCGGATTTTATAAAAGAATATATATATTCTCACGGCTGGGACGAGTTGCGCGAGATACAGCTTGAGGCGGCAGAAGCAATCTTTGAGAGCAATGAGAATTTGCTTCTCTCTTCCTCTACGGCATCAGGCAAAACCGAGGCAGTATTTTTCCCGGTAATTACGGATATTGTAGAAAATCCGGCACCCGAAAAATCAGTAGCTGTACTTTATATTGCTCCGTTAAAATCGCTTATTAACGACCAGTTCTACCGTCTTGATGAATTGCTCGATATGACCGGAATTACCTTGACGCATTGGCATGCGGATGTTGGTGTTTCTCATAAACAACGCCTTCTTCGCGACCCGGAGGGAATTTTGCAAATAACTCCTGAATCCCTTGAAGCCATGCTTATGAACAGAAAATCGGATATACCACGCATTTTCGGAAATCTTAAATATGTTATTATCGACGAGATACATTCCTTGATTAACTCCGACAGAGGCAACCAGGTTATTTGTCTTTTGACGAGAATTGCTCGTCTTATCGGCTATCATCCAAGAAGAATCGGCTTAAGTGCTACTCTCGGAGATGTGGAAATGGCTAAGGAATGGCTTTCAAGCGGAAGCGGAAGAGGGACTATTGCTCCAACTCCAGAAAAAACAGCTTTGAAGTGGAGAATAGGATACGAGCATTTTTATTATCAAAATCCTAACGAGGACCAAACCTCGACAGTTCCCGATACTTCGGACAGAGGCGGGTATGCGACTCTTGACCCGGGGTATGAGTTCTTGTACGATTCGATTGCTGCGAGAAAGGCACTTGTGTTTTCTAACTCACGGGAAGAAACAGAGTATGTGACAGCATCCTTGCGCCAAATTGCCCGCGCAAGAGGTGAAGATGATATTTTTTATATACATCACGGAAATCTTTCCGCTTCCTTGCGCGAGGATGCGGAGCTTAAAATGAAGGATGAAAGTGTTACTGAGGCAGTTACGTGCGCTACAGTAACAATGGAGCTAGGTATAGATATAGGGCGGCTTGAGAGAGTTGCTCAGGTTTCGGCACCCACATCGGTTTCCGGATTTTTACAGCGTCTCGGACGCTCGGGCAGACGTGGCAACCCGCCTGAAATGATAATGCTTTTCAGAGAAGAAGAGCCGCTTCCAAACGCTCAGCTTCCCGAAATATTACCCTGGGACCTCTTAAGAGGTGTTGCTATACTTGATTTGTATGCTCGCGAGAGGTTTATTGAGCCCCCATATGTTAAAGAAATGCCACTTTCGCTTGCTTTCCATCAGACGCTCAGCATTTTAGTTTCCGAAGGGGAGCTTACCGCTCGTAAGCTTGCGGACAAGGTTCTCTCTCTGCCACCTATTTCCCACCTTTCAAGAGATATCTATAAAGAGCTCATCGTCTCTATGATAAACGACGATTATATTGAAATGACAGAAGAACAGGGCTTAATTGTGGGAATGAAGGGAGAACGTCTTGTAAATTCCTATAAATTCTACGCTGTCTTTAAGGATAGTGAGGACTATACGGTCAGATGCGACAGTAAGGAAATAGGCACTATCACGACACCGCCTCCTGTTGGTGACAGATTTGCTCTTGCGGGAAGCGTTTGGGAGGTTATTGAGCTTGATGTAAAGCGCAGACTCGTGTTTGTGTGTGCTGTAGAGGGTAAAATGGAGGTGTCATGGCCCGGAAACGGAGGAGAAATACACACGAAGATTTTGCTCGCAATGAAGGATGTACTCTTCAATGAGCTTGATTACCGTTTTCTCGGTGATAATGCGGCTGAACGCTTAAGGAAAGCAAGACAAGTTGCAAAAAAAGCGGGTATTAATAAAAACATGGTAGTTCACCTTGGCGGACAAAGCTATGTTTTATTCCCTTGGCTTGGAACAAAGCCGTTCAAAACCATGCAAAGATTTATGAAGAAAAATGCCTCAGAGCTTGGAATATCCGATATTAAAAGCCAGGGCTGTTATTATATTAAGTTCAAAATGAAAGACGGAAGTGCGCAGAGGTTCCTTACGGGAGTTAAGACGATACTAAAGCGTGACGGACTTTCTACAGATGAGCTTGTGGGTGAAAACGAGCATCCCGTATACGAAAAGTACGACGAGTATATCCCGTCAAATCTTCTTCGCAGGTGTTTTGCGCGTGACCGACTTTCAGCAAAAGAGGTTGTTGAACGTTTTAAGTAACTCGGAAAGGAATAACTCTCATGATATATGATTTGCTTGCACCCCTTTATGATGCGGTTAACAGTGAAATCGACTATGTAAAATGGGCGGATTTTATAACTGAAATTTTACAGCGCCATAACAAAATTAAGGGTGAAAACATTATTCTCGACCTTGGTTGCGGTACAGGAAACATGACTTTAGAGCTCGCGCGCCGCGGTTACGATATGATAGGAGTCGATTATTCTGTTGAAATGCTGGACGTAGCAAGAAAAAGGGCTGAGAAAACGAGTTTCGGTGAAAAAATCCTTTGGCTATGTCAAGACATGTGCGATTTTGAGCTTTACGGAACAGTTGATGCTGCGGTTTCCTGCCTTGACTGTATAAATCATATTACTAGTGGCAAGGAGCTTGACAAATGCTTTGCTTTATTGCACAATTATATATATCCGAACGGACTTTTAATCTTCGATATAAACGGAAGGGAAAAGTTTGAGAGTGTATATGACGACAAAAGCTACGTGATAGAGGAAGATGGGGCAGTACTCGTATGGCAGAATTCATATAATCGAAAAAGCGGAATGTGTGATTTTTTCATCACTGCATTTAAAGAAAACGCCGACGGATTGTATGAAAGATTTGATGTAGAACAAAGAGAAAAGATGTATACCTTAACATCAATTAAAAGACGGCTTCATAAATCCGGATTTGAGTTTATCGGTGCATATTCGGATTTCAATTTTACCGAGGCAACGGATAACGACCAAAGAATTTATGTAGTGGCAAGATGTATAAAGGAGAATTAAAGGGATGAATGCTAAAAGAAAAAAATCCACTATTCTAAGAGGAATGACTCGCGACGGTTCTGCAAGACTGTTGGTTATGAACTCTACTGCAATGGTCAACGATATGATTAAAAATCACAAAACATCTCCGACAGCAACTGCAGCTCTCGGAAGAACTCTTACCGCAGCGTCCATGATAGGAACGATGCTCCCTGAGGAAAATGACAGTATCACCATTAGCTTTTCAGGAAGCGGAGAAGCAGGTAAAATAATTGCAGTTGCCGATTATTTTGGCAACGTCAAGGGTTATATACAGAATCCGCTTGCTAACCCGCCTAAAAAGCCAAACGGCAAATTAGATGTTGGCAAAGCTGTTGGAGCAGGCGCATTGTCTGTTATTAAGGATATTGGTGGCAAAGAACCCCAAATCGGTACAGTTGAAATTGTGAGCGGAGAGATTGCCGAGGATATAGCAACATATTTTGCATCAAGTGAACAAGTACCAACCCTTCTTTCTCTTGGCGTAAGAGTGGACAAGGATTATTCCTGCTTATCTGCCGGCGGCGTATTAATACAGGCAATGCCTTTTCCGGACGACGAAACAATTCGCCTGTTAGAGAGAAATGCTCAGAATTTAACTAATATATCCCATCTTGTTGAGCTTGGATATGATAACAAAGCAATAGCCGACATAGCTATGAGAGATATACCATTTGACGTGTTTGACACACTTGAAGTGGAATACAGATGCGACTGCTCAAGAGAAAGAATGAGAAAGAAAATCATTTCGCTTGGAAAAAAGCAGGTCTTAGATATGTTTAATGAGCAGGAAGCCGAGGGAAAGCCGAGAGAGCTTACAGCGGTTTGTCACTTCTGCAACAACAGCTATACCTTTGTTGAGAAAGATTTAATTTTCTAAAAATAACCTCTTCTGCATAAACTGTGGAAGAGGTTATTTTTTGGAGGTGATAAAAATTAACTGCTTTGAAGAATTATTTGTAAGCCGAGAGTCAAAATCAAAGCATTTGGAGTATTTAAGGAGTCTAAATCTCAAATATTCTATTTTTGAAAAAAGTTATCCTGAAATTTCAGAAAAAAGCTTTCGTGAAATAAAGAGAATGAGAATTAGAAGAGAAGAAATAGAAGAATTAATCATGTTAAAGGCAGAGATATCAGCTCATGAGCTTTTCTTTTCTTCCTTTGGAAAAATGTATCAAAGATGTACGAGAATAAAAAAACAGTATGGAAGTGAGGCGAACTTTCTTTATGAATTAAGAATGTCAGCCGACAAGGCAAAATCGGGATTTTTGCTTATATACGAGAATGATGGAAAAATTCAGTATTATTCCGGAGAAAATTATCACGGCATAATAATTACTGCCGCCCCTAAGCTTGCAATTGACCTTTGCGAGCACGCATATTTTATTGATTATGGATTTGAGCGGGACAGATACGTTAACTCAGCTTTAAAATACTTGAATATCAGTTCTTTTGAATAAGAGCAAATAGCTTGAAATGTATTAATTAGTGTGATAAAATAAGTACAGAAAGATAAATCAAAATCAGGAAGTGACCAATTTATGAAGAACGTATATCAAAATGCCGTAGTAGGACAGTCAGGCGGACCGACCGCAGCGATAAATGCGACCCTTGCCGGAGTTATAGAAGGAGTGCGTCTTTCGGTTGGAGAGGGAAAAATTCACACCCTATACGGAATGAGAAACGGTATAGAGGGATTTCTTAACGAAGAGTTACTAGACCTTACATCAATTTTTGAGGATGAAAAGAAGATAGAAGTTCTTAAACATACTCCGTCTGCGGCGCTTGGCTCTTGCAGGCGCAGATTAAAGGATTTTAATTCAGAGCCCGGTGTGTATTCAAAAATATTTGATATATTCAAAAAATACAGCATCAAATACTTTTTCTATATCGGTGGAAACGACTCTATGGATACCGTATTGAAAATTTCGAAATATGCGGAAGCTATCGGTTATGACATTAATGTAGTGGGAATTCCCAAGACGGTTGACAACGATTTAATGGCAACAGATCATACTCCTGGATTTGCTTCTGCCGCAAAATTTGTGGCGATTACTGTAAAAGAAATACTAAGGGATATTTCTGTTTACAAAACAAAGGCGGTTACAATAGTAGAAATAATGGGCAGAGATGCAGGTTGGCTTACCGCCTCTTCGGCTTTGCCAAAGCTTTCAGGCAAGGGACCTCACCTAATATATTTACCGGAGGTTGCATTTGATGAAGAATCCTTTTATTCCTCGATTGAAAAGGCATTTGAAAAGGAAAATGCAATACTCGTAGCAGTATCCGAGGGGATTAAGTTTGCAAACGGAGAATATGTTGGTGCAGGAGGAACAACCGATGCCTTCGGTCATAAGCAGCTTTCAGGAGCAGGACGAATTCTTGAGACACTTGTAAGGAAAAAATTCGGTTGCAAAGTTCGCTCTGTTGAATTGAATTTGCCACAAAGATGCGCGGCGCATGTGCTTTCAAAAACCGATATAGAAGAATCTTGTGCTATCGGTACTGCTGCTGTTTTTGAAGCTTTACAGGGAAAGAGCGGAATAATGATGACTTTTATAAGAGTTCCCCAAGAGGAATACAGAGTTGAAATCGGAACTCAGGATATATCAAAAATTGCAAACGAGGTCAGAAGAGTTCCTCTTAATTACATAAACGATGAGAGAAACGGTGTTACCGATGAATGCATCTCATACATTGCACCTTTGATTCTTGGCGAGGTAGAGCTTGAATATGAGTTCGGGATGCCGAAGCACATAATTCTTTAAGCAAACAAAAATGGGTTTATCGGAATTGATAAACCCATTTTTGAATTATTGATTTTTAAACAAGAGAAGATTAAATAAAGGGTCTTCTGTCAAGTACAAGCTTGAGTGGCTTTGTTGTTTCGACAAGCCCCGGGATTGCCGCCTGCATTTCTGCAAGAGCGCAAGTAGCACCGAAGAGCATATGAAGATCGTTTACTCCGTCATCGGTTTCAAAATCCAAAGAATCAAGATATTCAACAAATACATGTACAAAATCACGAATTGCATCCTTGACCTCATTAAAGCGGTGAGGGGTTTCTCTTGACGCTCTGTTTATTGCGAATACCCAGTCTATTTCGGAGAAGCCGATAAAGTGCGCAAACGTGGGGTGAAGACGTTTTTCGTTATAAAGTGCAAGGCAGGTATCTATAAGACGCTCAGGGTATTTAAGCGGCTTCTTAGCATATTGCATATTAAACATATAATGGAACCAGCCGTTAAGATGTGCGAAAGCTGGAATTACGTTTTCATCAATTGTTCCTTTGCGCGACATTCCCCAATCGGGGTCTGTGTTGTCATATATGTAATCAAAATAAAATCTTTGCCAATCGAGGTCTACGCAGTTGCACAAGGTGCCTACAACGTATATGCCTGCGCCTTGATGTGATTCGGGCCAAGGATTTTCTCTCCATTTAAGAGAGTCAATAAGTTGCTTAAGGCCCTCTTTTGTAAAGTATTGCTTAAGCGCTGTAGGGTAATACTTCGGTACTGCATCAAAAAGCTCAATAGCAGCGGTGCAGTGTGCTGTTGTGTGTATTGGGTGGTGTGTTTCCTCGATGAAAAGTCCCGTTTCCTCATTTTGCAAGGAAGAGAGTGCCTGAAGGCATTCCTCTCTGTGCTTTCCTGTAGGAAATTTGCCGATAGTGTACAAGATATTCATTGCATCAGCGCATCCGTATTCATTGATGCCGAGCTTTCTGTTTTCCCCCTCTTTGTCCCAAAGAAATCTTGCATACGCTCCGTTTCCAAGATAGTGGCTTTCAACCACTTTATTTATTTTTTCTATGATGTGGTCAATATTCATAAAAAACCTCCCCAAAAAATCTACAAGAAAATGATACCATAATAATCTTTTTTTTTCAATAGTATTATGATAAAAGTAATACAAAATTTTCTTAAATACCCCTTGATTTTCGTAAAATAGTGTGTTATAATGTCAAGGACAGTCGCAATAGTGACGGTTAACAGCTTAATAAACTTATCAAGAGCGGCGGAGGGACTGGCCCTGTGAAGCCCGGCAACCTGTATAATGCAACGTGCTAATTCCTGAAAGATGAGTGTGCTCGGAAGTTCGGGAATTGCTTTTGCAGTTTTCGAATTTTTGTTTTTGAAAGGAAAATATAATATGAAAAAATTTCTATTTACATCTGAATCGGTTACAGAAGGACATCCCGATAAAATATGTGATAAAATTTCAGATGCTATACTCGATGAAATAATCAGACAAGACCCCGAGAGCCGAGTTGCGTGTGAAACCTTTGCAACTACCGGTATAATAACCGTTATGGGAGAAATTACTACCAAGGCGAAATTTGATGTGCAGAAGATTGTACGCGAAACTGTTGCAGAAATTGGATACGACAGAGCAAAGTACGGATTTGATGCAAATACTTGTGCAGTTCTTTCCTCGATTCACGAGCAGAGCCCTGATATAGCCATGGGCGTAGACAAGTGCCTTGAAGCTAAGGACGGAGTATTGACAGACGAGCTTGATATCGGTGCCGGCGACCAGGGAATTATGTTCGGTTTTGCTTGTGATGAAACCGAGGAGCTTATGCCTTTGCCTATTTCACTTTCACATAAACTCGCAAAGAAGCTTACTGAAGTAAGAAAGAGCGGCAAGCTTTCATATTTGCGTCCTGATGGAAAAACACAGGTAACTGTTGAATACGTAGACGGTATGCCAAAGAGAGTTGATACTATAGTAGTGTCAACACAGCATAGCGCAGAAGTGGATTTGAAGACTATCCGCAAGGACATTCTTGAAAACGTAATTTTGCCTATAATTCCGAAGCATTTGATGGACGGTAAGGTAAATATTTATGTCAATCCCACAGGCAGATTTGTAATTGGCGGTCCTCAAGGAGATACAGGACTTACAGGAAGAAAAATTATAGTTGATACATACGGCGGATACTCAAGACACGGAGGCGGTGCATTCTCGGGAAAAGACCCAACTAAAGTTGATAGAAGTGCTTCTTACGCGGCAAGATATGTTGCAAAGAATATTGTAAAGGCGGGTCTTGCTAAAAAATGCGAGATACAGATTGCTTATGCTATCGGAGTTGCAAGTCCTGTGTCCGTGATGGTAGATACCTTTGGCACAGCCGTAGTTGATGAGGTGAAAATCTCTTCAGCAGTAAGAGAGCTTGTGGACCTTCGTCCTGCAGCTATAATTAAAAAATTCGACTTAAGAAAACCTATCTACAAGAACCTTTCTGCGTATGGACATATGGGTCGTGAGGACCTCGGTGTTAAGTGGGAAGAGTGTGATTTGGTAGACAAGCTTCGCGAACTCTGCCTTTAATTAAATATAAAAAATAAAAAATGGTTAAGATTATTGATTGAATCTTAACCATTTTTGCGTATGCTGTTTTTTTGTTATGCTTTGTCAACAGAACCGAAAAGACGGATTTTTGTCTTAACAACTTCCTTTATGTACTGAACCTTGAGCTTTCTTGTTTCAAGGTATCCAAGGCGTTTTTCAATGCCTTCCTTCATAGCTCTGTCACCCGCTAAGCAAAGGTCTGTAAAAATGTTAACCTTTGCGATGCCTTCTCTTACGGTTGTTCTGAAATCATCGTCAGACAATCCGCTTCCACCGTGAAGAACAAGGGGCGTATCTACAGTATTGCGGATTTCCTTAAGACGCTCTATGTTAAGAATGGGCTTTGACTTATATACACCGTGTGCTGTACCGATAGCAATTGCAAGTGCGTCAACGCCTGTTGCATCAACGTACGATTTAGCTTCTTCGGGAATAGTGTACATATCGGCAATTGAATTATCGGTATCTGCTTCAGCTTCTCCGAGCTCGTTATTGCCTACGTGTCCTATTTCACCCTCGACAGATGCTCCGAAGGAGTGAGCAATTTTAACGATTTCCTGAGTTTCCTTGATGTTTGTTTCGTAGTCCTTTGTTGAACCGTCGTACATAACAGAGCTGAATCCAAGCTTAAGAGCTTCCATACATCTGTCAAATGTAAGTCCGTGGTCGTAGTGTACTACTACGGGAATCTTCGCTCTCTTTGCCGCTGCGATTACGGATGGAGCAATAAGCTTTAATTCTCCGTAGGGGAGAAGAATTTCTGCCGTTCCTATAATAACAGGAGAATTAAGCTCTTCGGCAGCTGCAATAACTGCTTCGAGCATATCGGAGTCAGTCGTATTAAAAAGACCAACGGCGTAATGTTCTTTCTGTGCTTTTTTAAGCACGTCGTTCAAATTTACAAGCATATTTTTTTCCTATCCAGCTTATTACAAAAGCTAATTATTTTTTCTTGCGGTACAATACCGCTTGTAGCATCGGCTTCGCTTAAAGCCATAACAGCAGCAGCGGAAGCAAATTCCAAAATCTCTTTATCGGTTTTATTCTCGTGTATACCTATGAGAGCGCCCGAACAGAATGCGTCGCCTGCTCCGGTAGTGCCTTTAATAAATCCGCATGGCAGCTGATATGATGGAACTACAGTAAACTCTTCACCGTGAAGGCATACGCCAACATCCGGCTTGTGTATGATTATTCGCTCTCTGACTCCAAGCTCTTGGAGTTTTTTTGCTATGATATAAAGATTATCGTTTGTGGGCTCTATGCCTACCATCATACCTGCTTCGGTCTCATTTATAATGAGGTTGTCGGTATATTGAAGGCAGGGAATAACGAGTGAATATCTTGAAGAGTTTTCACTTACGAGGTCGATTGAGGTCTTGATACCTCTTTCGGTTGCGGCCTTAAGTATTTTGATTCCGTCGCCGTTATCAATCTTATCAAGAAGTAGGAAATAACCGAGGTGAAGCATTTTTACATCAAGCGAATCACAATCGATGTCACCGTATCCAAAATCGGCACTTGCGCCGGGATAGGTGAAGAAGGTTCTTTGACCTCCTGTGACACTCATTACATCCGTAAAGCTTGTTTTGGTCGAAGAGTAGGTTATTTTATCCGTCAAAACACCGTTTTCTGTAAGGTTTTTGAGAATAAATTCGCCTTCTTCATCCCTGCCAATTTTACCGATTGCACAAACCTTGATATCGGGACGCATTTTCTTGATATCTATTGCATCGTTTGGAACGCATCCTCCGACAGCGAGCTTGATGTCCTTGATTTGCGTAAGCTGACCGGGATTTGGGTACGCTGATATTTCATAGATTTTATCTACGAGAATGCTTCCGGCGATGGCAATTCCTGATTTTGTATTTGTCATATTAGTTACACTCTGCTGTAAGAGGTCCTGCAAGCTCGTCAAGGAAGAACAGACGTCCTGCAAGGGTGGGGATGTAGGAGGATGTTATCCAAGGAGTTGTTCCGTGGCGAAGAGTCATCCAAAGAGAAAGTCCCTGCCACTGCATTCCTCTGCCAAGTGTTCCGTCTGCGCCTCCGATTGCATAATCTGCCTGAAGGAAGAGACCGGGGCCTATTGTGTTGGCGCGGCAGGGAACGAGAGGAGTACGTGATTTGAAGCTTGTAAGAGCGTTTTGTTCAACTGTGAGTGGGTGAATCTTTGCACCGATTCTGTAAGGAGCTGCTTCCCATTCTTCAGCAGTTGCATAGTCAGCAGCGAATGTGGGCTCCCAAAAAGCTATATGACACATTCTTCCGATACCGTAAACGAGAACGAGCTTTGCACCCTCTGCTTTAAGAGCTGCAATCTTTTCGGGGTATGTAGGAAGATTTTCTTTAGTTGCGAAGTTACGCTGATTTTTAGGAACAGTGAGAGCACCGAGAGGATTAAAGAGTGCCTGCTCCATAGCATATTGGAAAGCACCGGAATTATCGGGAGCAAGAGTGTTGCCCTCAGCATCAGCCCACTCGTCCATGTTGAAGGTGTATACGTGTTCACAGGAAACCTTCCACTCATTGAGGAAGTAAACTACCCATTTGTACATACCCATAGGACCTACAGGGAGAATAAATGCGATTTTTTCGCCTCTATCCTTTGCGAGCTTTATTTGCATTGCGATTTCATGACCCATATATGTTTCAAAGTCGCTAAGACTTGAACACTTTACAGGTGTGAAATCTTTGTTCCAGAATGCCTGTCTTTCTGTAATTTTTTCGGGTGCATCAATGCACGCGTCGATTTTGTCAAAGTCCCAGCCGGCAGGATAGAATCCCTCGAGTGCGGAACCTTTTACTGTGGAATTGAAATTCATAATATTTCTCCTTTCAATATGAAGAAATCGCAATTTTCAGCTTCATTTTTGTGAAAAAAAGAAAACTTCAATCAACAATTTTACTTCTAAGATAATTATATATTATTTTATACTTGCAAAGGAGTACAAAATCGGTTATAATATTTATAAAATCAGACAAGAGGTAAAAGTGATGGCAGATAATATTACAAAACTTAAATTTACAAAAACCTTCAATATTGAACGTTTGATTACTTTATTTTACATGGAAATATCCAAGGACTTTTACTATGAGGGAGAGAGCCATAACTATTGGGAGATGGTTTACATAGACAAGGGTGAGGCGATTTGCACTGCCGATAAAAACAAATTCATTTTAAAAAGCGGAGAGCTTGTATTTCATAAACCGAATGAGTTTCACAATCTCTCGGGAAACGGTAGCGTTTCTCCTAACGTCGGTATAATTACGTTTGTTTCCAAAAGCCGTGAAATGAAATATTTCATAGGTAAAATATTCAAGCTTAGTGCAGAAGAAAAAACAATACTCTCCACTCTGTTTGACGAAGGACTTTCGCATTATGAACTTTGTGAAGAGCATAATCCCTTTTGCCATTCAATGAAGGAAATTGAAAGTTCGGCTCTCGGCGGAAGCCAAATGACTAAAAACTTGATTGAAATTTTACTAATTAAGCTTCGCAGAAACGCGGACACGGCGACAAAAAAGCAACGTCACGGATTTGATACTAACGGAATTGAAATTCCTGATGACCTTAAAGAAGTGCTTGACTGTATCGACAAAAATATTTACGGAAGAATGAGTATTTACGATATTGCGAACTACGTAGGAAAAAGCGAAAGCACGGTTAAAAATCTTTTTGCCAAATTCAGAGCACAAGGAATTATTCATTATTATAATTTCAGAAAAATTGAGGAAGCTAAGCGTCTTATAAGAGAAGAGAATTACAATTTTACACAAATTGCGTATATGCTTCATTTTGAAACCCCTCAGTATTTTTCAAAGTGCTTTAAGGATTTTACAAAAATGACACCAAGCGAATATAAGTCGTCTATTGTCCGTAACCGAGCACATTGAAAAATTGAACAAAATTGTAAAGTGTGGTAAAATTTAATTACATAGTTAAGATTAGAGGATGTATGAACGATTTTGATAAAAATGAAACTATAACCGGTGTAATTGAAAATGTTGTATATAGAAACCCAAATAATGATTACACTGTTTTTGAGATATCGGATAAGGATGACGAGCTGATAACCGCTGTCGGTATTATTCCTATGGCTTTTGAGGGAGAGAAGGTTACCCTTACGGGATGCTGGACATATCACAAGGAGTTTGGAAAGCAGTTTTCTTTTGAAACTTTTGATAAGAGCTTACCTGAGGAAGAGGATGGAATTTTACAATATCTTTCTTCGGGTACGATTAAAGGCGTAGGACCGATTACAGCACTTAAAATTGTCAACCGATTTGGTGTAGAAAGCTTTGACGTTATTGAAAACAATCCTGAATGGTTAACCGATATTTCCGGTATTACATCAAAAAAGGCGGCACTGATTTCCGAATCCTTCAGAGAACAAACGGGTATGCGCGGAATAATGATGCTGTGCAAGGATTATATGGGCACGGGGGAAGCAGCAAGGGTTTATAAGAAGCTTGGAGCCGGGGCTACCGGAATTATACTTGAAAATCCTTACATACTTTGCGATGACGATTACGGGCTTCCATTTGACAGAGTTGATAAATTCGCAAAAACAATAGACGTAATGCCCGAGTCACCTTTGCGTATATACAGCGGAACAAGGTTTGTTTTAAAATATAATGCGGACATGAACGGACATACGTGCTTGCCTTATGAAAAGCTTATACCTGCGGTTGCAGAGCTTCTTTCGATTGAAGTAGATGTTGTAGCGGAAAATGTCCTAAAGTTTTTGGCTGAAAATAAACTTTCCTCGTATAACACAGGGGAAGAAAATTTCATAATGACCAACGAGGTTGAGCGCGCCGAAAAATACATATACAGGCGCATATGCGAGCTTGAGTCCGAGGTCGAAAAATTTTCAAGCGAGGAGGTATCTCTTTTGCTTGAAAAGTTGGAGAACAAGTTTGATATCAGGTATGCTCCTATGCAAAAGGAGGCAATGTACCAAGCACTTGAAGGCGGAATAATGATTCTTACCGGTGGACCTGGAACGGGTAAAACCACGGTTATAAAGGCATTGATTTCGATTTTTGGAAGTCTTGGAATGAAATGTGTACTTGCAGCACCCACAGGTCGCGCGGCAAAGAGAATGAGTGAGGCAACCTCTACTGAGGCAAAAACTGTACACCGAATGCTTGATATGGAAAGAGGACAGGACAATAAAATAAAGTTTGGCCGTAACGAGAAAAACCGACTTGAAGAAAAGGTAGTCATAGTTGACGAGGCATCAATGATGGATATTTTCTTAACGGAAGCCCTGTTTTCTGCTTTAAAAAGAGGGGCGCGACTGTTGCTTATCGGAGATGCAAATCAGCTGCCAAGCGTAGGTGCGGGAAATGTTTTTGCGGACTTGATTGATTGCGGGAAAATAAGAACGGTAAAGCTTACAGAAATTTTCAGACAGTCTAAAGAGAGTTTGATTATAACAAATGCTCATAGAATCAATGAGGGGCTTTCACCTGTACTTAACGTAACCGACAATGATTTCTTTTTCGTTCAAAGGAGTAATGAACAGCAAATTCCCGAGGTGGTTGCTGATTTGATTACTAAGCGTTTGCCTAAGGCATACGGCTCAGATATAAAGGAAAAAATTCAGGTTATAACTCCATCGCGAAAGGGAAGCGGTGGAGTTGAAGTTCTGAATTTCGAACTTCAAAACAAAATTAATCCGCCAAAAGAGTTTAAGAAGGAAAAGCAATACCGAGGTATAATTTACCGAGAGGGCGACCGCGTCATGCAGACGGTTAACAACTATGATATTGAGTGGGAAAAGAACGGTGTTGTAGGAATGGGAATTTTTAACGGAGATATTGGTGTCATAGAAGAAATTAATCATAAAGAGCCAATCCTACATATACGGTTTGAGGACAAGTTGCTGGAATATCCTTTCGACATGCTTGATGATTTAGACCTCGCATATGCAATTACGGTTCATAAAAGCCAGGGAAGTGAATATCCGGTGGTAATCATACCTGCATATCATTGTGCACCGATGCTTATGACAAGAAATCTTCTGTATACTGCAGTTACAAGAGCAAAAAAGATGGTTGTTCTTGTAGGAAGTGCGGAAGTTCCTGCCATTATGGCGGCGAACAATAGCGAGATTTTACGTTATACGACACTTATTTACAGAATTTCTAATTTGTAGCGATGGTATTTTTATAAATATACTTGCTTTTTTTAAGAGGATATTGTATAATCTTATATTGAGGTATTATCTGCCTTTTGAACAACTTTTGTAAAAATTCGGAAAGGAGCGCAGGATGCTGACGAAAATTGGTCTTGACCTCGGATACGCTAATATTACGCTGAGTAATATTGCCTCGGAAGTATATAGAGAACCCTCTGTTGTTCTTGTAGATAAAGCTACTCGTAGGGTTATTGCTGTTGGCAACAAAGCTGCTTCCGGAGAACATGAAGCAAAAAATGGGATGCTTGTACGCCCATTCAAGAACGGACTATTATATTCTTCAGACCTTACAGAAGAGATAATTCGCAATGCTGTGCAGGTTGTTGACAATAATGATAGAATTCGTTGCGTAATTGCACTTCCGTCTGATTTTCTAGGCAAACAGGAGAGTGAAGTTTTTAAGATGCTCTACGATGCCGGTGTGTCAGAGTGTTATTCCGTAAATGCTGCTGTTGCCGCTATAATCGGCGCCGGGTATTCGCCCTGTATGAGCGCTGTTTCAGTTAACATCGGTGCTTCTTCTACTGAGATTGCAGTCCTTCACAGAGGCAATGTTATTCTTGCAAAGCGTGAGAATATTGGTGGTGAGGATTTTGATAAGGCAGTTCAAGAATATATCTTAGCACAAGGTGACATGACTGTTTCACTTCTTGTGGCAAGACAGATAAAGGAGCGTCTTGGGGCAGTTTGGCGCGGTAAAGAATCAGAGTCGGTTGAGATTGAAGGAACTCTCGCACTGACAGGCAACAGAGTTCGAATGAGTATTTCAACAGAGGACATAGCAGGCGTTTTTGAAAAGCCACTTCAAAAGCTTTTGATGGCTGTGGCAAATGCAGTGAAAAAAATACCGCCCGAATGTGTTGAGGATATCTTCGAGAACGGTATTATCTTAAGCGGTGGTTCAGCTAATATATACGGTCTTGATATGATGATGAGCAAGGTCTTTGATATTTCCGTGCTTCTTGCTAAGAATCCGGCAGACTGTGTGTCTAAGGGGCTTGCAAGAATAAATCAGTTCATGCCCGCAAAAATGAGAGGTAATGGAAAAAATATTACCGCTCAATTATCGAAGCTTTATGAAAATAAAACACAACTTAAAAGGTGAGGAAATAAAAATGAGTAAAGATAGTAAGAAAAAGTTATCGATTACATCAAAAATTATCGCATTTGTAATGCTTCTTGCGATGCTCGCAGGAACAATCTTCGGCGTTTTGTTTTATATCATTTAACTATAGATAATTTTGATATGCTCTCTTTATTGTGCAGAGCAGGGAACTATTGCCCGAACGGTTTTGTCACTTCGGCATAGTTCAAATAAAAATATTCGGCGTACCCTGCAAAAGTTGGGTGCGTCGATTTTTTAGTTTTGAAATAATAAAATGCCTTTTGTGTGATATCTGTGGAAGGTGTGAAAACTGCTTTTTCGAAAAATACACTTTTTCGGTTTTTCAAAAAATGGCGTTGAAACATGTGGAAAACAAAAAAGTTTTCCACATCCTGATGTTGAAAACTTTTTGCAAGATAAAACAGTGTTGAAAACTTTCAACAAAAAAAGTATACAATTCCGCGATTTTGCGCATTTTCCTCTGATTTTTACCAAAAAACAGCATAAAAATATGAAAAAGTGAATATCGGATTTGTGTAAAGTTGGAAAAAACCACGGAAAATACGAATAACGGAAAAATGTACTTTTTGGAAAAGGGAGAGGAAACTAAGATTAAATAAAAATATTAGTTGCTTAAAAGGTGTGTCTTTGAATCCTTGATTTTCACACAAATCTTTTTACAATGTGTTGGTTATGAAAAATAAAAAAACGTCACCTAGCTTTGCTCAGTGACGTTTTTTTATTTAACTTTAAGATATACTACAAGCTTAAAAATTGATAAAGCTTACGTGTAAAATCAGTTCTTATTCTTTCTTCTAATTGAAGCAAAGAGGTCGTCGTAATCGCTGTACGTTTCCTTTGCGGTAGCGCGCGAAGGGATGGTTCTTACTATTGTTTCGGGAGCAACAGACTTTGGCTCTTGAGCTACTTCGTTTACCTCTGTTTCTTTTGCTACCTCTTCAATAACGGAATTAATGGAAAATGCGGGTTCGTCAACAGGAGCTTCTTGTGTTGTGGGAGTAGCTACCTGCTCGGGTACGTTTTCCTTATGTAAAAACTTATTCTGTTCAGAAAGCTTATTTAAGGGGTCGGAAAATCCTGTTGCAATGATTGTAACTCTCATTTCATCTTCAAGTGCAGGATTAAAGGTTGCGCCCCAAATAATAGTTGCATCGGGATGTGCCTCATCGTAAATCATCTGAGAAGCGATATTAACCTCTTCGAGCTGAATATCGGGAGAAGCCGTAATACATACAAGTACACCCATAGCGCCCGAGATGCTTGTTTCAAGCAAGGGAGAGGAAATGGCAGCCATTGAAGCAATCTGCGCCTTGTCAGAGCCCTTTGCAGCGCCAACACCCATATGGGCGTATCCGGCATTCTTCATGATGGTCGTGACGTCAGCAAAGTCGAGGTTGATAAATCCGGGAACGTTAATAAGCTCGGATACCGACTGAACACCGCGACGAAGAACATCATCCGCAATTTCAAATGCGTTTGCCAAGGTTATGTGGGTATCCTCAACTTGCTTTAAGCGTTCGTTGGGAATTACGATAAGAGAGTCCACGAACTTGGAAAGCTCTGTAATACCTGCCTCTGCCTGTCTGTAACGCTTGATACCCTCAAAAGCAAAGGGCTTTGTAACGATACCTACTGTCAAAATACCCATTTCGTGAGCAGCGCGAGCTATAACAGGAGCAGCACCTGTTCCTGTTCCGCCTCCCATACCTGCGGTAACAAATACCATATCTGCGCCTTCAAGCACCTCTTTAATTGCGTCAATGGATTCCTCAGCGCTTCTTTTGCCTATTTCAGGGTTAGAGCCAGCGCCCTTACCCTTAGTTATCTTATCACCGATAACTAATTTTTTTGCTGCGCAAGATGTATTAAGTGCTTGATTATCTGTATTTATAGCAATAAATTCTACGCCTCTGATATTGGTGGAAATCATACGGTTAACCGCATTGTTTCCGCCTCCTCCGACGCCAATAACTTTTATATTTACACCACTGTCAAAAACCTGTTCAAAATCGAATTCCATTTGTTGCTCCCCCATAAAGATTTTATATTTTGCGAGCGAATATTTTTATATATTTTATTATATAAGGAATTTGAATTTATTTCAATAGGTTTTTTTTGTAATTAACACTTTGTTTTTAATTTATAATTAAAAACGGAATAAAAAACTAGGCAGAAAAAATGATTTTTGTAAAATTTGTTTGAAAATTGTATAATTGTAAATTTTTTTCGCTTAATTAGAAGATTTTGCTCGAATTATGGGGAGAATTTCCTTTAATATTTTTTCTTTTGAATCTGAACAAAAACGGCTTTTAATTTTCGCTTGCATCTCTGTTCTTAAATTCGGGTTTTGCCTTAGTAGTTCTATCTTTTTTTCTAGAATCTCTTCCGAGAGCTTATCTTCTTCTATGACTATAGCAGCGTCGTCTTTTGAAACATAAAGAGCATTTTTTAATTGATGATTGTTTGTAACATTTGGTGACGGGATAAGAATTGCGGGAACACCGACAGCAGAAATTTCAGATAGGGTAACCGCTCCGCATCTCGATATAACTACATCGGCTGCTGAAAGATAAATTGGCATATTGTCTATATACGGCTTAATTTGGCAGCCGAATTTACCTTTTGTAAATTCGGGGTATTTTGATTTTAGGATTTCAAAATACTTGTTGCCGGATGAATGCACATGATTTACGTTTGAATGCTTTCTCGAGTAATTTTTCATAAGTTCAATTGATACGTCGTTGATTTTTTCAGAGCCACCGCTTCCGCCGAGAGAGAGAATTAAAAAGGTGTTTTTCTCAATTCCGAGCTTTTTTCGCGCCATAAGGCGACCGGTATTGAAGAATTCCTCGCGTACAGGATTTCCCACAACACGTACGTTGTCCTTTTTGCGAAATTCATTCTTTGAATCGGGGAAGTTTACTAAAACTCTTTTGCATTTTGGCGCAAGGAGCTTATTGACAAGACCGGGTGTTGCGTTAGATTCATGTATTACGGTCGGAATATTAAGCTTTTCGGCACATCGCATCACCGGCCAAGATACGTAACCGCCCGTTCCTATTACTATATCCGGCTTATATGCTGTAAGTATTTTTTTTGCATCTGAATTTGCCTTTATGAGTAGGTAAAGTGTTTTTATATTTTTTACTGACAAGCTCCTTCTTAGTCCCGAGATTTTAAGAGTCAATAGGGGATAGCCGCAAGAAATGACAGATTTGTTTTCTGCGCCCCCATCACGACCTATGAATAATATTTCGGCATTATATCTTTTTGTAAGAATTTCGGCTATTGAAATCGCCGGCATTATATGTCCAGCTGTACCACCGCCACAGAAAACTATTTTCATATATTAACCCTACTTTTGTATTTTTGAGTATCGCGATATAGATAAGAGTATGCCCATTTCGATGAATATCATTATAAGTGAAGAGCCGCCGTAGCTGAAAAAAGGTAAAGAAATTCCGGTGTTGGGAATTGTGTTTGTTACAACGGCAATATTTAAAAGAACTTGCACACCCATTTTTATGCTGATACCAAAGGCGGCAAGGCGGCTGAACACGTCAGGTGCACCCATAGAGATTTTTATACCGCGGAAAATCAACAGTCCAAATAGAAATATAGCAATCAATCCACCGACAAACCCAAGCTCCTCACAAAGTATGGCGAATATCATATCGTTTGCGGGCTCTGAGACATAACAGTGCTTCATAACACTTTTTCCAAGGCCGACACCGAAAATTCCACCGCTTCCGATAGCCATTAATCCTTGAAGTGTTTGCCATCCTCCTGTTAGCTTATATAGCTCCGGATTTTGCCAGACCATAATGCGTTCTTTGGTGTAATCTGTGAAAAGAGCAAGAGCGCTTACCCCTGTTACCCCTACTACGCAGCACATTGCTATGTATCGCAGGTTTACCCCTGCTGCAACAATCATTAATAGACCGAGTACTCCAAGAATTATTATACAGGAAAGATGCTTTTGAAGCATAACTAGGACAATTGGAATTAGCATAAGTAGTATTGGAAAAAGTGTGCCATATGTGAAAATTATTTTTTTATCTTTATTTTCGAGTGCCTTGCTTTCGTATATTGAAAAGTATTTTGCCATAATCAGAATTATAGCTATTTTTGCGATTTCAGAGGGCTGTATTGTTAAAGGTCCAATGGAAATCCATCTTTTTGCACCGTTTCCAACAAAGCCGATAACTAAAACCAAAAGTAAAAGAAGGAGAGTTAATATATATAAAATCGGAGTAAGAGCTTCGTAGAAGGTAGGTTTTATATGGGACGTGATATACATAAGAAACAGACCTATAATAAGCCAAATGAGCTGACGTTTTATAAAGTAATTTGTGTCGTCGTATCTTGCTTTTGCATAAGCGTAACCTGCACTAAAGACCATTATGCTGCCAAACGCAGATAAAAGGCACACTGTTATAAATAGCACTAAATCTGAATTTCTTTTACTTTTAAACATCCAAAAGTCCGTAAGGGACTCTTTATTTATCCTCAATATTGCCCTTGCCTTATTCATGGCAGATAAAAAATATAACCC
>JAZSJG010000073.1:0-6376 GCA_045534215.1 Eubacteriales bacterium
CAGCTGGATAGAGCAACTGCCTTCTAAGCAGTAGGTCGGGGGTTCGAGTCCCTCAAGGCACGCCACGTCGTACGGTGGGATTAGCTCAGTTGGTTAGAGCGCCAGGTTGTGGCCCTGGAGGTCGTGGGTTCGAATCCCATATTTCACCCCAAAATCTCGTTCTTCTGAACGAGATTTTTTTATTTCTGCACACAATAAATTCTCATTACTTTTCGATAAAAGCACCCCGACAGTTATCCTCTTCTGCCCGGGGTGCTTTGCTATATGTATTAATTAGAGTGTCGCATTATCCTGATTTTCATTTTCCGCATGCTCGTTATCATTTTCTACTGCCTGCGTGTTTCTATTTGCCTGTTTTTTCACATTAGCATTTTTTATCTTATTAATTATGTAACTGCCTGAACCCAAAACACAGAAAAACAAGCTAAGTCCAAGGTCTGAATAATATGCGCTTGCAACATCCGGCTCTTTAAGAAATTCAGGCGCTAAACGAACAGATTCTATATAAGAAAACGCATAATCAATCTCTCCGGATTCAAACGCAGCTTTATAAACATCATATACGTCATATGCCAAAGAAAAGAACCAGGCAATCACTATTACCAGCAAAGAAATAACCGCCGCTATGGCAATGCCTTTCTTGCTTTCCTTTTTAGAAAATACACTATACCCCTTAACAGCACACACCGCACCGACAAGTCCGCTTATCGAAGCTATATACCCAATTAAGTGAAGCAAAAAATAGACTACCGCTCCTGCAAGGGAAAAGAGAAATGCTCCTACCACTCCGGCAACAATATTTTCTTTATGCAATTCGCGGTCTGCATTATCAAAATTATCCATAATATTCTCCTAATACTGTTTGATTTCGAAAGTCAAATGCTAAGGTTATTATACCACACCTTCAGCTTGAAGTCAATAATCAAAAAAATAAGTATAACTTGTTTCTTTTAATAGTGTTAATGCCCGTCTTTATGATAAGACGGGCAAACCTTTAACTCTTCAATTCTCCATAAAAAGAGGCAATTGACTCTCACTTTTAATCTTAATTTTCGAATCTTCGATTAGAACAGTAATTTTGATAGGTTTATCCTTAACAATAATAAATGAAATTGGGTTTTCAATCTCTCTTGTAAAGTTGCGCAAAATAGCTCTTGCTCCAAGCTTTTCTTTAGAAGAAATAAACGCTATATGACGAGCTACTTCCTCTGAATATTCAAAGTCGATTCCGAGAGCGTTTAACCTCTCTTTCAATTTAATTATACGTGCCTGCGCTATCTTAGTCATTGATTCTGTTGATATTTTTGAGAAATGGATTATACTGTCAATTCTATTCAAAAATTCAGGAGTAAAATATTCATATAGGGCTTCTGCACTATGCGTAATATCATTTTTGATATCTGCTTCGAGAAATCCGAGATTCTTTTCCGCATTATTTTTAAGCGCATTAGAAGTCATAATTATATATGAATTCTTAAAGCTTGCACTTCTTCCGCAGGAATCGGTTAAAACACCTTCATCCATAATCTGTAAAAACAAGTTAAGAACATCACGGTTTGCCTTTTCTATCTCATCAAATAAAACAACAGAATAGGGTCTGCGTCTAATTTTTTCAGTCAACGCCCCCCCTTCTTCATACCCAACGTATCCGGGAGGAGAACCAATTAGCATCGTAACTGAATTTTTTTCCGAAAATTCCGACATATCATATCTTATTAAAGAATTTTTGTCTTGAAATAGCTCTTTTGCCAGCATCTTTGCAAGCTCAGTCTTTCCGACACCACTATCACCGACAAACAGAAAAACCCCTTTTGGTCTGTCCGGATTGTTAATTCCGCTTTCGCTTCTCATAATTGCCGCTGTTAAAGCATCTATCGCCTCATCCTGACCCAGTATTTTTGCTTTGAGAGATTCTGATAATTTTTCGGCACTAATATTACTTTGAAGCCCCGAAATAGGAATACCTGTTATCTCATTTACAATAATCTCAATATCAGATGATGTTACCGCATTTTCTCTGTCTACGCTATTATCCTCTGAGGAAAGATTTATTAACTTTCCCTTATAATCAAGCTCTAAATCTCTGAGCTCGAGAGCCAAGGTGTAATCTTGATTCTTAACAGCATCTGCTTTGTCAGTTTCAATCTGCTTAATTTTTTTCCGTATATTTTCCTTGTTATTTATTTTTGTAGCCGAAGAAATACTTGCTTTCGCACAGGCCTCATCTAAAAGGTCTATTGCCTTATCCGGAAAAAATCTGTCCTGTATATATCTTTCAGAAAGATTAACCGCAGCCATAATAGCTGAATTACAGATTTTAACAGAATGATGCTTTTCAAACCGTTCCTTTAACCCCTCTAATATCTGTATAGTTTCTTCCTTGCTAGATTCCTCAACTGTCAATGCCTGAAATCTTCTTTCAAGCGCAGCATCCTTTTCAATATATCGATGATACTCCTTAAATGTTGTAGCACCTATAAGCTGTATTTCCGCACGCGAAAGCTGCGGTTTAAGTATGTTGGCGGCATCAATTGCCCCCTCGGCAGATCCGGCACCGACAATTGTGTGTATCTCGTCAATAAATAAGATTACCGATTTATTTCTCGATGCCTCAAAAAGAACACCTTTTATTCTTTCTTCAAAATCACCGCGATATTTCGCTCCCGCAACCATGGCTGTTAAATCAATAGAAATTACGTGCTTACCGATGAGCTGGAAGGGAACATCTCCCTTTACAATTCTATGTGCCAATCCTTCCACTATTGCTGTTTTTCCAACACCCGCTTCTCCTATAAGACATGGATTGTTTTTTGTCTTGCGTGACAAGATTCTTATCAAACGGTCGGTTTCTTTTTCACGACCTATAACTGGATCTAACTTGTTGTTCTTCGCAAGCTCGCATAAATCTCTTCCGTATTGATGCAAAACCCCGTCCGATACCTCTTTTTTATTCTTTGGGCCTTCATAGTGCTTTTCAGCCGTACGAAGTATAGTAAGCAGTTCATCTGATACTGCTATAGTATCGCATCCTGCAAAATTAAGCATTTTAACACCAATACACTCTTTTTCCTCAAGCAATGAAAGAAGTATGTGCTCAGTACCTATTCTACTCGCTCCGTATCTCACAGAAATTTTGTAAGAGTTTTCAACAATTCTTCGTGAACGAGGAGTCATATCCTTTGGAGTAAGGGAGCTTTTTGTACCAATGCCTGAATACTCCTTGATTGTCCTTGTTATTTTCTCATTGTTTATGCCATTTTTCATCAGTACAAGTGCTGCTGCAGAATCCGTTTGATTTAAGAGTGAAAGCAATATATGCTCACTTCCAATGTAAGTATGACCGAAGGATTCTGCAACAGATACTGCAGAGTTAAGTGCTTTTTCTGCCTTTTCGGTAAATTTATTACTCATTGTATTTGCCCCTATTCTTTTTTTCAAATTATTACCGAAATAAAGCGGTTTTAACGTATTAAATTTCTTTATTCATATATTTCAGCAAGTCGATTTATGGCATCAAGCTCTATTTGCATACGTAAATAAAGGTCACGGTCCACCTCCCCGGTAGCTTCAGTGCGAAATATTTTCTGCATTTCTATGACGTTTCTTTCAGTATTGTGTGAAAAATAGTTACTTCGTTCCGTTCGCCCTATATCTTGGTAGGTATTTCTAAGTTCATTTAAAACCGTATTGATAATTAAAACATCTGCTCCTTGATCACCTCGCTTGAAAGGAAAGGGAGCATCCGTTAATATACGGTCTTTTGACTCATTTTTCTTTATTGCCTCCGATGAAAGCTTTACGAGCATTTCAAATGTTCTTAAATCGACTTCTGCCGTCGGTGCTATTTCATATTCTGTTTGAAAAATATATACGGCATTTTTCGTTTCTTCTCCGTAAATTCCATCTATCGCAACACGCGGAACATTTGTGTTAACTCTGTCTGAAATTATATAAAGATATCTCTGAATCTCTTTTATTGCGCTCGGTTTATCAAGTAACTCGTACATGTGTACCCCCTAGTTTATAACATATCCCGGATACTGTCCCGCTCTTGCGATAGCTCCGTTATATAAATCGTCGTATACACTTGTAATCGCATTCCATGTTTGCACAGAAACTCGCTCTGGATCTCCGGGTATTTCAAATATACGCTTAAATTCTCTAACAGCAGATGCAGTTGATGGACCGTACACTCCGTCTACTACAACAGTCGGAATAGAGGTATAAGTTCTGGCTATGAAATTTAAGTACTCTTGAAGGACACGAACATCATTACCTTCAAGTCCGCTTCTCAGTACGCGCCCGGGAAACGGCTCTGTTTTTCCTTCTGTGTATTCAAAATCAAGCGAGCTTATAAAGCTGTAATAAACATTCTGTATACTTTCCCACACAGCTCTGTCAACAATTCCGTTTGGCTCAAGATTATACGTCTTCTGAAATGAAATTACCGAATTTTTAGTATCAGGTCCGAAAACACCGTCAACCGAAGTGCGCATAACAGTTGGAACAAATAGGGAAATATATTCAAGATAGTACTGCAATGTTATAACTCCTCCGGAAGAATCACCCTCTTCTAATGTGTTTGTATATTGTGTAGAAAGCTCCTCAATTCTGAGTCCTTCAGAATTTACAGTCTGCAATCGCTTTACTCCGTTATAAGCAAGCTGAATTTTATACCACGTTGCATTTCCAACGATACCGTCAGGTGTAAGATCGAATACCTCTTGAAATTTTTTTACCGCATCTGTTGTGCTAACATCAAAAAAGCCATCAGTAGGGTATATTTTAGGTATTCCCGGGTAATTACCCGAAATTCTGTTAAGCTTTATCTGTATCAACTCTACATCGCGTCCGCTGTCTCCTTCTGAAATTGGAACACTGGGCGCACTTCCGGCTACTTCCTCCACAGGTACTCCGGTTACAATAACTATATCATCTCCGTAATAATTTTTCAAAATCTGCTCTGCATTAAGTCCTTGATTTGCAAGTTCAACCGACCCCCATTGCGAAAGCCCGGCGCAGTTAACCTCAACTCCATCACAAAAGGTTGCAAAAAGCGGCTCTATAAAATTTTCTTTCCTTATATAGCTGTTGAATATCTCATCTACAATCATAGAGATATTAGAATAAATGTTTCTTTGATAAATATATGTCTGATCATAAGCAGGGGAAGAGGTTATATCGAAATCGCGCCCTGTGCTACGGTAGTATTCCGTATAAACTCTATTTAGAGCAACAGAAATCTGCGCCAAAACGTTAGCTTTTATCGCCTCTTCTGGCCATGTAGGATAAATTTCGCTTGAAGCAACATTCTTTATGTAGTCTGGAAAGCTTTCAGTTACGTTCTGAGCATTACTCGAGGGGGCTCCAAGATGCACTATTATTTTTTCCGGTATAACAGGATAATCTATCATAATTTTACTCCAAATTACTGTTTTCTCTTACAAGTGTTGTCAGATTATTTCTTGGGTAATCTGCTCCGTTCTGATGTATAGGAATCGGAATCATATTAACACCCTGTATCGCTTCAATGTTTTCAAACACAGCAACATTATATATATGCTTGGTATAATATCCGTCAGCAGATACTTCTATATCATAAAGACCGTATCCTCGCTCTGTAGCACCCGGTGACTGAGAATAAACCTCTGACGGTACAGGTAATGAAATTATTTCGGTTATTCCGTCTATATCAGTCAAAACCGAATACTGTATCCCTCGGTTTTCCTCGTCAGCACCAAGTATTCTGATTACAGTATTTGGCACAGGCAAAGCACCGCCGGCAGTAAAAGTCTTTACAATCAACGTTCCCGTCTTATCAAATTTCATTTTATCAACTCGCTCTCATTAGTATTAATTTATTTTCTGCATAGAATTGTTTTTTGTCATAAACTCTATTGACTTTATTTTTCAAATAATATATAATATACTCGTATATTATTTTTTCGGGGAGACGACTATGAAGGATACTTTATATGGTGAATTAAGTGTTATCGGAATGCGCGGATGCGAGGATTTTGCTTCGCAGGTTGATTCTTATCTCAAGGAATGGCGCCGTCACGATAACGAAACGACTTATTTGGTTGAGGCAACCTGCCCAAGATTCGGAAGCGGTGAAGCAAAGGGAACTCTTCATCATTCCTTAAGAGGTAACGACGTTTATATCATTTGTGACGTTTTTAATCACGGTATTACATACAATATGTACGGAAAAACCGTTCCTATGAGTCCCGACGATCATTTCCAGGATATTAAGCGCGTAATCGGTGCTATAGGCGGAAAAGCTCGCCGAATCAGCGTTATAATGCCCATGCTTTATGAAGGGAGACAGCACAAACGCTCAGGCAGAGAATCTCTTGACTGCGCTAAGTCGGAT
>JAZSJG010000089.1:0-10518 GCA_045534215.1 Eubacteriales bacterium
GCAACCTTACCGGTTACAACTACAAGAGGTCTGCCTGCAAGCTCATACTTAAACACTCTGTAGTTGTCAAATGTTTTAAAATTCTCTACCATTTTGTTTCTCCTTTGTTTTGTTTTAGGAGAGTGCGAACATAGCACTTAAATATATGCTCAAACACATTTTGAGCGCATATTTAACTGCTACTTTCGCTCTCCTTGATTTTATTTTTCTACAACTTACTACTTGAAGAAACGGGAACGAACCAACTCCGTTCCCGTTTTTCGATGGCCTAAAATTACTTTCTGAGGCCAAGTCTTTTGATTACAGCTCTGTATCTTTCAATATCCTTCTTTGCAAGGTAATTAAGGAGCTGCTTTCTGTGACCAACCATCTTTGTAAGACCTCTCTGTGAATGGAAATCCTTAGGATTTTTCTTCATGTGCTCAGTAAGAGAGTTGATTCTATCCGTGAGGATAGCAACCTGAACCTCAGGTGAGCCGGTGTCCTTCTCGTTGATTTTGTACTCAGCGATGATGGCGGTTTTTGTTTCCTTAGAAATCATTTGTCTTCACCTTTCTTAAATTTTATCCAACATCCCAGCGAAAGTGCGGGTGAAAAGCGCATACCACGCAAGGAACTGTGTCCAAACGGAGTAAGGCCATACACTATGCCGAGATACAGGCATTTTGCATTATAACATACTTTTTTTCAAATGTAAAGGGGTTTTTCAAATATTTATTACATTTATAGTACTAAACAAATTTCGGAAGCCAAATTTCTCATTCTATAATTGGCATTTCGGCTTTTTTATTTTTCTCGACAAGAAAAAAATACGGAGAGGATGGGGAGTTAAGAATACAGAATTCGGATGGGCAAATATAAAATCTGCTCGTTTTTTCGAAATACTCTTTTAGCATTTTTCCCTCGAGCTCTCCTTCTGCATGTCCGGGATAAATAGCAATTATGAGTACTCCGTCAGGTGCTAACAATTCAATGGCTGCCTCGACTGCAGGCATTGTTGTTGTACGCATTGTCGTTACCGACTTATTGCCACTTCCCGGAAGATACCCGAGATTAAACATTCCTGCCTTTATCGGCTCTTTAACATACTGCTTCACATTATGATGAGAATCACATATCAAGCGATAATTTACGTAATCAAGATTATCCCTTAATCTCTTTTCGGTGGAAATTAATGCGCTCTCTTGAATATCGAAGGCATATACACGTCCGTTTTTTCCGACGGTTTTTGCAAGAAAAAGCGTATCGTTTCCATTGCCCATCGTAAAATCAACAGCAACATCCCCCTCTGAAAGATGCTGTAAAATAAAATGCTTGTGAAGTTCCATCAAATCCACCATTATTTCACCTCCGGAGCATCTGTCGGCTTCACGTATGCCGTATAGTTTGTTTTATAAGTAACAAATCCCGGCTTTGAGCCCTGCGGTTTTTTTATATACTTGACTCTGGTATAATCTACCGCAACGGTGTCAGCGGTTGCTTTCGAATATCGGGCTGCAAGTGCTGCCGCCTGAGTGTAATCACGTTCACCCGGTTCTTTTCCGTCTGTAATGAGTATTACGTGAGAGCCCGGTAAATCCTTAACGTGAAACCACAAGTCATTTTTGTCGGCAACCTTAAATGTGAGATTGTCGTTTTGAATATTATTCCTACCGCAAAAAAGCTTATAGCCGCCATCAGTTACAGCTTCTATCGGGCGTAATTTTTCCTGCTTTCCGGGTTTATAATTTTTCATTTTTGATGAATATCCTGAGCGATACAGCTCATCACGTATATCAACTAAATCCTGCTCGCTTTCTGCGCGTTCAAGGAATGCGCTTACGCTTTCAAGATACAAAAGCTCTCTTTCCCATAAGGAAATTTGCTCGGAAAGAACTTTTTTAGCAGTTTTGCACTTATTGTAAAGCTTGTACATTTTTTGTGCGTTTGCAGATGGGTCAAGTCGGCAATCAAGCAGAATTTCCACCTCTTTATATTCGGGGTCATAAAAATCCTTTGCAACAAAGCTTTCCATTCCCTTTTTGAGCCGATACAAATTAGCAGTTATCAGGTCACCTTGCTTTTTGTAATCATTCATTTTTTCGCTTTCAAGAAGAGCTGCTCTTTGCGCCGCTAATTTTCTCTCTGTTCGCGATTTTGAATTTGAAATAAGAGTTATCAAGTCATGTGCTCTTTGATGAATTCTCTCTATCCTGTCCTTTTCAAGAAAATATTCATCAAAAAGTTCCCTTAAGCTTTCGAAATTTCTTTTCCTGTATTTGTTTCCGTAGTGGGTTATGTCCATATAGGAATAATCTATGGGTTTGTCATCGCAGTCGTAAACAACAGTAGGAGTATAATCGTGAGAAATAAGCAACTTTTGCCATTCGGAGAATACAGAATAGAAGCGCTCCAAATTAATAAGGGCAATAGGCGTGTCAATTTTTTCACTTGCACGGAAGACGAGCTCTCTTGCAATCTGCGTTGCAATACCGCTATATGTCTGGGTTATAAATTTCTCAGCAAATTTATCAGATGGAAATCCCTTAAATGCAGAAAAGAATCCCTCTTTGCTCTCTTCGGTTGGGTTTTTCTTTGTGATTTTATCCGGTATTTGATACTTCAATCCCGGCAAAACCTGACGTACGGTGCTCGCGGAAAAGTCCACAATTTTAATAGCAGTTATTACCTTGTCTTGCGCATCAAGAAGAATAAGGTTGGCGTATTTTCCCATTATTTCGCAAATAAGCTTTTTGCTTGTAGCAAAGCCCATTTCGTCATAGCAGGATATTGTAAACTCGGCAATACGGTCAAAATTAAGCTGTGAAACTTTGGTTATCCGTCCACCTGTAATGTGCTTGCGCAGGAGCATGCAAAACATTGGCGCTTTCAAGGGATTTTCCTTGGCTGCGTCGGAAAGCTGTAAACGCGGAGCATTGGGTCCAACATTGAATACAAGACGGCGCGTAATTTTGGCTGAACGAATTAAAAGGTCAATTTCATCATTGCGCGGCTGAAGTACTTTTTCTATTTTTGCATCGGTAAATTCCGACTCATATTCATGTAAAACCGCTCTTAACATAAAAGCATCAAACGCCACAAAAACACCTCCCATGCAGCTCTATTGATTATCATTGATTTTAACACAATATCAAAAAATAGTCAAGTGGAGAAAAGCATCCACTTGACCATATATACAATTCGGAAAATAAATCAAATGAGCACGGGTTTCAACTTTAGAAATACCCCCCCATGCAAAGAGAGTGCGCTGCAAGAAAATCCGTCCACGCAAATATCCTTTTCCCTGCCGTACGGTTTATGAAAATAGGAAGCGAGAGCTGTGGCAACGTGAAAACGCGGCAAAGGATATTCGGAAAATTCGCTATAGCTGACAGCGTCAATTTTATTATTACAAAGAGTAGCAGCCGCTACTGCCGAAAGCGAATTTGATATTTGCGGACAAGAAAACAAAGCTAAGGTTTCTCTGTCAAAATTCAAAAGGTCTTCAACCTCTACAATGCGCAGCTTCCCGTACAAATCAACATCCGTATAGTGTATGTTGCATCCTTTTACAAATGCTTCGTTTTTTGTAAATTTTTGTTTGCTTTTTCTAATAAAAATAGAAAGATGGTCGCTATCCGTGTTAAATATTCTAATTATATTATCGCCGACTTCAAAATCTATTTCATCGAGCGGTAATCCTTTTTTATGAAAAAGATGCGCACCGGCCGCCATTGCAAGCGATAACTCACTTCCCGGTTGCCAATTTCCTCTGAAAAAGAGTTCTGCTTTGAAATCGGGAACAAGAGACGGCGATATTGAAACCAATTGTACATTCTCTTCTTTTGCATAGGAAATAATTCTGTCAAAATCCCTGTCGCATGAGGCAACACAAAATCGGTCGCCCATAATGCTGATAGTATCAAGGTTCATTAAATCACCACTATCAGTATATGAGAATCAGACGTCACGTGCGAGTGCAATAAGAATTTCTTTTTTGTTTTTCACTTTACCCAGAACAACTAATTCAAGCAACCTACTTAATGTAACACCTATTTTTTCTCCGGAAAATCCAATATTCAACAAATCCTTACCGTTAACATCAAGTTCCGCTATACTGTAACAGTTTTGTGAAGCGCAAAGTTCTTTTGTAAGCTTAAGCATTTTTTCATCCGCACAACCAAGCAAAGCTTTAAGCTTCATTACGTCAACTACAACCTTTCTGTCCGTCTTCATTATCAAGAGCGATATTTCATCTTTTGTCGACGAAGGGATAGAAAGTGCTTTTAAAACGCTACAACCGTGTTTTTTTCGTTTATTATCACTTGTTAAATTTGTCATAGCGGATAGGTAAAGGTTTTCAGGGCTTTTCGCAATGCTTTTTGCAAAAATTCCAAGCTCTCTTATATGCGCCGGCGATTTAACAAACGGCTCTTTTTGAGGCAAGACAATCTTTTTAAGCTCAGGTATTATAAACTCGAATACTTCTTTGTATTCACGGATTATATCATAAGACTCCGGTGCTGAAATAAGCTTTTTCCATTCTGTGAAAATGCGTTCGCGAGAAATTGCCGAAAGGAGCGGAAAGCATTCAAAAATGGCGTCCCGTGTCGCTTTTTCTATCGTAAAGTTTAGAGTTGCAGCAAATCGTAGTGCTCTTAGAATTCTAAGTGCATCCTCTCTGAAACGCGTTGTAGGATTACCGACAGCTCTGATTATACGGGCATCTATATCTGCCATTCCCCCAAAAATATCTGTGTAAGCACCGTCAGCGTTATAGCAAATTGCATTTACCGTAAAATCGCGCCGAGATAGGTCGTCTTCGAGAGAACGAGTAAATTCTACGGAATCCGGATGTCTGTTATCAGTATATTTGCCGTCTTTGCGGTATGTGGTGATTTCATACTTTTGATTTTCAACTATAACTGTTATTGTTCCGTGCTTTATGCCGGTTTCAATTACTCGTGAATCGCTAAATATTGCAATCATTTCTTCGGGAGTAGCGTTGGTTGTCATATCAAAATCATTAGGTATTTTACCAAGCAAATGGTCCCTGACACATCCTCCAACAATATGCGCCGAAAAACCGAAATTCGAAAGACGCTGCATTACCCATTTCGCAGTGTCGGGTATATTCATTTTTTTACGCTCTGCCACAAGACCACCTCCTTTTTTGATACAAATATTATACTACTTATTTTCATTTTTGTCAAAGGTGAGATTCGCGCTTTCAATTAGGTATTGTTTATGCCATTTGTTCCGCTCTTTCTTTTGTGTGCTTTTATATCCTCGCACGGCAAGATACCGCTTTTGCGGTATACGGCTCAGCGAGCGCAATGCGCCTGCTGACCGACCCGGTCTTCTCACCAAACAAAAATACCGTGCCTCATGGACACGGTATTTTTGTTTGGTGGGGGAAGCTGGATTCGGACCAGCGAAGTCAGTGACAACAGATTTACAGTCTGCCCCCTTTGGCCGCTCGGGAATTCCCCCTGGAGCTGGTGATCGGAGTCGAACCAACAACCTGCTGATTACAAATCAGCTGCTCTGCCATTGAGCCACACCAGCAACCGGAACGTTATTTATTATAACAGAAGCATTTTCGTTTGTCAATAGTTTTATAAAAATTATTTTTCCTTTTTCAAAGCTTACAATACAAAACTATAAATGCACTTTTCTTTGATAAAACTTCTTATATTCCATTTTATAAAATATTTTGGTTGATTTTTTCTGATTTTGTTGATGAAAGAATATTGACATCCTTCAAAAAGTATGTTATACTCTATTGGTAAATTAGTCAGATAGGGGTATCGCCAAGCGGTAAGGCAAAGGACTTTGACTCCTTTATTCGTTGGTTCAAATCCAGCTACCCCTGCCAACAAAAAACGCACTTTTGTCTACCGACAAAGGTGCGTTTTTTGAATGATGTTTGCCTGCGGCAAATGATGACGGCTTCGCCTAATGATGTTCGCTTAGCGAATGATGCGTGGCTTCGCCACATTTGGGCAAACATCGCATCATTGCGACCAACGGGAGCAACATCATTTTGAGCGAAGCGAAAAACATCATATCGCCGCAGGCGATGCATCATTTGACAAACAAGCGATTTTTTGATATAATAATAACGATAATAGGAGGTATAGCTGTGAAAGAAAATAAAACCAATTTGATTCTATCCATTTGGAATACGATAGGAATCGTTATTATAGCAGGATTTTTTCTCTTATCGGTTTTCATAGGTGGTACAGCCGCCCTTGGGTATTGCGAGGCAAACACATATTATGTCGGAAGTCACGGTGAATATACGCAAGTTTCTGAAATTATTTATCATGTCAGTTATGTGTGGGAGATTCTGTTTTGGATTTTCATTCCACTTACACCGCTTGGATGTTTTTTGATTTCGCATATTCAAGGGAAAATGTAACAAAAGAAAACACGGTTAGAGTAGAACAGACACCTTTTGTTCGTTTTTACCTGTGTTCAGACACCTTTTATCACGTTTAAGGCAGAAAAAAGCACACATTTGTCTACCAAGACAATGTGTGCTTTTTTTAATAAAATTTGCCCTTAACGGCAAGTGAAATAGCTTCGCTGTGAAATATTCGCTGAAGAGGACGTGGGCAAATTTCATTTCACATTGCGACTGTAAGGAGCAATATTTCACAATTTACGCAAGAAAATTATTTCACATTCGGCATGTGCCGAATATTTCACTTGTATCATTACCGCAAGGCGATGCATCATCGATGATATACAATGCTTCCGCCTTGATTTATACACAAAAATATGATATAATCTAACCGATAAATAAGAATTTGACGGGATGATTGAAATGATTATTTTAATTACAGGAGCATCGCACACAGGCAAAACAGCACTTGCTCAAAGATTACTTGAAAATTATAAATATCCGTATCTATCAATAGACCATCTGAAAATGGGTTTAATTCGTAGTGGGAATACAGAACTCACACCAATGAGTGATGATAGCGATTTGACTGCATACTTGTGGCCGATTGTTCGTGAGATGATTAAAACTGCCATTGAGAATAAGCAGAACTTAATTGTTGAAGGTTGCTATATTCCGTTCGATTGGCAAAAGGACTTCGACTCCGAATATCTTGAAAACATCAAATATTTCTGCCTCGTAATGAGTGAGGAATATATCAGAAACCACTTTGCTGACATAAAGAAATATGCAAATGCCATTGAGAATCGTTTGGATGATGAATGGTGCACAATAGAGAGCGTATTGACGGATAATGCAGAAGTGTTACACCTCACACAGAGGTATAATGTGAACTATATACTCATTGATGATAAATACGAAATCAACATTGATTTATAAAGACAAATTCCAATTTGTCGAGCGAAGCCACGGTAGAAAACGGACACCTTTTGTTCGAATTATAAATTTTTAGCCAACTTTTCACGTTTATTGGAATAAAACAGAGCTTTCGAATGCTGAGGGCTCTATTTTTATTGACAAGCACTGTTTTGTCATGGTAAAATAAGTTAAATCATAAAGAATCGAGGTTCACCAAAATGAATATTACAGGACAGATATTGGTTTGTAATGGAGAAATCAACGGTAACACCATTAATGTAAAGAAAAAGCCCGGTGTAATTTCAGAAGATACCCTTAAGCGCGTCACTGAAGAGCTAAAAGACAAGCTGCTCTATATTGAGGGTACGGAAGAATCACGCTATGATAACAGCGATGACGACAGAGCCGGTTGCTACACAAGCAGACACCCCTTTGGGTATTACTGCGAGATTGACCCTCAAAACAATTCAAAGCACCTTTTACAAATAGACGGGGAGATTAAAGGCATTGTTTTCTTTGTGACAAAGGGTTATTATGACGTTGATTACCATCCTTTTCTTTTCGACGGCAGTATTCAGAGCGGAGTGACACTCGGATACAGTGCATCTCACAGCTCAAATTATATTTACATAGAAAAAGCTACTTTAGTAAAAAGAGGAGAAAACGGAGCTCCTGAGAATGGTAGAAAAATCAGCTTTCAGCAAAGCAAAACATCAACTTCACTCTGATTTTCAAAATCAGAAAGTACTTTTTACAAAATTCTTCACAAAATAATCGCATATTGTATAAATTTTCAAGTCTTACAGTTAATATTTCTTAATATAATAGCACAAAATATATCAAAATGTTAATTTTGTTTGATAAATTATTGACAAAGTCAACAATTTGATATATAATTCTTTCATATATTTTTTGTGGAGGGAATTCGATGAAATTCTACTGTGAAGACAATGAAAGTGTCTTACACGAACTAAAAAGTTCAAAAGAAGGGCTGAGTTCCGCTGAAGCTGAAAAGCGGCTTCTTGAAAACGGAAAAAACAAGCTTGCTGCGGCAAAGGGAAAATCCATTTTCCGCCGTTTCCTTGAGCAGCTTACAGACCCTATGATTATCATTCTTCTTATTGCTGCTTTGATAAGCGGAGTTCTTGCTGTGATGGAGAATGAAAGCTTTACTGACGTTATTATTATTCTTGCTGTTGTTGTGATAAATGCAGTGCTGTGTGTTTACCAAGAAAGCAAAGCCGAAAAGGCGATTGAGGCACTGCAAGAGATGTCAAGTGCAACATCAAAGGTCTTACGCGACGGACGGGTACTGGTAATACACAGTGAGGATTTAGTTGTCGGTGATATAATTCTTCTTGAAGCAGGAGATGCTGTTCCTGCAGATGCGAGAATTATTGAAAATGCGAGTCTTAAAGTTGAAGAAGCGGCTCTTACAGGAGAGTCGGTGCCTGTCACTAAATTCATTGATATTATTAATCTTAAGGACGGAGAGCGCGACGTTCCGCTCGGTGACCGAAAAAACATGCTGTATATGGGCTCTACCGTAGTCTATGGGCGCGGCAAAGCTGTAGTTACATCTACGGGTATGGATACCGAAATGGGAAAGATTGCCGGTGCTTTGCAGGCAGCAGAAGATGGAGATACTCCACTGCAAAAAAAGCTTAATCAGCTTTCTAAAATTCTTACATGGCTCGTTCTTGGTATATGCGTAATAGTTTTCGGCGTACAGCTTATACGTGCAGGAAACTTTAGCTTTAACGAGACTATACTCCCCTCATTTATGGTTGCCGTTTCGTTGGCGGTTGCAGCCATTCCCGAGGGACTTGCAGCAGTTGTTACCGTAGTCCTTTCTATCGGTGTTACAAATATGTCGAAAAGAAATGCTATAATCCGTCGTCTTACCGCTGTTGAAACACTCGGTTGCGCACAGATTATATGCTCTGACAAGACGGGTACACTCACACAAAACAAGATGACAGTTGTCGACTTTTTTGGTGAAAGCGAACATCAGATTGCAACGGCTATGGCGCTTTGCTGCGACGCGGAAATCGACACGGATGGCAACATAACGGGCGAACCGACAGAATCTGCACTCGTTGCCTGGGCAAGCAAGCTTGGAAATAAAAAATATGAGCTAAAAGCGGAATATCCAAGATGCGGTGAGGCACCGTTTGATTCAGGCAGAAAAATGATGTCTACCGTTCATACTGCGAACGGCAATTACATTCAGTACACAAAGGGTGCTCCCGACGTAATAATCGGAAAATGTACAAAGTACCTAAAGAATGGCGCTTTTGTCCCGATGACAGAAGAATATAAAGCTTCTATCCTTTCGGCAAATAAAACAATGGCTGATAAGGCCCTCCGTGTCCTCGCCTGTGCTATGAGGGTTTGGGATAACGCACCGGAAAGCTACGAGCCCCAAAATCTTGAGTGCGAGCTTTGCTTTGTCGGACTTTGCGGCATGATAGACCCTGTTCGTCCCGAGGTCAAGGATGCTATTGTTGAATGCCGAAATGCCGGAATTCGTCCCATAATGATTACCGGTGACCACATTGATACAGCGGTTGCTATTGCTAAGGAGCTTGGCATTATTTCCGAAGGCACACGTGCAATAACTGGCTCTGAGCTTAATGAAATGAGTGACGAGCAATTCGAGAAGGAATTTTCAAGCATCAGTGTTTATGCACGCGTACAGCCAGAGCACAAGACGAGAATTGTTAATGCCTGGCGAAAGGCAGGATACGTTACCGCAATGACAGGTGACGGCGTAAACGATGCCCCCTCAATTAAGAGTGCTGATATAGGTGTAGGCATGGGTATCACCGGAACTGACGTAACCAAAAATGTCGCAGATATGGTTTTGGCAGACGACAACTTTGCCACTATTGTCGGAGCTGTCGAAGAAGGCAGACGTATTTACGACAACATAAGAAAAGCCATCCAATTCCTTTTGTCCTCCAATCTCAGCGAGGTCATAAGCATTTTCATTGCAACTGTTTTCGGATTTACTATTCTTCGTCCCGTTCACGTTCTTTGGATAAACCTTATTACAGACTCACTTCCTGCTCTTGCTCTCGGTATGGAGCCCAGCGAGGATGATATAATGAACCGCAAGCCGCGCAATACAAAGGATGGTATCTTCTCTGACGGTCTCGGCTTTGCCGTTTTGTATCAGGGCTTGTTCGTTTCCATACTTACGGTGCTGT
>JAZSJG010000090.1:0-34373 GCA_045534215.1 Eubacteriales bacterium
CTACGCTTCTGTTGCGGTAGGGGCTATCCTTTCCGGGAGTAGTGAGAGTTCCTCTATATTCACGCATTTGATCGGCATTAAGGTCGCATACATATGCTTTTTTATCTTTGATAAGCTTTATTGCATATTCATAGCACTTATCAAAGTAGTCAGAGCCGTAGAAAATTCCGCCGTTGGGCTCGCATCCGAGCCACATAAGGTCGTTGTAAATGCTTTCTACATATTCTGTATCTTCTTTAGAGGGGTTTGTATCATCATAGCGAAGATTGAATAAGCCGCCGTATTTTTTCGCTGTAGTATAGTTTATCCATATCGCCTTTGCAGAGCCAATATGAAGATATCCGTTAGGTTCGGGTGGAAAACGGGTGTGAATCTTAAGCTCGGGATTATTAGACAAATCCTCGTCAATAATATCATGAATAAAATTGTTCTTAATCTCTTCCATAATGTATCCTTTATCTTGATTTAATATCTAAAATTGTACAAGGGTTGCCGTGACCCGGATAAACGATTGTATTATCATTAAGCTTACATAGCGTACAAAGAGAAGCTAAAAGCTTTGAATAATTTCCTCCGGGCAAATCCGTTCTGCCTACAGAATCGGCTACGATTAGGTCACCAACGAATGCCGCATTATCTGCCAAAAGGGTTATAGAACCTTCGGTGTGCCCCGGTGTTGAGATAACTTTAATATTGAGAGTGCCAAGCTTGATTGTTTCCGCGCCTGATAGGGTGCGGTAGTTACCTGAATACGTTTTATTGATGCCTAGAAAAGTAGAATAACAGTTCTTGTTTGAGTCATGAAAAAATGATTCATCACGCTTACTTATAAGAATTTCTGCCTCGCTTTTTTCGTTCCATTCATCAATTGTGAGCATGTGGTCGAAATGACCGTGAGTTAATATAACGTAGTCAAAAGAAACCTTGTCATTAAAAGTGTTTTTCACAGCTTCATAGCTTGCCGTCGGGTCTATTATGGCAATATGCCCTTCATTTTCTATAACGTACGTTGTAGCACCGAAAGGCAGTACCGGTTTGAATTTTATAACATTCATAATTGTTCCTATATTTTTATAGAGATAGTATAACACAAAATTTTAGAAAAGTCTACCCCAAAACGACAGTTTTTGGCAACTATAAGTAAATTATCATATACTGTTATTGCATTTGAATGTATCAAATGCAAGGAGGAGTTAGTACTTGAGGACGATAACAGTCGGTGTAGGTTCTGTAACCTATGCAATAAAGGCGAGGCGGCTTATAGAGCGCTCAGGCATCAAGACAAAGCTCATAAAAACAGCTTCATCCCCAAATGATAGGGGATGCCAATACGGTATTGTATTTAGTGAAAATCAATTTTATGACGTAATTGCTCTGCTCCGGAATAACGGCATAGAATATTCTGTTTTTCGAAATATAAGCAAATATGATTTATTTTGATAATGCCGCAACGACCTTTCCTAAGCCAAAATGTGTGATTTCGGATGTGCGTCGGTGCATAGAAAAATACTGCGGAAATCCCGGCCGAGGGGCGCATCGCCTTTCTGTCAAAACAAGCGAGGCAATATATGAAACTCGAGAGAAAATTTCTTCGTTTTTAGGTACTGGCGCTCCGGAAAAAATTGTATTTATACAAAATGCAACATATGCTTTGAATATTGCAATTAAAACATCGGTTGAGGATGATTCTCACGTATTGATTTCAGATATGGAGCACAATGCCGTCAGAAGACCGGTAGGGGCGCTTTCAAGACACAAAAACGTTTCATATTCAATTTTTGATACGAGCGACGATATCGAAAAAGAAATTGAAAGCAAGCTTAACAAAAAAACAAAATGTATAATTTGCACTCTTGCATCAAATGTTATAGGACGAGAAATTTCTATAAAAATACTTTCGGATATAGCTAAAAAGCATAAATTAAAGCTTATATTAGATGCGTCTCAAATTCTTGGGCATAAAAAACTTGATTTAAGCGATATAGAATACTCTGCGCTTTGCGCACCGTCACACAAGGGACTTTTTGGCATACAGGGGGCAGGAATAATTTGCTTTAAGGATGAAGCTTTTAGAGAGAGCATTATTGAGGGCGGGAGCGGAAGCGATTCAAAAGAAATGTCAATGCCTTCGTTGTTGCCGGAAAGATTTGAACCGGGAACACTCTCATCTCCTGCTATTATATCAATTCTGTCAGGAATAAAATATATAGAAAAGATTGGGATATATGAAATAGAAAATAAAATTTCCCAATTAACAGAAAGAATTGCTGACATGCTACGCGGCATACCGAATGCGGTTCTTTACGAATACGGAAACGGGATTGTTTCATTTAATATCGTGGGTGTGCCATGCTCTGTTATATCAGAAGAGCTTGATAATGTTGGGATATGCACAAGGAGCGGATTGCATTGTGCTCCCCTTGCGCATGAGGCAAATGGAACACTTGACAAAGGAACAGTCAGAGTCAGTCTTTCATACATGAACAAGAAGAAAGAAACTGATTTGTTCTATAAATCGGTAAAATACATTGCAAACAAATACGTATAAACAGGTCGCTTTCGAATTGCCGAAAGCGACCTTAAAGATTTATTAAATTTTCATTTTAGCATCTTCGATGGCTGCGATTACTTTTGCGCGGTATTTTGAATACGAAGTGCCGTCACAGTTTATTGTAATATCTGCGTATTTCTTATACAGCTCTACCCTTTCGTTGTATACGTCTCGTATAGTTTGGTCATCGCGCATAACTATGCCGCGTTTTCCGAAATCTCCGAGGCGCTTTATCATTGTATCGAAACTGATGTAAAGATAAATTGTTTTACCTATGGAACGGAAGTGATTCATTGCCGCTTCGCTGTAGACAGCGCTACCGCCCGTGGAAATGATAACGTTATCATCTTTTATCGACAAAAGGACCTTTTCTTCTATTTTTTTGAATTCATCCTTACCGTACTCGTCGATATATTCTTGCAGGGGCTTGCCAACCGTTTTTTCTATCAGCTTATCTGCGTCGATGTTTTTCATTTTCAATTTTCCTGAAATTGCCCGTCCCATACAGGATTTTCCTGATCCCGGCATACCGATTAATGTAAATGTCATAATATTTCTGCTTTTCTTAAAGTTATTTTGTTTTTTCGTAAGTTAAGGTGCTGTTTCTCTTAATTTTAATTATATCAGTTCCCAGAGGAGGAATAACAGTTGATGAAAAGCTTGTATCACTAAGAAGTGATTTTGCTCTATTGTTAAAATGTATATTAAGATTGCAGTTCGAATTGTTGAACACTGTAATGAATGATTCTTTATTATCATAACGCGAGAAAATAAGAACATCGGAGGTTAAAGTGTGAAGAATAAAATTCGCTGCCTTATATATATGATTTTCGCGTCTTATTCTACCGATTTTTTTGTAATGGTTAAGAATATCTCTGTCTTCCTTGCCCCAAGGATAAGTTGTTCTGTTAAAAGGGTCGCTATACCCCTCTACACCTGCTTCGTCACCGTAGTAAATTGCAGGAATACCGGGAAGTGTTGCCAGTATTGTATATGCTGCAATAAGACGCGTTTTCGCGAGGTGATATTCGTCCTTTGACATTCGTTTTGAATATAAATATGAATTATCTTTGCCAAAGGAATCTTCTGCGCCGAGAACGGTTAAAATGCGCTCTGTATCATGTGTACCAATGATATTCATTTGAAGGTTGCGAACTCTTTTTGGTGCATGATTGATTATATCGGTAAGCGCATAAGAAAGTTCATCTGTCTTTTTTGATTTTAAATATGAAATAATTCCATTTCGCAATGGGTAGTTCATGACAGCATCAAGCTCACTGCCAAGATAGTACTTTTTTCTCTTACCGTAAGCGATTTTGTTAGACGCATCCTCCCACACTTCACCATATAGCAGTGCGGAGGTATTATGTAGCTTTAGACGCGATTTTATGGACTTTATAAAATCATCCGATAACTCGTCTGCTACGTCAAGGCGAAAACCCTTGATACCCATTTTTGCGTATTTGTCGATTACTCCGTTATCGCCTGTAAAAAAGTTTCTGCAACTGTAATTATCCGGGTTAATTCTTGGCAGAATTTCAATTCCCCACCAAGAAGTATATTTGTTAGGAAAGGATTGAAATTCATACCAGGAGTAAAATGGTGAATTTTGTGACTGATATGCCCCAAGTGAGTCGCAGTGCGAAAATTTGTTAAAGTAGACACTGTCGGCACCTGTATGATTGAATACACCGTCGAGTATTATTTCAATACCGTATTCTCTTGCTTTTTCAATTAGCGACTCTAGGGCTTCGGATGAGCCAAATGCCTCATCAACCTTCATATAATCCGATGTATCGTATTTGTGATTTGAAACCGAATCAAATATCGGGCTTAAATAGATTAAATTTACGCCTAATGAATAAAAGTAATCAAGCTTTTCGATTACCCCGTAGAGATTTCCGCCGTAAAAATAATTATTTTTTATCGGTGCACCGGGATATTTAGGATATTCGGGCAAAGGAGCTTCCCAGTCAGAAACAAAAACGCAATTTTCTCTTACTCGTATGGGTTCGGCTTTTCTAAATCGGTCCACAAAAACGTGATATATAACACCGCCTGCAGCCGATTCTTCGGTATTTGTTCCGAAATCGTATACAGTTAGCTGAAAGCGTGGGTGGCTTCCTTTTATTTGCGAAAAGATAACACTTGTTTTTGATTTTTCAGCATATATTTTTCCGATAAGAGATTCAAGCTCGAAATAGAAAAAGTACAGTCCTGTGCCGAGCATATTTAGTTTTATCGGTGTTTCGTAAATATCGTAACTTTTTTCTTGCTTTGTCCAATATAGATTAAATATAAATTTTTCTTTGGAAAAATCGGATTCGAAAACGGCATTTACCACTCGTACTCCGATTTCTCTTGGTACGTATAATCTTATATTTGTACTTGTCTTTACATCAAAAGCCAAAGATGAATCGTCTTTGTTATTGGTTGTAAAAAAAACTTTGCCGCTGCGCCCGAGTGCTTCGGGCGCAGAAATCTTAAAAGGATGCACTTTATTATGCCTTTCCCTGTTTTATTGGTTTTTGCATGAATTTTTAACCGGTAGAGCATGCCATATTTCATTTGCGTAGGTTCTTATGCTGTTATCCGAAGCGAATACACCGCTGGTGGCAGTATTCATCAGTGATTTCTTAGACCAATCTGTTTTATTAGAGTAATTTGATATGGCAGATTTGTAAGCGTGAAGATAAGAATCGAAATCAGCAAGGCACATAAATGGGTCTGAAACAGCATTTCCTCCGCCGTTTATCAGGTAGTCACAGATGTGTGAAAAATCCTGACGACCAATTGGAGAATTAAATCTGTTAACAACCTTTGCAAGAGTTGGCGATGAATGATAATAATTACGGGAAGCATATCCGTTTCTCCAAAGCTCGTCAACCTCATGGGTATTCATACCGAAAATATATATATTTTCTTTTCCTACAGCTTCGAGTATTTCAATGTTTGCACCGTCGAGCGTTCCAAGAGTGATAGCACCGTTCATCATAAGCTTCATCCAGCCGGTGCCGCTCGCCTCTTTACCGGCAAGAGAGATTTGCTCGGATATATCAGCCGATGGAATGAGGACTTCTGCTACAGAAACGTTATAATCCTCCATAAAAATAATCTTAAGACGGTCTCTGGTGATTGGGTTTCTCTGCAATTCTTCGGAAAGGAACCAGATAAGCTTAATAATTTTCTTTGCCATTGCATATCCGGGAGCTGCCTTGCATCCGAATATAAATGTTTGCGGAGGGATATCAGCATTGGGATTTTCAAGCAGCTCATTGTAGAGTGCTATGATTTTCATAACGTTCAAAAGCTGTCGCTTATATTCGTGCATACGCTTAATTTGAACGTCAAAGATAGAATCAGGGTCTATTCTCTGCCCTGATTTATTGTATGCATAATAAGCAAAGGTTTCTTTGTTAAAGCGTTTGATTTCACTTATTCTATCGAGAACATTGGTGTCGTCCTTATAATTTGCCAGCTTGATAAGATGTGAGGCATCTTCTCTGAAATCGGAGCCGATGAGCTCATCAAGGAATTTTGAAAGAGCGGGATTTGCATTATTGAGCCATCTGCGGTGAACTACACCGTTTGTGACATTAGTAAATTTCCACGGGGTCATTTTGTAAAAATCGTGGAATATTGTTTTCTTAAGAATGTCACTGTGTAGCTTTGATACACCGTTAACTGTGTGAGAGCCGACAACCGAAAGATTGGCCATTCTAACCTGATTGTAGGCGACTATTGCCATTCTGGAAATTCTGTCCCAGTCTCCGGGATAAAGATTCCAAAGGTCTTGTGTAAATCTTTTATTTATTTCATTGACGATATTGTAAATTCTCGGCAGCTTCATTGCGAAAAGGTCAACGCGCCAGCATTCGAGTGCTTCCGGAAGAACTGTGTGATTTGTGTATGATATAGTTTTAACGACTACACTCCATGCATCTTCCCATGAGTAAGAATATACATCCATCAAAATTCTCATCAGCTCGGGGATGCAAAGCGCGGGATGAGTATCATTTATATGGATGGAAACGTTATCTTCAAATCCAAGAAGCGAACCTCTTTCTGCAAAATAATCACTTATAATACTCTGCAAAGACGCAGAAACAAGGAAATATTGTTGCGTAAGGCGCAAAAGTTTGCCCTCGTCATAATCATCCTTAGGATAGAGTTGCTTTGTAATTATTTCAGCATTAGTGCTTTCAGAGAGATTTTTAACATAAGAACTTTGCGTTGTATTATAACCAATGATTGCAGATTGCGCGGGACGAGCTCTCCAAAGGCGTATTTTATTAACAGCATCTGTAACTGTTCCGGGGATAAGAAGGTCATATGGTACCGCTTTAACCTCATCGTATTCATAATTGGAAATTTTAAGTGAGCCGTTTTCCCATTTTTCCTCAAGCTTTCCGCCAAAGCGGATAGAAAGAGATTGCTCGGGGTGGGGAATAAGCCAAGCACCTCCTGTACCAAGCCACTCATCAGGAAGTTCAATTTGCTCTCCGTCAAGTATTTTCTGGCGGAATAAGCCGGTTTCATAAAGCAATGAATAACCGTTTGCAGCATAGTCAAGCGCCGCTAGTGAATCCATGAAACAGGCAGCAAGGCGTCCAAGTCCGCCGTTGCCAAGACCGGGGTCTACCTCAACAGAGTATATTTTATCAAAGGAAGAGCCAAATTCCGAGAGAACTTCACATAAATCCTGATATATACCGAGATTAACGCTGTCATTCATAAGTGAACGGCCGACAAGAAATTCCATGCATAAGTAGTATATTTTCTTAGCACCTGTTGCTTTTATGCGCTTTTTAAATTCATTTCGGTGCTCAACCATGATATCCTTGACTGCTGCTACAGTTGCAAAATAAAGCTGTTCGTCTGTTGCACTGTCAGGATTAACGACACCTCGTATTATTAGCTTTGATTCAATTCTTTCTTTGAGCTCATGTTTGGAAACCGGGTTTTTAATTCCGGCAGCTGAAGTGTTTGCGGTGGTATTAGACATTTGTTAATTTCTTCCTGTTAATTAAATAAATTTTTATAAATAGCTATATATTTCGCGGCAGAATTGTTCCAAGAAAAGTCGGAGTTAATTGCTCTTAACCTTAATTTTTGCCATTCTTGTGTGTTTTTGTACAGGTTGATTGCATTTTTTAATGTGAAAAGAAGCTCATGAGCATTATAGTTGTTGAAGGTAAAGCCATTTGAGTTCTCATCTCCGTAGGGTTTGATTGTATCAAACAAACCGCCTACTGCGCGTACGACAGGAATTGTTGCATATGAAGTGGCAATCATTTGAGCAAGTCCGCATGGCTCACTTTTTGAAGGCATGAGAAAAATATCCGCAGCTGCATATATCTTTTTTGACAGCGCCCTGTCAAATTTAATCAGCGCACGAAAGTTATTATGCTCTTTTGATTTTGATGCGAGGAGCTGTTCGTATTTTGCATCACCTGTTCCAAGAATTACGAGTTGTACATTCTCGGCAAGCAATTCATCAATTATATGAGTTACAAGGTCGATTCCCTTGCCGTCTGTAAGACGGGTTATCATTGCAATAAGCGGTGTTTTTTCTGATACAGTGAGACCTATTTCTCTTTGAAGTGCAGTTTTGTTTTTTGCTTTTCCTGAGGGAATACGCGCTTTTGAATAGGATGCGTAAATTTCTCCGCCTTTGTCGGGAGAAAAATAGGAATAATCAATTCCGTTAATTACACCGACAAGCTTGTTGCCGTTTGCCTTGATAATATCCTGGAGTCCGAATGCAAAAAAGCTATGTTTCAATTCATGGGCGTAATTGGGACTGACGGTAGAAACGTAATCAGATAGTGTAATTGCGCCTTTCATAAGATTTATGCAACCGTCATATTCAACGCTTGGTAAAAACTTTTCATCAAGCGCGAAAACATCACCTAAAATTGCGCTATCATATTTTCCCTGATATTCTATATTATGAATAGTGTATAGAGTTTTAATCGAGGAAAGCTTTTTATTATCTTTGTATTTGGTTTTTAGATAAATAACAGTTAGCGCTGTTTGCCAGTCGTTAGCATGAAGAACGTCGGGAATATTATTTGTTGCTAGCATAAATTCAATAACTGCGGTTGAAAAAAATGCAAATCTTTCCCCGTCATCCCATTCGCCGTACAGCCGTCCTCTTTCAAAATAATAATGATTCTCGACAAAATAGTAAGTAACATTATTTTCTGAAAGCTTATATACGGTAGCACCCGTAGAGCGCCAGGAGAGGTTGAATGATATATCTATAACCTTTTCAAAGCGATTTCTATATATTTGTCTTATTGAGTCATAAAGCGGAATTATTACTTCTGCAGAAATTGAATTATCACACGCTGTAATGGATTTAGGTAAAGCGCCCATTACGTCGCCAAGACCGCCGCTTGCGGCGTATGGAGCAGCTTCGCTTGAGACATATAGAATTTTCATATAAATCTCCCGTTAATATCAGACTTTTCGTCCCTTTTGTATATAGAAAGGCATATTTTCATTTCCGGAAAGCTTCACATTTTCTGTTATGTGGACATCTTTGTCGGTAACTATGCAGTTAAGTTCGGCATTTTTGTCAATGTGAGTGCCGTGGAAGAGAACAGAATTTCTTACCACCGCACCTTTTGCGACGTGAACCCCTCTGAAGAGTACGGAATTAATTACTGTTCCCTCTATGACGCATTCGTCAGCGAGCATTGAATTTCCAACCTTTGAGCCGGCTCTGTAGGAAACGGGATAAGAGTTGTGTACACGGGTGAATATTGGGAACTGCTTTTTTCCGAGAAGAGAGTCGCGTGCTTCGTAGGAATTAACCAACTCCATAGAACATTTGTAATAGTCTAAGAAGCTTGAAACGGAAGCTACGTATCCGTTGTAGCAATACGTTCTGTAATTTTCCTTTTTGAAGCTTGATATGAACATTGAGGTAAGACTATTAATAGAATATGCCTCTGCCTCTTCTATCATTCTTCGTAAGTGAGGAGTCTTCATTACTATGATGCCGAGTGAAATTTCGGGATTATTTGGCACATATGAACTGCTCAAAACGATGTCAGTGACCTTAGTTCCTACGGACGAGAGCATCATTCTCGGTGTTTTTGAACTATAATCTGCTGACGCCAAATTTGTAACGAAGGTCACGGAAGCTCCGGTTTCTTCGTGGGTTTTAATAACTTCGGAAAGGTCTATATTCAAGACATTATCGGTATCCATGAGAATTACGTAGTCTTCTTTAATTTCACCGATATATTCTTTCATATTAAGAATTGCTTCCATATGAGTGGAAAACATCTTTATATTTGAAGCATAAGCTGTTTGGTAAGGAGAAATAAAATTAATACCGCCTGTTCGTCTTGCAAGGTCCCAATCTTTACCGCTTCCTATATGTTCAAGCAAGGAGCGATAATTATAATTTGCGACGATATTTATATTGGTAATATTTGCATTTACCAAATTTGAAAGACAAAAGTCGATAAGTCTGTAACGGCAGGAAAAAGGAATCGCTGCCACTGTTCTGTCTGCGGTTAATCTGGAGAGGGTGTTCTCGTTAAGACTTGAAAAAATAATACCTGCTGCACTGATAGGCATTTTAATTACCTCCTTACTTATTCTTAACAGCTGCTTTGGGAACATTTGTGCCCTTTGCAATTACTATGATATTTTCTTTGGACGGGTTATCCATGCTTACTTTTGCATTCTCACCGATTACGGAATCTGAATCTACTATTGCAAAATTAATCTTAGCACCCTTTTTAATTACGACATCATCCATAATGACAGAGTTTTTAACAACTGCGCCCTCTTCGATAATTACGCCGCCGGAAAGCACGGAATTCTCAACCGAACCGAAGATTTTGCAGCCCTCTGAGATAAAAGAATCGTGAATGTATGCTGTTTTTCCTATAAACTGCGGGGGTCTTGCAAAATTTCTTGAGAAAATTCTGAAATTCAAATCAGATATGTTGAGTGTTGGGTTTTCGCCGATAAGGTCCATATTTGATTCCCATAGCGAAGAAATAGTACCAACGTCCTTCCAATATCCATCAAATTTATAGGAATATAGCTTTTCCCCGTTGTTAAGAAGATTTGGGATTATATTTTTGCCAAAATCATTGTTTGAGTTTTCATCGGATTCATCAATTTCAAGATATTCGATAAGGATTTTGGTATTGAATATGTAAATACCCATTGACGCTTGGTCTGATTTAGGTTTTTTCGGTTTTTCTTCAAATTCGTATATTGCACCAGACTTTGTAGTGTTGCAGATACCGAATCTGGACGCCTCTTCCATAGGAACTGTGATTGTTGCAACCGTACATGCAGCACCTGTCTGTTTATGCTGCTGAAGCATTTTAGAGTAATCCATACGGTATATATGGTCACCTGAAAGTATAAGAACATATTCAGGGTTATATTGCTTTATAAAGTCTATATTCTGATAAATTGCGTTTGCAGTACCTTTATACCAATCAGATGTTTTATTACCCTGATATGGCGGTAAAAGGGTTAATCCGCCGCGAAAGCGGTCAAGATCCCACGGCTCTCCGTTGCCAATATATTCATTAAGTGCAAGGGGTTGATATTGTGTAAGAACACCTACCGTATCTATGCCCGAATTTATGCAGTTGGACAAAGGAAAATCTATAATTTTATATTTACCTCCAAAGGATACTGCCGGTTTTGCTGTTTGTTTGGTTAGGTCATAAAGTCTTGAGCCCTGACCGCCCGCAAGCAACATTGCTATACACTCTTTTTTACAGTACATATTATAATTCTCCTCAGATTTTTATTTTAATCTTTTTATTTTTTTCAACAAATATAGCTCCATAAAATGCGGGTAGAGTTATTTCGGTAAAATCCGCATTTGGTTCTGATTTGTAAATATTAAATGTAGGGTTTTCTGATTCTGTTAAAAATATGGGACTTAAACTGCAGGTTTTGACTGTAGGAATGTTAATGGTTTGTGTTATGCCTGAAAAATTAATTGCTATGATAATCGAGTTTCCCGAAGTATCGTAACGTTTATATGCTACGGTATTTTTATCTGATTCATCTGATAAAATCCACTCAAATCCCTTGTATTCAAAATCAATTTCCCAAAGCTCGGGGGTTTCCAGATAAAATCTGTTAAGTGATTTGACGTATTCTCTCATGGCTTTGTGGTTGGGATAATCAAGCATAAACCATTCAAGCGAGTTTTCATAATCCCACTCTCTGAACTGTGCAAATTCGGTGCCCATGAATAAGAGCTTTTTACCTGGAAATGTCATCATTAAAAGCAATGCTGAACGCATCTGCTTAAATTTATCTTCGTATTTTCCAAACATTTTATCGATTAATGAAAGCTTTCCATGCACAACCTCGTCGTGAGAAACGGGCAGGACAAATTTTTCTGTAAACGCATAAAGTATTGGAAAATTAAGTGCTTTATGCTTGTCCTTGCGATATAGTGGGTCGGACTTTAAATAATCGTAAAAATCGTTCGCAAATCCCATATTCCACTTAAGGTTAAATCCAAGTCCGCCTTCGTAAACCGGCCTTGTAATTCCACCGTAAGTGCCTGATTCCTCTGCAATCATAAGAGCTTCGGGAAATTCAGAGTAGATTTGTGTATTTAACTTTTGGAAAAAAGCGATTGCTTCAAGGTTTTCGCGTCCGCCCATGCTGTTAGGTATCCATTTTCCCGGTGCTCTATCATAATCAAGATAAAGCATTGAAGCAACTGCGTCAACGCGCAAACCGTCTACATGAAATTCGCGGAAAAAATAGAGTGCGTTAGATATAAGGAAAGATTGAACCTCTTCTCTGCCTAGGTCAAAAAATCTTGTTCCCCAAGTTTCCGACTCCTTGCGGTCATCTCCCTGATATTCATATAAAGGCCCACCGTCGAATTCGTAAAGTCCCCATGCGTCCTTAGGAAAATGAGCGGGTACCCAGTCGATTATGACACCGATACCGTTTTTGTGCAATTCGTTTATTAAATATCGGAAGTCATCAGGATTTCCAAAGCGTGAGGTGGGGGCGTAAAAAGCTCCAACCTGATATCCCCAAGAGCCATCGAAGGGATGTTCGGCAATTGGGAGAAATTCAACGTGGGTATATCCCATATACTTAATATACGAAACCAAGAGAGGAGCTATTTCTCGATATGAATAGTACGAATTATCTTCGCTGTGACGTATAAAGCTTCCAAGATGTACCTCATATATATTTATCGGGGTAGATAAATAACCTGATTTATTTCGAATATTTTTCTTTCTTTGAGATAGATACGGTTTATCCTGCCATTTGAATTTTGTATCAAGGAAAATTATAGATGCTCCGTCGGCGCCTCCTTTTGAATAGAAAGCATAAGGGTCTGCCTTAAGAAAGGATTTCCCATACCTTTCTATTGAATATTTATACGCCTGTCCATCGAGAGACTGCTTGGATTTATAGGTGAATTCCCATATTCCGTTTGCAGTTACCCGTGACATATATACCGGACTTGACCAGCCAAAAAAATCCGAGACAATGCCTACTCTGTCAGCGCCGGGTGCCCATGTTCTGAATGTATAAAAATAATTTTCGCCCTTTTTCACTTTATGACATCCAAGGTAATCGTAGGCAGTGAAGTTAGTGCCTTGATGAAAATAATATGACGCAAGTTCATTATGCTCCATTTTGTACCCCTCCTTGCGTATATTATAAATAAATCTTAGAGTCGAAAAAAAGAAAAAGGACGTATTCTATATATATTTTATCATCATGTGCGCGATATGTCAAGCAAAATTCTCAGTTTTTGACAGGTAATAAAAGCGATTATTGGAAATTTTTTTTCAAAAATTCCGCTATATTCTTTTGTTTAGTTTTACAAAGTGAAAAGGAACGGTGAAGAATAAATTTTCTGCGTATCGGAGTTATTACATAATTGAGTGTATTTATGATTTTTGATATAACAAACCTTAGCGGATGTATAAGCGAATAAAGGATATAAATAAAACAAACTTCGAGAGCGAAATAGATATATCCGAGAATTTTTTTTGAATAAAGGGCGATACTTTTAGAGCCGATTAAATACCCTAAAATTAAAAAAAATAGCGTGTATAAGCGAAATATGCCGTCTAGGACGATATAAATAAGCAATATATAACAAAGTGCAAAGAAAAGAAAGATTAAGCAGTCGAGAATATTCTTTAGAATTCTTTTATCTGAAGGTGTGATTTCCTCATTTGCACGTGCAAGAACCTCAGATTTATTAATTGGGAAATCACTTTTTATTATCCATATCGGAGTATAAAGGAGCTTTAATGTCGAATAAAATATTCTCTCAAATGAAAGGTATAAGGACGCAAAAATTATACCCAATACAAAGCTTGTGCTGACAGCAGTTATAATATCGAATATACTAAAATACTTCATTTAAAAATTTTTGAAAAAATACCTTTATTTGCCTTTTCTTCGTTGTAGAAAAATCCGCTTATCTCTCCCGTAATCAGTATTTTTCCGTTTTCCTGCAAAAGCTCTTCTATTTTTAGCTCCTTACCTTCTACACATATTTCACCAAGCTCTGTGTTTATTATCAAATAGTCATCATTGAAGCTTTTTACGTTGATAACCGAATCAATAACTAGGCGGTGGCGGTTTTCTAAAACAACAGTTTGTTTTTTCTTTAAAACGTTATCCATAAATCCCCCAAAAAAAGAAAACAATGCGTATTCTGGTAAAGAATATGCATTGTTTATCTCTATTATGACTAAGATTCTGAAATAACCTCATACATTCCTTGCGATTCTGTTTTTTTGGTTGTTTCCTTAATTTCCAAAACACGAACCGAAAGGGATTTTTGCCCGAAAGCTATAGTGATAATATCGCCGAGCTTAACATTGTATGATGCCTTAGCCGATTTTCCGTTTACTGATATACGTGAGGTGTCACAAGCTTCATTTGCGACTGTGCGGCGTTTGATAAGCCGTGAAACCTTCAAAAACTTGTCAAGACGCATCAATCTTACGCGTTAACTTCGTCTTTAAGAACCTTGGAAGCGGTGAAAACGGGCTTCTTTGCAGCTGCAATTTTGATAACCTCACCTGTTTTGGGGTTACGGCCTTCTCTTTCAGCAGTAGCCTTAACTTCGAAAGAACCGAAGCCAATGAGCTGAACTTTATCGCCTGCCTTAAGTGCGTTAACGATTGCGTCAACCGCAGCAGAAACTACAGCATCAACCTCCTTCTTGGATACGCTTGTTTCTTGAGCAACTACATTTACAAGATCTGTCTTATTCATGTTAAACATCCTTTCAAAAAAAATATATTACTATTATAACAAGCATTACCAACGTTTTCAAGGGTTATGCGCTGATTTTGATACAATTTATAATATAATTCGGCTTTATTTATAATCAATATTGCGTTTTTTTGTATATTTTGACAAAAAATGACAATTTTTAAGCTGTCTAATTGAGAAAAGTGTGTAAAAAAATATGTAAATTAAACCAAAAGTGCATACAAGGATTAAAGATGCAAGGCGTGTTTGTATATCAAATAGGGTCTTTAAGAAATAAATTATTGTACCTGCTGCCAGAGCAGAAAGAAGTGACGGTAAAGCGCACTTATGAAGCTGCAGCTGTATATTTTTGTCTTTATGAAGATAGAAGCATGATATCATAATGCTGATAGAATATGATAACACGGTAGCAATAGAAGCACCTAAAATTCCGAATACCTGAGAGCCGACGAAAAAGTAAGTTAAAACTATTTTTGAAATTGAGCCAACAGTAAGTGAAATCAAAGGTATTTTTACTTTTCCAATTCCCTCAAGTGCTGTATTGATGACGGAAAGTAACGCGACAAGTGCAATTCCGGGAGAAATAAGGGTCAGCATTGGCGCACCCAAAATTGCGCTTCCCTTTTCAAATAAAATCATCAACACTTCCCTGGATGCGCAAAAAAACAGAACGGAAAGAGGTGTGGTTACAAATAAAATCAGCTTTATTGTTGTGCTTATTCCTCCAGATAAGTATTTGTCGTTATTTTTTACGGTTGTTTTTGAAATTATCGGCAAAAGTACCGCCGAGACGGGCGCAATTAATGTACCTGCCAAATTCAACATTGGTATAACGAGAGTTGTATAATTACCGTAGAGTATTCCCGCTTGAAGCTCGGAGTAATCGGATGATAGCAGACGTCTTATAATTATCGCCATATCAATTATATTTCCTATACTTCCTATTGCAGCTGTGAGAGTGAGGGGAATGGCAATCAGCAATATTTTTTTAGCAATCTCAAGATTAAAAAATGTATTGTTCTGCTTCGAATTATATGTACTTTTTATCGATTTTTTGGTTAATAATAAATATGCAAATCCAAAGAAAGAGCCGATTGTCGTTCCTAGCATTGTGAGTGCGGAAAGTGCTGGAAAATCAAGTCCTATTCCATTGCCGATAAAAGCAAGCGATGTGCCTAGAATTAAACGTATTACTCCCGAAATCAACTCAGATATTGCTATAGGAACAAAGTTGAGAGTGCCGCTATAATAACCTCTCATTACTCCTGATGAGCATACGAAGAATATAGAAGGCGCTACGGACAGCATGGTCAAAAACGCATTTGAGTTACCAATTGATTTGGATAATATCGGACATAAAAATATAAATATAAAAGTGGTTAAAGCACCAAATAGGAAAAAGAACGTAAATGAAGTCCGATATATTATTTTAACCTTTTCCCTGTCACCATCGCTTTCTGCCTCTGATGTTAAAATCGATATTGCTTTTGGGATTCCGGCAGTACAGACTATGTAGAAAAAGGTATAAACGGTATAAGCGGAATTGAAATAGCTCATTCCTTCTTCTGTTAGGATATATGATAGAGGAATTTTATAAATCAATCCCAAGACTTTGACTAGCAATCCTGATATTGTTAAAGAAAGCGCACCGCTTATAACTTTTTTGTTAAATTTCATGCTTTTTACCCTAATAAAAAAGAATTCGTTAACACAGTATATTAACGAATTCCTTAAAATATTAAATTAAGTTTCAGCGATATCAAAAAATTCTTTCACTGCATCTATAAGCGGTTTTTTAGGGCCTTGTGCTTCTTCCTTTGATGCACGAAGATATTCATAAGGATATTTTTGATTAAAAATTCTTTTTATTCGTGTAAGTCCAACCTTTGGATTTTTGTAATCTACAAGCTTGGTAACAGCACCTGCACCGACAGCAAAGATAGTTTGCACCTCCTCCATCATCAAGACGTTATAGATGCTTTCGTGACCTTCGATGGCGAAACCGACATTTTCAAGGTTGCCTATTGTATTTTTTTGGCGGTACATATAATATGGCTTATATCCGGCAAATTTTGCTTTTAGCTGAGAATAGGAAACGCCTTTATTTGCTTCTGTGCCGGGTAATGAGTAGATATGCGAGTTGTTTTTTAGAACATCTGCCGCCTTTTTTACACAGAAAGTATGTACAGTAATATTGCTTGGACGCAGCTCTATGATTTTATCAACGGTTTCCGAGAAGCTTTTGAAGTCATCACCCGGTAGTCCGGCTATTAAATCTACATTAATATCTCTGACACCGCTTTCTTTAGCAATTGCATATGCCTTGTAGAAATCCTCTACTGAATGCCTACGTCCTATCTCTTTCAGAACATCATCGTTAAGAGTTTGTGGATTAACACTCACGCGTGTAACTCCGTATTTTACGGCAATATCCAGCTTTTCTTTTGTTATTGTATCAGGTCTTCCTGCTTCAAGTGTAAACTCACGCAGTTCTGAAACTTGAATATGCTCGTTAATTTTTTTGAGCAAACGCTTAAGCTGTGATGGATTTAAGGTCGTGGGAGTGCCACCGCCAATATAGACGCTTGTAACTTTCATGTTGAGAAAGCTTATGGTTTTGAATACTGAGTCGAGTTCTTTTTCGAGTGCATCAATGTATTCGTCGATCATAGAAAGAAGGCGAGGTGTCGTATATGAAACAAAGCTGCAGTAAGCGCATCTTGTTGGACAAAAAGGTATAGAAATATAAAGGGAGCAAGTGTTTTTTTCCAGCTTCCTTATAAGCTTAATTTCATTTGAGGCAACAGAAACCGCAAGAGCTGCTTTTTGAGGATTTAAAAAGTATTCGTCTCTTAAAATTCTTTTGCTTTTTAATATACCGTTACCGTTATAAAGTAGCGATGCTGCTACTTTAGCAGGTCTTACACCCGTTAAAATACCCCACGGCGGAATATATCCAAGCAGCTCTTTTCCTGCTGCAAAAAGCGCACGTCCAACCGCTATGGAAGAATGTGTTGCAATATTCATTTCTTCCTGCAAGGAAACGGTTTCGGTTGCTTCGCATACCTTATCGTTGAGTTTTATTGATACGTAAGCAGTTACGGAAGTTCCTGCTTCTTCATATACGCTTACGCTTACTTCCGGAACTCCCTCCATTGATTCTTCGTTTTCTCCGAAAGTTGCTCCGGGAAAGAAAACCATGCAAAGAGTTTGTACATAATATCTGTTAATGTTACCGTCAGTACGAAGTATCATATGTTCTTCTTACCTTTCAAAAGGTCTGAATTCATCAGAATAGTTACCGGTCCATCGGTGGATAGCTCGGTGCGCATATGCGTACCGAACCTTCCTGTTTGGCAATTAGCGACTTTTTTGTTAAGACAGCTGACAAAATATTGATATAAGTCATTTGCAGCATCGGGAGGTGCACTATCGAAAAAGTCCGGACGGTTTCCGTGCGAATAGTTGGCGTTGAGTGTGAAGTTTGACACGACTATTGCTTCGCCGTTGATATCGACAATCGAGAGATTGAGTTTCCCGTTTTCATCTGAAAAAATACGCAGCTTTGAAATTTTTTCAGCGAGAAGCTCAGCATCTTTATTTTCATCATTTTTGTGAACACCAAGCAATATATAAAGACCTTTGCCGACTTTTGCGCAAGGTTTCTCTTCCGAATAAACCGTAGCGTGATTAATTCTTTGTATAACAGCAATCATAGTAAAATGAATCCTCTTTAGCTAGTGAATCCGCGTGAAACGGATATAACAGCACAAATAGATTTTAGACGTGATACGATGGCGGAGTAATGAGATGTATTCTTACAACCAATCAGAAGATTAATTGCCATATCACCGTTTTTAAGCGCTTGTGTGTTTATTTGAGAAATAGACACCTTCATATCTGCAAGAGCTGCGGTAATAGCTGCCATAACTCCTATTTTATCTTCTGCAACGATTTGAATAAGAGCTTCATATATTTCCTTCGAGGAGTTATCGCTTTCGCTTCTTTCCCATTCAGCAACAACCCATCTTGAGAGGTTATCCTCATTTCTTCTTGAAGTAATTACATTTGGGCAGTCGCTTTTGTGAATTGAAACACCGTAGCCCCTTGTGACAAACCCTACGATTTTATCACCGGGCAATGGGTTGCAGCATTTTGCAAATTTAACTTGGCACCCTGATTCGCCGTCTATTTTTATTCCACCGCGCTTTGAAATTATATTGGAATGCTCGACAAGCTTAATCTTTGCTATTTCCTCTTCATTGGTGGGAGCTTCCTTGTCTTGTGCAGCTATATCATCAAGAGCTTCCTTGATTTTTGGAATAAATCGTTGAAGTGAAATTCCACCAAAGCCGAGAGTATTGTAAAAGTCGTCTGCCGAATTTATACCGACACGTTTTGCGACGTTAACAAGAATTTCGTTAAGTTGCTCTTCCGTGCAGGATTTGCCAAGCTTTTTGAGTTCCTTTTCAACCTCTGCTTTACCTACGACAATATTTTCTGCGCGCCTTTCCTTTTTAAACCACTGTCGAATTTTGCTTCGTGCTTCTCCGGTTTTAACAATTTTAAGCCAATCTCTGCTAGGTCCTTTTGAAGCTTGAGAGGTTATAATCTCTATAATGTCACCGTTTTTAGGTGCTTTATCAATAGGTACGATTACACCGTTAATTTTTGCACCTACCATTTTGTTGCCGACAGCTGAGTGAATTGCATATGCAAAGTCAATAGCTGTAGAACCGAGCGGGAGGGAGATTACGTCACCCTTGGGTGTGAATACGAATGTTTCATCGTGGAATATATCGGTCTTGAAAGAACGCATAAACTCATCCGGGTCGCGAGTGTTTTCATCTGATTCAAGTAGCTTTGCAATCCAACGCAGCTGTTCATCGATATTGCTGTCGCTTCGTTCTCCGGATTTGTATTTCCAGTGTGCTGCAATACCGTATTCAGCTTCCTCGTGCATCTGTCTTGTTCTGATTTGAACCTCAAATGGTATTCCGCTATGTCCTATTACTGTTGTGTGTAAGGAACGGTAGAGGTTTGGCTTGGGAGTTGAAATATAGTCCTTGAATCTTCCGGGGACGGATTTGAATAATTCGTGTACAAGACCGAGAGCTGTATAGCACTCAAGCTCTGTTTCAACGATAATTCTTACGGCATAAAAGTCGTAAATTTCATCAAAGGATTTGTTGTAGGTGTACATTTTTCTATAAAGACTGTACACTGATTTTACTCTACCCTCTAGGTTAAATGAAATACTGTTTTCAGAAAGCTTTTGACATAGAATTTTCTTTGCTTCTTCGATAAAATCTATGTTTTGGCCGTATTTTTGGTCAATAGAACTTTTAACCTCATCGTATCCTACGCGGTCTAGATAATACAGACTGATATTTTCAAGCTCTTGTTTGATTTTTTGTATACCGAGTCTATGAGCAAGAGGGGCGTAAATGTGCATTGTTTCAAGAGAAATTGCCCTTTGTCTTTCTTCGCGCTTTGCTGCTAGAGTGCGCATGTTATGAAGTCGGTCGCAAAGCTTGATAAAGATAACTCTTATATCCTTGTGCATTGCAAGGAGCATTTTTCGTATATTTTCGATATGAGCTTCTTCCTTATCGGCAACTTGAACCTGAATAATTTTCGTTACACCATCAACAAGCATGGAAACGTCGCTGCCGAACATCTTTGCGAGAGTTGCGAGATTTGTTTTATCTGCGCAATCTTCAACTGTATCGTGTAGAAGAGCGGCACATATAGAATCGGTATCAAGACCGAGCTCCGCAACGATTTTTGCAACCTCAAGCGGATGAGAAATATATGCTTCTCCGCTAAGACGGAATTGTCCTTCGTGTAACTTAGCTGCATATTCATACGCGCGAAAAATTTTCTCAAGGTCGTAATTTTTTTCGTTTTTTTCTATAATTTTAATGAGTGAATCTAATTCTGTATACATAAAAATTACCGTTAATAACAGGTGTTATTATTTTCTTTGCTGATTTTTTAACCTGCGTAAGAGGTTCGATTTATCAAGGTTTGTTTTTTGAGTATATTTTACTGTGAATTTGTAGACTTCCGGTTTAATTTCTTCAATACCTAGCAAGTTAAGTTCTATAAACACCTTGATTATAATTTTTAATTTCACATACCCTATAGAGCAGTGTTCGTTCTTGGAAAGCTTGTGTATGATTTCGCGGTGTGTTAGGGTATTGTTCCCTACTCTGAAAGAGTTTGTAACGAGTGTATAAACTGCTACAAAATCTTGTCGTGTAGGCAAGATGTTTTCATTCTCTGAAAAGGAATCACCCTGCCAAATTTGTTCAAATCTTTTCCTGTGCTTTTCGGTGATATTCTCTTTTGCTTCTGAATGCTTTATATCTCTGACAATCAGCTGTACACTTTTTCTGCCGAGCCATTCATTTATGTCAATATTAAAGAGAACATCTATTTTTTCTCCGACATATAAGTTGAGCGAATCGGCAGATGTGGAAAAATACATAGCAGTTATGATGCTTTTACCGTTGCCAAGTATAATTTTTGTGTGCTTTCCTTCGCTTACGGGAGATACTTCAACTACAGTTGTATTCTTGATAACAAAGTTTGGAACAGGATTGCCAACACCGAAGGGTTCAAGATTTTGTAGCTCTTGCGCGAGTGAAAGCGTAATATCCTCAAAGGTGATTTCACAGTCGGCATCGAGTGTCGGAGTCATGTCAGAATCACATAAATTGTTTTTAGCGTATTCATTTATTTTATCTCTGAAGACATTGAGGTTTTCCCTTGTAACAGAAAGTCCTGCGGCAAGCTCATGACCTCCGAACTTAACGAGAATGTCCGAGCAGTGATAAAGCGCATCGACGAGGTTTAATCCCTTGATGCTTCTTCCCGAGCCCTTGCCTATATCGTTGGGGGATGGGCATTCGGTATTATTACCCTCAAAAGACACAAGAATCGACGGATGTGAATATTTTTCTGTTATCCTTGAAGCGACGATACCTATTACTCCGTGATGCCAAGAATCTGCATCAAGAACGATTACGGGATTTTCATCAAGATTCATGCATTTGATTTTTTCATATGCTTCTTTTATGATATTATTTTCTTCATTTTGACGTTCTTTATTTGCTTTGCATAATTCATCAGCAATTCTTCTTGCATCTTCTTCATTATCTGCAAGAAAAAGTTCCACGGCAATTTCAGCACTTCTGATTCTTCCTGCCGCATTAATTCTTGGCGCAAAAGAATAACCTATGTACGAAGAAGTAATTTTTGTTCTCTTCTTATGGTGCTCACTCCTTTGAGAGTCGGGACGGGCAGTTGCTTCTATAAGTGCTATAATTCCGGGACGAGCAGTTTTTTCAAGCATTTTAAGTCCGTAGCTTACGATGATACGGTTTTCGTCTTTAATAGGCATAACATCGGCTATAGTACCGATAGCAACGAGGTCCGCATAGGAAGTAAAAAGCTCTGTCGCGGCTTTGATTTTGCTTTTGCCGTATACCATTTCTTCATACGCCGATATAAGCTTAAAAACAACACCAACACCCGCTAGTTCCTTAAAAGGATATTCGCAATCAGGACGATGGGGATTGATGACTGCAACTGCATTAGGGACATCTATCGGGCATTCATGGTGGTCTGTGATTACAAAATCTATACCCTTAGATTTCCCATATTCTACCTCTTCTATTGCAGTTGTTCCTGTATCTACAGTGATTATCAAGGACGTACCGCGACTTTTAATTTGGTCGATGGCATTAATTGAAACACCGTAACCCTCCCCTGTTCTGTTGGGAATGTAGTAGTCAATAATAGCGCCTTTAGACTTTAAATAGAGGTACAGTGTACATACAGAAGTAACACCGTCAACATCATAGTCACCGTATACGGTAATTTTTTCTTGGCTGTCGATGGCTTTTTTGATTCTTTTAATACCCTTTTCGATGTCTTTAAGCAAAAAGGGGTTGCAAAGCATTTCATTCTCCATGCGGATAAAATTACTTACAGAACGTACGTCAGTATACCCGCGGTTGAAAAGAAGCTTTGCGATTATCGGGTGAATATCGAGGGCTTGCGAAATTTCATTGATTTTTCGTCTGCCTTCGGCTGTTTCGTTATTTTTTAACAGCCACACCTTCTCCTTTGTTTGTTTTGTTGTCATTATGTAAACCTTCAGCAGGGGGATATTCCCCCTCCTTCCATTTTATTATCATCTTTGGGGCGGCCTTGATTTCATCCGCCAAAATTTATGGCTTGAATTTTTTCATAACGGCAATTGCCGTTTTTATTCCGTCTATTGCAGCGCTTGTTATACCGCCTGCATAGCCCGCGCCTTCACCGCACGGATAAATATTTTTAAAATTAATACTTGAGCGTGTCACATTGTCACGCAAAATACGAATTGGGGAGCTTGTCCGCGTTTCAGGACCGGTTAATACAGCAGATTTCGATGCAAAACCGTCTATTTTTTTATCAAACGCCAATAAAGCGCTTTTTATACCTTCTGTAATAAAATGAGGCAAATACTTATCCGGATGTACATTTCTTATTTTCATACCGGAATTCATGTAAGTGGGTAATACCTTATCAAAAGAAGTGTTGGATTTATTTTCAAAAAAATCACCTAAAGTTACAGCCGGTGCCGAATAATCTGAGCCGGCTGATAAAAATGCGCGTTTTTCTATCTGACGCTGAAATTCTATGGCCTTCAGCGGTGTTGCACCGTAATCTTCGCGAAAAACCGAACAGACTATGGCACTGTTTGAGTTTTTGCCATCGCGCGCATGATGGCTCATTCCGTTAACTGTTACGCAGCCCTTCTCACTTGCAGCAGCAACTACTTCGCCGCCGGGACACATACAAAAGGTGTAAACTCCTCGAACCTTGGTATTGTGAGAAAGATTGTATTCGGCATGACCGAGCTTTTCATGTCCTGCAAATTTTCCATACATAGCGCGGTCTATATCTTCCGTAAGATGCTCAATTCGCAGTCCGACGGAAAAATTTTTAGCTTCTATTGCAAAATTATTACTGATTAAATATTCCTGAGTATCTCTTGCGCTGTGGCCTGTTGCCAGAATAAGAGAACTGTATGGGAATTCTCCGTTGGTTGTCAGTGCTATATTTATACCGTTTCTCTTGACGGTTGAAATAAATTTCGTGTGAAAAAACACTTTTGCGCCGAGCTTTTCTATGTGTGCTAAGATTTTTGCTATGATGCCAGACAAAATATCAGTTCCGATATGCGGTCGAGCAAGGTAAAGTATTTCTTCCGGAGCACCGAATTCTACGAACCTTGATAAGACATAATCGGACAATGGGTCATTAATTCTGGTTACAAGTTTACCATCCGAAAAAGTGCCTGCCCCGCCGGCGCCAAATTGAATATTGGTTTCGATATCTAAAATTCCGAATTGATTAAAGCGGTCAACCGCTTTTTTTCTTTCCGAAATATCACCTCCGCGTTCAATAAGTACGGGGTTATATCCTCTTTCTGCAAGGATTAGAGTGGCAAATAGTCCTGCCGGTCCTGAGCCGACGACAACAGGGGGCGCTGATGTATTCTCGCTACCAATTTCAAAATCAAACGGTATTGTTCGGTTAAGCTCACTTATTCCGTAAGCTTGAAGCATTTCTGAGGACACAGTGGTTTCCGATATTTCACAAGCTACAGAGTATACAAGCTTAATATCGTTTTTATTTCTGGCATCAGTGCTTTGTCGATAAATTCTACACTTGATATTTTCATTTGAAATGTTAAGTGCTTTCAACTTCTTTTTAGCAACCGAAAACGCCTCTTCAAAAGAGGCGTTTAACGGAAGTTTTATGTTATTAACGATAAAAGTCCGTGTATTCAAAATAATTGATAACCTCTGAATTTTTGAGTAATGCAAGCAGTTTGCTCACTAAAATCGGTATTAGAGAAAAAATCAACCAAAAGCCAAACTAAAAGTGCCGCTATAAGACATAAAAATGCCGTTAAAAATGCTGTGAAAAATTTATTAGATATTTTTTTCATGATTCAAGACCTCAATCTTCAGCTTCGGGGGTGTTTTTTCCAAAAAACTTCTTAGTAAGGTAGCTTCTTAGGGTATCTACCGTAAAATCTCTGATAAGCTCACAGTCACATGCAACCGAGATAATACCTGTTTCCTCTGAAACAACAACTATGACTGCATCACTTATTTCGCTCATGCCGATAGCAGCTCTGTGGCGTGTTCCGAGATTTCCGTCGACATCTGTTCTACGTGTCAATGGAAGAACGCATCCTGCTGCTACAATTCTTCCTTCGTCGATTATTATCGCACCGTCATGAAGTGGAGATTTGTCAAAAAACAGATTTCTGATTAGGAAAGAGTTAGTATCAGCATTAATTGTAATTCCTGTTTCTACCTCATTTATCTTTGTAGTTCTGGTCAAAACTATAAGTGCCCCGGTTTTAGTTGAGGAGAGGTCGTTGACAGCTGTACAAATATTGTCAATCGCCTTTGTGTAGAGCGTGATTTTTTTATTCTGGTCACCGAAATTCTTTATACCTGTTACCGAGCCGGAGCCGATTTTATCAAGTGCTTCGCGTATTTCCGGTTGAAAAATTATTATTAGAGCAAACATTCCTACTTTGATAAATGAGGAGAGAACGGTGTAAGATGCAGACATATTGAAGACGTATGTAATAATAGATAATGCGGAAATTACAAGAATTCCGATAAGAAGCGCACCTGCTTTTCTACTCTTCAAAAATCTAAACGTAAAGAAAAACATAACTGCGAGAAGCAAAATGTCAATTGCATCGATGAATGTGAATTTCAAAAACGACTCCTTTACAGAAGAAAACAAAGCAAGGAAAGCATCTTTGAGATGATTTGGTGAAACTTCAGAAAATGTGCTCATATATACCTCACAGAGCGTATTTAGCGCAATAAAACATATTTTTACGTATATAGTATATCACACGCGCAAGGAAAATGCAATGCTTTTACAAAATATTTGTCGAAGTAGGAAAATGGCTGAAAAAATATTACAGATTAGCTCCAAAATTCAACTTTCATATTGACAACGTGATAAAAATATGGTAAAATTGTATCAAATGATACACTTTTGGGAGAAAAAATGGAATTTTTAAAAAAGACTTTTCTATTTCAAGGAATTGAAGAGAAAAAACTAAAAGAAATTTTTAGCAATTTGGGTGACATAAAAGCCAAAGTGACTGAATTTCCATCCGAAGAAGCGGTGTACACACTTAATTCCAAAGAACAAAAAGTTGGATTTGTCATAAAGGGAAAGTGCTTTGTGTATAACGTTAAAAGCGGCGGAAACAAAATTTTGCTTAACACCATACTTCCAGGAAAGTCCTTTGGTATAATTGCACTTTTTGCAGACAGTGGATATCCCACCGAGGTTATTGCAGCTCCTGGTACGAAAATCTTTTTTATGACAAAAAAAGAGCTTCTTTTTCTGATGGAAAGCAACTTTGAAATTACGATAAATGTTATAACCTTTTTAAGCAACAAAATTTCCTTTTTAAATGATAAAATTTCGACTTTTGCGGCGGTTAATGTAGAGCAGAAATTGAAAAATCATTTACACCAACTTGGTGAGAAGGAAGGTAATGTTTTCACCTTGAACTGCAAAAAAACAGCCGAGTGTCTTGGCATAGGCAGAGCTTCATTATACCGAGCAATCAATCAGCTTTGTGAAAGCGGCGAGATAAAATATGAAGACAAAAAAATTTATATAAACAAGCCACTGGCTTAATAGAAAGGAACAAAAAAATGAAAAAAATCGTAGCAATTTTACTCTTACTTACACTCAGCGTTCTGATGCTGTTCTCCTGCGGCAATCAAAACACAACGTTAAATATCGGATATATGTCAGGCCCTACCGGTATGGGTATGGCGAAGCTGATAAACGATAACAAGCCGGTAGAAAATGAAAGCAATAAATATTCTTTCAACAAGTATAGCGATACAAAAACAGCTACACAAGACCTTTTAGCAGGCAGAGTTGATATAATATGCATGCCTACAAATGAAGCTGCAGCACTCTATGCGTCCCAGCCGGACAGTCAAATTGTTGTTTTGGCAGTAAACACATTTTCATCATTATTCCTCTTAACCGACAAACAAACTACTATTACTTCTCTATCCGAGCTTGAGGGTAAAACTATTTATACCTGTAAGAACGGAACACCGAGAGTTGTTATCGAGTATTTACTTGATGCTCTTAAAATTGACGCTAATGTTTCTTATACTGTTGACAACAAAGAGATTGCGACTCCCGCTCAGCTTGGCGAACAGCTTGTTGCAGGAAAAATTGATATAGCAGTAGTTCCAGAACCTATAGTAACTTCATCTACTTTGGCAATTAAGAATAACGGGAATTCCGATATAGCATATTCTGTTGATTTGAAGCTTGAGGATGTTTGGACTGGTGTCGTCGACTCTCCTATGACTATGGGGTGTGTTGTTTCGACAAAGAAATTTATTTCTGAAAACAAAAAAGCAATTAACGCTTTTTTAAATGAATATAAAGCTTCTATAGAATTTGTTTCATCCTCCGAAAATCTTGATGCTTCGGCTCGGTATATTGTTGATGCCGGTATTCTGGGTGCTACGGGGGCAGCAAAAAATGCGCTTAATAACTTATCGGGTGCTATTTCTTATCTTGACGGTGAAAAAATGAAGGAAGCGCTCGAGTCATTTTATAAGGCACTTGATATAACGCTTCCCGGAAACGATTTTTATTATGAAAAGTAAAATAAATGCACTTTTACGTGTTCTTTTTCCCTTGTTTTCATGGCTTTTAATATGGCAGATTACATCATCTATAATTGATAATTCGTATTTTTTGCCGGACATTTCAAAAACTTTTTCCGCCTTATTCAAGATAATATTTACAGTTGATTTTATTTCGGTGGTATTAGGTACTGTTTTTCGAGTTCTTTCGGGACTTGTTATAGGAATTATCGTTGGAACTGTTCTTGCCCTGTTATCCAATAAGTTTCGATGGGTCTACAATTTTATATCCCCCCTTATCAGTATCATAAAAGCAACTCCTGTGGCTGCTGTGATTATTATTTTTTGGGTTATGGTTGACGGGGATTTTTTGGCGATTTTAATTTCTTTTTTAATGGTAATGCCAATAATATGGCAAAATCTTATAACAGGTCTTAAATCTATGAGTCGAGAGCTGCAAGAGGTATGTGACGTTTTTGAGTTTTCTTTTATAAAAAGAATGCGGCTTTTTGTACTTCCCTCGTTGACTAAATTTATCGTACCTGCCATTATCACATCGGTCGGACTTGCGTGGAAATCAGAAATAGCAGCTGAAATTATTGCTTATACCAAAAACTCAATAGGACAGTGTATTAACGATGCCAAATATAATTTTGATACTTCCGAGGTTTTTGCCTGGACAATAATTGTAATTGCCTTCAGTATTATTCTGGAAGCAGTTACAAAAAAAGTACTTGAAAGGTGGGAGGCAATATGAGCTTGGAGATAAAAACGCTTTCAAAAAGCTTTGGGCAGAAAAAGATTTTTGATAATTTTTCCTACACTTTTCAAAGCACCGGATTGTATCTGCTTTCGGGTGAAAGCGGAAAAGGAAAAACAACACTGCTCCGAATAATAGCCGGCCTTGACACTAAGTTTAAAGGTAAGGTTATTGGTGGCGGAGTTAAAAACATTTCGTACCTTTTTCAAGAATATCGACTTTTTCCTAATTTATCGGTCCTCGAAAATGCGGCTGTTTCCGTTCCGGAAAACATTTCGGCACAAGAAGCGTCTGAAAAAGCAAAAAAAATGCTATCCGACCTCGGACTTTCGACTGAAGATATGTCTTTGATGCCAAATGAGATTTCCGGCGGGATGAAGCAGAGGGTTGCGTTTGCAAGGGCGTTGCTAAAACCGTCAAGTATACTTCTTTTGGACGAGCCGACAAAGGAACTTGATGAGGACTTAAGAAAAATTATGCTTAAAATGATTAAAGAGGATTCGGAAAACCGATTGGTTATTTTGGTAACTCACCTGGATGAAAATATTGAAAACTTATACGCAGATATCATTAAAATCTGAAACTTGTTCTTAATTAAATATCAAAAATCGGCGTCTGCGGTAATTATACTGCGGACGCCAATTTGTTAAATATCTATATACTACTTAAATAATTATGTAAAAGTATTGACATATTTTTAATTTGGTGGTATAGTATATTTGGTGAAGATTGGGCTTAAATCAACTTATGCTCTTTTTTTACAAATTTAAGTATTTATTTTGGAAGGAGAGATTTGCATATTTGCAAATCGGGAATTCGGTTTGAAAAAAGACAGAAAAACTGAAATCTGTGGACTTCCGACTGTCGAAGAATTACGTTCTTCCCTGCTTGAAACCGAGGGTTCTTTGGCAAGAGAACGCCTTGCGCTTCTCTTTGATGCGAACACTTTTGTTGAGCTTTCAGCGTACACTAAACGTGGTTTTTCAGACTTTCTTTCCACAGAAGCTGCAAATGAATTTGAAGGTGTTATTTGCGGCTACGGCGCAATTGACGGAAAACTTGCATTCGCTTTTGCAGAAGATTCATCAAGAATGAACGGTGTTATTGATGAGCGTCATGCTAAGAAAATTTCCGACCTTTACACGCTCGCAATTAATAACGGTGCTCCTGTTGTAGGAATTTTTGATTCTCACGGTGCTGATGTATTTCTTGGAACATCATCTCTTGCGGCATACGGTAAAATTATGGCAGTTGTGAGCCGTGCATCAGGCATTATTCCGCAGATTGCGTACGCTGCAGGTAAATGTATAGGAACGTCCGCTGCAATAGCTGCGATGTTTGACTTTGTTATTAAAGAGAATGATGCTTCATTTTATGTATCTTCTCCTTTGCTTACAGGTAAAGAAAACGCACAAGAAGCTGTACTTGCTTTCTCCGGCAACAATGAACAATGCACATCATATATCAGAACTCTTGTTTCGTATATACCTGAAAACTCATCGGTTGGTGTTGTTGTTTCCGAGTGCGCTGATAATCTTAATAAAAAGCTTGGTGACCTTGATTTTGCAGGGGATGCACTTGCAGTCATTTCTACAATAGCCGATAACAGCGTTTACTATGAAGTAGCACATGATTTTGCTCCTGCTGTTACAACAGCATTTGCTAATGTTGGCGGAGTTAAGTGCGGTGTAGTTGCAAATTCCTACTCGGTAAATGAAGGTAAAATTGATACGACGGTTGCTAAAAAGATTGCTAAATTTGTTAATTACTGTGATGCATACTCTATTCCGGTAGTTACTCTCGTTGATTCTAAGGGACTTGAAGTTTCCGCTGAAAACGAATCGTCATTTGCTTCCAACCTCGCGAAGCTCGCGTATGCATACTCGACCGCAACTACTCCTAAAGTTACCGTTATACTCGGTCATGCTATCGGAGCTTCCTTTGTTCTTCTCGGCTCAAAGGCGCTTGGTGCTGATATTGTATATACACTTGATAATTCTGAAATAGGCGCTCTTAGTGCTGAAAGCGGTGTTGCTTTTGCTTGGGATAAATACATTACCCTTGAAAAGACGCGTGAAGAGCTGGTTTCTGAATGGAAAGCATCTGTTTCCTCTCCTGCAGTTGCATGTGCAAGCGGTGAGATTGATGACATCATTTCAGTTAATGAGCTTCGTGCAAGAATTTGCTCTGCTCTTCTTATGCTTACAGCTAAAAATGTTACACCTACGCTGCGCCGTAAAGTTTTGCCGCTTTAATTTTGAGGAGGATGAATTATGAATTCTCTTTTGTTAATTAGCGCCGAAAATTTGAAGCTTGGTTTTCAGGTTCTTCTCTTAGGAATGCTTGCAGTGTTCGGAGTTTTGTTTGCAATTTGGCTTACACTTACGGTGTTTAAAAGCGTATTCGGTATCTCCTCAGTCAAAGCAAAGACTGAGCATGTGGCTCATGCGGTGACTGAAACATCATCGCCTGTTGCAATTTCTTCTACCAACGAAGAAATCGTCGCGGTGTTGGCTGCTGCTATCGCAATGGCTGAAAGTGAAAACTCCACTCTTAAATTCAGAGTAGTTTCATTTAGAAGAAAACAATAATTAGTGCATTAAATTATGCAAAAGAAAGGATAAACTCATGAAAAAGTATAATATTACCGTTAACGGAACAACATATGAAGTTTTCGTAGAAGAAGCTGATGGTTCAGTTTCTGCACCTGTTATGACTGCACCGGTGACTCAGCCCACTGCAGCTCCTGCTCCCGCACCTGTTGCTAAACCCGCTGCTCCGAAGCCCGTACAGAGCGGTTCTGAGGGTGCAAACAAGGTTACAGCTCCCATGCCCGGAACTATACTTGATGTTAAGGTTTCTGTTGGTCAAAGCGTTAAAAAGGGTGACGTAATCTGCGTTCTTGAAGCAATGAAAATGGAAAATGATATTCCTGCTCCGGCTGACGGTGTTATTGCTTCTATCAATGTTCAAAAGGGCGCAACTGTTGCCGCAAATGACGTCATTGCTACAATGAACTGATTTTTTAGGTAAGGTGTTTTAAGAAATGAAAGACGCGATTCAAAATTTTTTAGATTCAACAGGAATTGCGGAGCTGTTTAAGAGCGATAACTGGTGGCAGTATATTGTAATGTATGTAATTGTCGGTGCATTATTTTATCTTGCTATCGTTAAAAAATTTGAACCGCTCTTGCTTATGCCTATTGCGTTTGGTATGCTTCTTGCAAATCTTCCGGGAGTTAAGCTGATTCATTTTGATTTTTTCCTTGATTCATACTATATAGGTTTTAATGATTCGGGAGTAGCAAACGGTACTCTGAGTCTTGAAATTACGGAATTTTTGACTCGGATTTCTGATGCTTTTGGTAAAACTATTTATGATATCAAAGATGGAGCATGCAGTATAAATATTGCAAACATTGATGACACTCAAATTGAAAGTTTTAAACTGATTTTTAAGGAAACTCTTGGGCAGTATGCAAAGCTTACTGAAACGTTTGATATTCAGATAAAGCTTTCGACTGTTATTAAAGAGGTAATTAACAGCGGTGGTCTTCTTGATTTTCTTTACCTTGGTGTTAAGCTTGGAATATATCCTTCCCTTATCTTCCTCGGTGTTGGCGCAATGACGGACTTCTCCCCTCTTATTGCTAATCCCAACTCACTGTTTATGGGGGCAGGTGCACAGCTCGGCGTTTTTGTTGCATTCTTCATTGCATTGTTTCTTGGATTTACCCCTATGGAAGCGGGTGCGATAGGAATTATAGGCGGTGCTGACGGTCCGACTGCAATACTTGTTACAAAAACTCTTGCTCCGCATTTGCTCGGTGCTATTGCTATTGCTGCGTATTCGTATATGGCTCTCATTCCTATTATTCAGCCTCCGCTTATGAAGTTGCTTACAACCGAGAAGGAAAGACAAATTAAAATGACGAATTTACGCCCGGTATCAAAAATCGAGAAAGTAATATTCCCTATCGTTGTTACCTTGATTGTGGTTCTTATAGTTCCTGATGCAGCTCCTCTTGTAGGATTCTTGATGCTTGGAAATCTCTTCAATGTAGCAGGTGTTACTGACAGACTTTCCAAGACTGCTCAGAATGAGCTTATTAATATCGTTACTATTTTTCTCGGTGTTTCGGTCGGAGCGACTGCAAATGCTGAAAATTTCCTTAAGCTACAAACAATATACATAATTTTCCTTGGACTTTTCGCATTTATGATTTCTACTTGCGGCGGTCTTCTTGTGGGAAAAATTATGTGTAAGCTTTCAGGCGGTAAGATTAATCCGCTTATTGGTTCTGCAGGTGTATCCGCAGTTCCGATGGCTGCAAGAGTTTCACAGGATGTAGGAAGAAAATCAGATCCCTCGAACTTCTTACTTATGCACGCCATGGGCCCGAATGTTGCGGGTGTTATTGGCTCTGCTGTTGCGGCAGGCGTATTCTTAAGCTTTTTTGCTTGAATGCATTAATTAATTGAAAGGACTATTGAAATGTCAAAAGTTTTAATTACAGAAACAGTACTGCGTGATTCTCACCAGTCGCTTGCTGCCACCCGTATGACAACGGAGGAGATGCTGCCAATACTTCAACAGATGGATGAGGTTGGTTATTATTCTCTTGAAGCATGGGGCGGAGCTACATTTGATACATGTCTTCGCTTTTTGAATGAAGACCCGTGGACTCGTTTAAGAACAATCAGAAATAACGTAAAAAATACAAAGCTTCAGATGCTTTTCCGCGGACAGAATATACTTGGATACCGTCACTATGCAGATGATGTTGTTGAATATTTTGTTCAGAAATCTATAGCTAACGGTATTGATATAATACGTATATTTGATGCCCTTAACGACGCAAGAAATCTTGAGACTGCTATTAAGGCAACAATAAAAGAGGGCGGACACGTACAAGCTGCAATTTCTTACACCACTTCCCCTTTCCACACTAATGATAATTTTGCAGATTATGCAAAGCAGTTAGAGGAAATGGGTGCAAATTCAATTTGCATTAAAGATATGTCTGGACTTTTAAAGCCCTTTGATGCATATCAGCTTGTAAAAACAATTAAAAATACAGTTAAGATTCCCGTTCATCTCCATACCCACTATACAGCAGGTCTTGCCTCTATGACATTGCTCAAAGCGATTGAAGCAGGTGTAGACGGCGTTGATACTTCTATTTCACCTTTGGCAATGGGTACATCTCATACTCCCACAGAGGCGCTTGTTGCAACTCTTAAGGATACTCCTTATGACACAGGACTTGCTCTTGATAAGCTCGATGTTGTTGCAAAGCACTTTAACAAGATTCGTGAGGAGTACATTGCTTCCGGTCTTATAGACCCAAAGGTGTTAAAGGTGGACGTTAATACACTTCGTTATCAAGTTCCCGGTGGCATGCTTTCAAATCTTATCTCACAGCTTAAGATGGCAGGAAAGTCAGATAAGCTTGATGAGGTTTTGGAAGAGGTTGCGAGAGTTCGCGAGGATGCAGGTTATCCCCCTCTTGTTACTCCTACCTCTCAGATAGTCGGTACACAAGCTGTTAACAATGTTATATTCGGTCAAGAAGGCAGATACTCACGTGTTACAAAAGAATTCAAGGGACTTGTAAGAGGTGACTACGGTAAATGTCCTGCGACAGTAAGCGAAGAGTTCAGAAAGAAAATCATTGGCGACGATGACGTTATTGATTACAGACCCGCAGATAAAATCGCTCCTGAAATCGATTCGCTTCGCCAAAGAGTTGCGCCTTATCAGGAACAGGATGAGGATTTACTTTCACTCGCTCTTTTTGAGCAGGTTGCTATCAAGTACTTTGAATACAGGAAACAGCAAAAGTACAATCTTGATGCAAATGCCGATTCTGCAAAAGGCATTCATATGATATAAAATACTGTAAAAAAGAGAGCTTTGAATTTTCTGATATGCACCCCAAAAGTTAGACACTTTTGGAGGTGCATATTTTTATGGGAAAAACAGGAAGAAAGAATCGAATTTATTTGCCAGAATTTAAAATTGGTGTTATAATGGATATGCGAGAACACCGATTCGGAT
>JAZSJG010000049.1:0-18946 GCA_045534215.1 Eubacteriales bacterium
TATCTCTTTTTTTGGTGACTCGTAGCTACATTTTTTAGGAAAACTCGCCTCTCTTTGTCTAAGGCGATATGATTTTTCATTAGGAAAGAGAAATGCCCTCGCTCCGTTGTGGAACGAGGGCTGTATTTATGTTGTTTTACAGCCTGATTTTAGCTCACTCAGTGTTGCGTTCGCTATTGAAAATTCAGTCATTTTTGACCTGGAATTTGCGAGATATCCCCCTCCTCAAAACTGACGCAAAAACGCAGGTTTTTCGGGATAAAACTCGTTACAATCGCCGAAAAAGCTTCCCGAGGCATACTTGTACCACCATGAATTTTAATGCCTACACAAGCGAAATTTGCTATAATTATTTTATCATAAAACTCGCTATTTATAAAGAGTGTAGATGTACTTATATGTGCACATTTGGATTGTTTTTGCACCAATAAAACGCTCAATATTCTTCTTTGGTTTAGGCATTCAAAATTTTGCAAAAAACAAGGTCCGGGGAATGACAGACCTTGTTAATTGTGTGTGGTTATTGTGTTTTAAATTTCAGTATCAATGAACGATATTCTTCTTCAAATTGTGCCTTTGATTTCTCCGAGCGGAAAAGCCTTCCGCCCTTTCCCAAAGGTCGTATGTAATCATCACCGTTTTTGTAGATTCCGTATTCATCGTAAATTTTGAATTTCAAGGCTTCGAATTTTGCGAACTGTTCGGTTTCAAAGGTGTGCGGAGAAATCCAAAGAGCTTCAAGATTTGGTATATTGATAAGATTATCAATATTTCCGTCAGAACACATTGCACATTCAAGAGAAAGCTCCTTTAAATTTGGAAGCTGAGTCAGTGGATAAAAGGAATCAACATAAGAAAGCTTGTCGAGTCTTGATATTAAAGTGCTTATTCCGAAATATTCAAGACTTTTTGCCTCGGATATTTCGTTAAGATTGATTAACCGGGTGTTTGAGACGTATTCAAGCACCTTTAAGTTTGGCGTTTTTGTAAAATCCCAAAAATGCAGAAGCTTTGGAGCATAATCTATTAAAACGCATTCAAGATTTGGGAAATTCTCAAGTCCTGCTAGTGTTTCAAGCCTAAAATCCGCAAAGCTGATCGCCTTTATTTCCTTGGGTATTACCGAAAGGAGATCCTCAAATTCGCTCTTCTTTGATATTTTATATCTGCACCATACGGTGTCGCTTTCGGAAATATTGTCGGTGTATTTGCCGTTACCAAAATAAAGCGCAATGTCGTGCGTGTAATGAGAGCAATTTTTACACAAGGTTTGATATTCTGCATACAAGTCCCAACCGCCGCGACTCATATCAAAAAATCCAAGCTCGTAAAACTTTTCGGTGCAGCCTACCGCCTCTCTTGTATCAGAGCTGCAATGCCACTGTATGCATTCTTCTATATAATCTTCAGGTGTTTTCCAAGATTTCATTTATACTCCTTAAAATTAATAGCTACAGCCAAAATGTAGCCAATTTTCAATAAAATTTTTAATCATTGTTTTCGGGGACCTTATTGGGTTTCCACCGCATTGCTTTAAACATGTATACAAGCTTTCGAATAGCGGAAGCCAAGAAGCACGCAGAAATACTGCCAAAAACGAGTGTATCCGTTATATTTTGCACTCCTATAAATAATAGAGCTGAAAGCAATAGAGTCACTAGTCCTTCCATAATCATTCTATGCAAAAAGCACATCTTATCGGATGGGTGAGAGAAGAAATAAAAGATGTTATTCTTTTTTGTATCAGACTTTACAGCAATGCTTTTCAAGTTCGTAACCCTTATTTTCCAATACATAAAAAGGAAGGTATTCGAGCGCTCCCAAAGCGTAATTTTTTCGCAGTTTTTAACGTTTGTTTTCGTAATTAGCGGAATATTTGATTCGGTTTCAAGCCATACATCAATGCCGCGCAGACCACGCTCGGCTTTTAACTCGCTGGAGCTTTTTTCTTCCTTTAAAGAGAAAAAGGAAAATTTAAAATCATAGTTTTCCGAAATCTCTTCGCTTGATATATTTATGTCTTCGCCAATTGCAATTTCTTTGGAAAAGTGTCCGTTTGTTACAACTACAACGTGTTGTGTATCATTTTTTATTATCAATTTACGATTCTCCTAGTTCAAACGCTGTGTTTGTCGTGATAATAGTTCCACAATTCTCCAAGAGTATGGACAATCTCTATTTTTTTATTTTGATCAAGCCAAAAACCGAACATAGTTTGATATAAATGGTTAGTGTAAAAATCAAGCTCGTTACTTGTTATATTCATTATATCCGAAATTTCATTGTTTCGGTATTTTGCAACAAACCCCGTGGTAATTACCATATCATCTCCGCGTAAGAATCCAAGAACGTAATACTCACCGCAGGTTTCCTGAATGTGATGGAGCATCATTTTATTGTCAATCAAAAGCCTTGATTCTGTGGCAAAGGTTTCCGTGTTGTAAACCGATATTGCAGAATGCAGATCGTCAATATGTCGCTCTATGTTAATAAAGTATTTGCCGTCAGGCGAGAAGCAAAATCCATCGTCCTGTGCATAGTTTACCTTTGAAAAACGGAATTTTTTAATAAGAGAAAGCGTTTTTAACGAGTATACGGCAAGTCTGCCCTCTGTGCTTTTAACTACAAGGAGATCGCCAAGAGGAGAAACGGCGGAGGCGTAAGCATAAATTAAATCCTTAAATTTCTTAACCTCGTTGCCATCTTTATCGTAAATGTATACCGTCTGACCGGTGCAACCGATTTTGAATTGATCCGTTTCTATGTAACCTTTAAAATTCTTCATATATGCCTCATTTTACTTTTTGCGAGAAGCTTTTTTGCAAATCAACGATCCAACTCCTCTTGGCGAGCTTCAGTATTCGGTTAAATCCCACAGTCGTGCTATCGAATGAAATAAGTCGCTTTTTGTTTGTGTCATACAGTTTAATCGACTTGTTGTTACCAATTATGATTTTTCTATATTTAACGTCGCTCCAAGAAATTTCCCTTCGACGCCTCCAACAAAGCACGAGGTATTCTTCTCTCATAATCGTTTTGTTGATAATACATTTGTACGAAAACATTGTCGGCAATATAGGGAGTAGGCACAATCCGAGAACTAAAAACAAAATTCCTATCTCTTCGCTCAAAAAAATCAACAAAAGCGCTCCAACCGTAATAGAAACCAATGATGCAACAAGCAAAGCCAGATTAAAAGCCTTGCCATTTCTTGCCACGAATTCACCGCTTGGAAGATCAAGCTCCTCTCTTTCGGCACAAGATTCAAAAATATCATTTAATCCTTTTCCAAGACCGTTTGGATATGTACTCATTTCTGTTCTCCTTAAAGTGAAATACTATCAACACCGCGCCACCAATATTTTTCAATCAGTGCTTTTGTCTTTTTTGTTTTTGTAACGGTGTTGATAGCTCTTCCGTTTCTTTTCATATTCTTATGCGAGATAACGTAATCCTTCCAGAAAAACAGATTTTCATAAAAGGTGTCAAAGCTCGTGTTAATACCGTTAATATCGCTCCAAGGTATGTAATTACAGCTCTTTATTCTGTAAAACGTTTTTATTCCGTCTTTGTTGATAATATAACTGTGAGGCACGAATAGGAACAAGCACAAAGAAAGTCCTATACCCGAGGCACAAAGAACCCCACCAATCACATAATTTACTATACTTTCACCAAGTAAAAACAGTATGCTTAAAACGATGGCTACGACTGGCAGAACCATATAAAGTATGTATTTGGGATTGATTATCTTCTTCATATTGGTTTAATCCTCAAACAAATATCAACTATGATATTCCGTTCCTTCGTATTTTCCGGGGAGCATTTCTGCAAGTTCAAAGAATAATTTTCTCATATTTTCAAGGTTTTCTTCATCTATTGCAAATAATATAACAGAATTCTTCTCATAGCCGTAAACCGAGCGACTGTACCATATATAATTGCCGACGGGTGCATCAAATCCGCTTGCGGACCGTTTGATTTTTTCGCTTTCCGCATCTCTTTCGCCAAAACTTAATCCGTTATAAATCAGTTCAAGATCACTTACACCATAAGGTTTTGGAACTTTGTTTACTATATTGCGAATTAAATCGTATTTTATTTCGCCGCGATACAAAAAATCCTCATCCGAAAAGTTATCAATACAGACATCTTCTCTGAAGTTCGTGCCGTCTTTTTCTCTTTGTATGTATCTATAACAGTCTTTTAGTTCGGGGTATCGCTTCAACAAAGTATTTACTGCATTTCTGTTTCTGTTAGAGTGAATCTTGCCGTCGAATTCGTATTCACAAATCAGCACGTTGGCTCTGAAAAGGCACTCTGCGAAAGACGCAGAATATTTTTTGAAAAGAGCCTCAAGTGTTTCTAAAACATCGCATGGCTTTGTGTTTTGTTTTAATCTATATGTAAGGATATTGTATTTTTTCATTATCTACTCACAACCCATAGAAATATTACTAAAGCTATTGCTAAAAAAGCGGACAAGGTAAAAAACAAACTATGGAAGAAGGTTGCACTTTTACCAAGTATTCTTTTTTGTATTGATACTTAACAAGCAACGAATATCTCAAAGCATCAAACACGGTGTCTTTGCAGACTTTTTCAGCATTATTGTTTGATGCTCTTTTTACTACCTTTTGTAATAGTTTTTCAATTTTTAAAAGAAGTTTTTCTTCTTTGTACGCAATTTTGCGTGGTTCTTCTCCTATATGAGCCCTTTCGGTCTTTTTTATTACAAAAGCGTAATTGCGACACATTTCGAGAGGAAAAGAATCATTTTCCGGCATTAAGGTTAATACGATTGTGTGATATCTGTTTTTTTGATAATAGTATTTCTTCTTTTCTTTCTTGTCATCTATTGCTCTGTCTATAATATTGAATATTTGCTGACCTTTTCCGTGAGAACCCCATCTCTCATAAACATCTGTTTCGAAATACCGATTTGAAATACGCATTTTCAGTCCGTTTTGTGAGAGGGATTCATCATATCTGTCAATAAGCTCTTGTACTTTTGCTTTGAATTCTTGCATTGTTAATCCTTTTCGTGCATTACTGCGTGTTTTAATTGACTCAATGGCTAAAGAAGGCAATCAAATAGTACCAGATATTATCTTTTATCTTGCATGGTATTCCGCCAATAAATGCCTTTAATTCTTCTTTGTTTTCGCGCGCCACTTGTATGTAAAACCTCTTTTTTTCATATAAAAAAGATACTACTTCTTCCTCTTTTGTAAGCATATCACATATTATAACGATTCTTTCGAGTTTTTGTTTATCTATACTTGCGATATGCTTTCCTTTTCTAGTTACGCGTAATACAGAATCTTCAAAAATATATTCATTGTATCCTATGAAAATCTCCTTGAAAAGCAAGAAAAGAAACACACAAGCGAATAAAAACATAAGGATTGTCGGAACGATAAGAACCATGTCGTTTTCGCTTAGTACGGACCACATAAAAGCACTGCTCGCTGACATAAAAACGACCGAGCAAAAAATCAAAAACAGAATCTTCTTCATTGTAGGGTCCTTTCATTTTTGCCATTATCATTCACCGCTCGACACTCTAACTCCAAGGGCTAGCTTTGAGCGTTTACCGTAAACTATTTCTCCGTAATAAGTCTTTTCTGTTTCAAGACCGTGGTTTCCAAATAATGTTACACCGTCTTCGGTTTCAATAAACCTGTCCCTTCCGCTTGAGATAGTTTCAAATTCGCCCTCATAAATTTCATAGTCCTTTATCGCATAGTCCATCCAACCGGGCACGACGCAGAAAACGGAATTTAGTACAAACATTACGGTAAGCAATCCGTAAATACCCACGATGGCAAAAACCTTTTCTTTGCGGTGCTTTTTGAATTTTCGTCTGCTTTTTTCAAGACGCTTTTGCACTTTTGGACTATCTTTAGCTTGAGCTTCCAATGCCGCCATTCTTTTCTTCGCTTTTTTACCGTCCTTGTCATAGAACACAAAGAATCCAATAACTCCCACTGCAATTAAAGCAAGCAGAAGTATTGTATGAAAAATTGTATAAAAGAGAAGCGGAAACTCATTTATTTCTATTCCGTTATAATTCATATTTACACCCATTGCAAAATGACTTTAATTCGTCTTTATCTATTGTGATTTCGGGAAGCACCGAAGGTTTAATATACAAATTACATATCATTTGCATATCATAACACAAGCCGAATTCTATGTATTCTTTTAAATACGCACAGAACACATATTCTGATTCAACTTTTTCTCTGTACATGCAAAATTCAGACATCAAATTATTTTCTTCGCAAAATCTATGACAGCAAACAATCGCTTCATCGTCAGTCAATTCGCTAATCTTTTTCATTTTATATCTGTGTAGGTTGTTGTTATACAAAAATTGTTTTGAGATTTTAGCAAGTAGTTTGTTCATTTGTTACGATTTGTCCCATGTTTAAAGTTCGTATATATTATATCATGAATATGCCAAAAAATCAATAATAAAAAGAGCACTTTAATGTTTTGAAACAGACTTGAATAAATTGCGGTTTTATGTTACAATGGAGACACTAAAATTTGAAAGGCGGTGAGTATATGACAGGTGTAATTTACGCTCGGTATTCCTCGGATAATCAGCGTGAGGAATCGATAGAGGGGCAGATTCGCGAGAACACTGCTTTTGCCGAGAAGAACGGCATTGTTATCGTTGGGCACTACATAGATAGAGCCGTTTCCGCCAAAACGGACAATCGCCCAGAGTTTCAGCGTATGATACGCGATAGTGCGAAGAAAACCTTTGACGTAGTCATAGTTTGGAAGCTTGACCGCTTTTCTCGTAACCGCTACGACAGTGAAAAGTACAAGGCTGCATTGAAAAAGAACAACGTCCGCGTTGTTTCCGCAACAGAGGCAATCTCGGAAGGTGCTGAGGGAATAATTCTGGAGTCTGTGCTTGAGGGTATGGCGGAGTACTATTCAGCCGATCTTGCAGAAAAGGTTACACGGGGTCTCACCGAGAATGCCTTAAAATGCCGTTTTAACGGTGGAAACGGTCTTCCATACGGTTATGCCGTTGACGAGGACAAGCACTTCCAAATTGACCCCTTAAAAGCTCCCATAGTGGCTGAAATATTCGAGCGTTACGCTCACGGTGAATCTATTGCAGAGATAGTACATAGTCTTAACGCAAGAGGTCTTAAAACGCAAAAGTGCAAATCCTTTAATCACGGTACACTCAATCGAATGTTAAGCAACAAATCCTATATGGGCGTCTATCTCTTTTTTTGGTAACCCGTAGCTACATTTTTTAGGAAAACTCGCCTCTCTTTGTCTAAGGCGATATGATTTTTCATTAGGAAAGAGAAATGCCCTCGCTCCGTTGTGGAACGAGGGCTGTATTTATGTTGTTTTACGCTTCTTTGTTTTTGCGATATACCAAATTACACATACTGCGAGATTGATAACGTGTAAGGACAGCAAACCTGCATTTAATATTGAATACATAGCTTGACCGTTTTGGTTAGCTTCATCGGTCGTGACTACGATTTCCCATTCTCCGTTTTCATGCCTGATAATACATATCGACTCATATAAAATGGGATTGTAGTAATATTCTTTACCATCGATTTCTGCCCATTTTTTATTCGGATAGCTGAATTCCGGGTCTATATCAGGCGCAATCGGTGAATCACCGTACCCCTCCTCATACCAAGCATCATATTCACTCTGCATATACTCAATAAATTTATCGGGATTATCAAATCTTTCACGTTCTATGAAGGTGGATTCACTAACGGAAGAGGTAATAATATATGTTGAAAGCATAATGAGCGCAGACGCACCCGCAAATACGATACAGATTTTTCCGAGAAGCTTGCTTTCTGTGTTAACTTTGCTAACCGTCTGCTCATCGAGCCATACTATCTCCTTGTTTATAAGTGTTTTCAGCACAAAAATCTTATACGCACAGAACGCAATAAGAAACGCGACAGTGGCAAACAACGTGCCAAACAAAATCCAAGAGTCGATAACAAGTCCGTAGTGACTATTGAAATGCGATAGCGTAAGAACAGCTATTGGTAGACAGAATGCGAAGCTCAAAAGTATCCCGAAGAATATCTTTACCGAACTGAACACCATATCCGTGTTCGCTTTTATTCTTTCCTCGGAGTGTTCTAGTTCTTCCTCATCGATTAGTAACCTGAAGCTCACAGTGAAACAGATTTGACATATCGTAGCTGCTACAAAGAATACGCTCGCAAGGCAGAAGCCGAGCAGACCTTTTGAGAAGCCAAGATTACATATCATAGCGACAATAAGTCCTACGAGACACAGCCCTATTGAGATAAATGAGAGATTGGTAAACTTCTTCTTTCTGCTATGAAGCATCAGCTTGAACTGCTTGTCGCTTTTTGCCTTCTGCTTACTCGTCACATCTTCCGATGAAGCTTCTCGGTCTTGGTTGTTTCGTTCTCCGCGCAAAAGTTCGTCAGTGGTGATGCCGAATATCTCCGCTATTGAAGGTATTAAGGAAAGCTCCGGGGTGCACTCGTCGCACTCCCACCTACTCACCGTTTTATCCGAAACAAAGAGTTTTTCTCCAAGCTCCTTTTGTGTCATACCGTTTGCCTTACGCAGAGCCGATATGAATTTGCCGATCGTTTTCTTTTCCACAATAATGTCTCCTAGCATACGGGGATGTTCTGTGCTTAAATTCTATCATTTCGTCAGAAGGAATACCACCCTTAAACGAAGGAATTACTCTCAAAATGCGAGAATAGGTGCTTTTTACTTAAAATTTTATGAACATTGATTCTTTATAATTATACCATGCATTTCTCTTTATTTCAACCGTTTCATATCTTTGTTTATTGCAGTGCAAATTTTGTGGAGCGTAAGCATAAAGAAAAATCCAACCAGACTAATTGTCTTTGTTGGATTTTTCTTCGTTAGCCACTTTCGATCGGCGTTTTCTGTTGGATTTACTTAATATCCCTATGAGAACCTGCCTTTTGGGTGTCTTTTTTGTTATTATGAAAGAATTGCTCTGTCACTGGCAAATTCGCTTCCGCTTGCCTTGGTGAACATGTCGAGAAGGTCCTCGACTGTAAGCTTTTTCTTTTCTTCACCGGAAACGTCAATTATAATTCTGCCTTCATGTAACATTATAAGACGGTTTCCGTGTTGAATGGCATCTTTCATATTGTGGGTTATCATAAGAGTTGTAAGCTTTTTTTCGTTTACAATGCTGTCAGTAATTTCAAGAACCTTTTTTGCGGTTTTTGGGTCAAGAGCGGCGGTATGCTCATCTAACAAAAGAAGCTTAGGGGTGTTAAGAGAAGCCATAAGCAGCGTTATTGCCTGTCGCTGACCTCCGGAGAGAAGTCCGACCTTGCTGGTTAAACGGTCCTCAAGACCAAGACCTAACTGTCCGAGCAGGAGCTTGTAGCTTTCGCGTTCCTTTGCGGTAACGCCCCAACGAAGCGTATGCTTTTTCCCTCTGCGTGCAGCTATTGCGAGGTTTTCGTCAATCTGCATATTAGCTGCAGTTCCAAGCATTGGGTCTTGGAACACACGGCCAAGCATTGCGGCACGTTTATATTCAGGAAGATTTGTAACGTCCACATTGTCGATTATTATAGAACCCGAATCCGGCTTCCAAACACCTGCTATGGCGTTGAGCATGGTGCTTTTTCCTGCTCCGTTGCCACCTATAACTGTTACAAAGTCACCGTCGTTCAGGGTAAGATTAAGGCCGTTAAGAGCTCTTTTTTCGTTTACTGTTCCTGCATTGAAGGTTTTAACTATATTCTTAAGTTCAAGCATCTTGGTTTTTCCCCTTTCCAAGCTTTTTGCCTTTGAGATAATGGTTCTTCCAATAGGGAACCGCAAGGAAAATGGCAACTACAAGAGCGGAAAGCATCTTGAGCAGGTCTGTATCTAAGCCAAGAACAATGACGATTGTGTAAACGAGATAATATGCAACTCCGCCAAGAGCTGCGCCTGTAAGCTGAACTGCAAAGTTTTTGCTGATTTTTGAAACTATTGTTTCACCTATTATTATTGCCGCAAGACCTATAACTATAGCACCGCGTCCCATATTTATATCAACACTGCCCTGGTACTGTGCGAGAAGAGCACCGGAAAGCGCCACTAAGCCGTTTGCGAGCATTAATCCGAAAACTTTACAGAACTTAACGTTAATTCCCTGGGCGTTACTCATCATTTCATTGTCACCGGTAGCACGAAGCGAACAGCCGAATTCTGTTCCGAAGAAGAAATAAAGAAGTCCGATAATCGCAGCGCAGAATAGAAGAGAAATAATGAGAGCCGATGGTATGTTAAGCTGAGTAATTATGGTGTCATACTGTCTTGATGGGACGGCTTGTGATGACCTGCCTAGGATTTTTAAATTCAGCGACCAGAGGATAAGCTGCGTGAGTATTCCCGAAAGAATGGGGGGTATACCCATAGCCGTGTGAAATACTCCGGTAATCAGTCCTGTGAGAGCGCCTGCAAGAAAAGCAACCAGTGTGCAAATCCAGATGTTCACGCCATTAATGAGTAAAACAACGCACACGCAAGCACCTGTACACAGTGAGCCGTCGACTGTAAGGTCTGAAAAATTAAGAACCTTATATGTTATAAACAATCCGATAGCCATTATTCCCCAAATAAGACCTTGGGTAATCGCACCGGGTAAAGAATTTATAAGTGCCATTTCTACTCCAAAAATTAATCTTCAACAGAAATTTTAGTGTATCCGAGAGCATCAAGCGCGTCAGTATCAATTCCGAGCTCGTCGCAAATCTCTTTGTTGTATTTCTTGACAGGTGTCTGGTCGTAAGCTATGGGCATTTTTCTTATGTCTGTCTTACCAAGAAGAACTTCTGCAGCCATTTCACCTGTTTTTTTGCCTATATTGTAGTAGCTGATGGAAAGAGTTGCAAATCCGCATCCGGAGCAAATGCCCTCTTCGCCTGCATAAACAGGTGTGCCTGCAGCGGAGCAGATGTTGTGTATAGCAGTTGTGTTCGCAGCAACAGTGTTGTCTGTCGGTACGTATATAGCATCACACACAGAAGCTGCCTGAGTTGTTATGATGGAAAGGTCGTTGCTGTCAGAGAATGAGTAGAAAGCTGCCTCTATGTTTTTGCTTTCGAGATAAGTCTTAACAACATCTACCTGATACTGCGAATTGGGCTCGGCAGAGCAGTAGAGAAGACCAACTTTGTCTCCTGCCTTAAGACCGAGAATGTCAATCATCATTTGTGCTTGCTCGTCAAGCGGAGCGAGGTCAGATGTTCCCGAAACGTTACTTCCGACGACACCGTCAAAGTTTTTAAGCTCCAAAGCAACTCCGTATTCTGTGATTGAAGTACCGAGAATCGGAATTGTTTGGGTCGCATTGTAAGCTGTCTGAAGAGAAGCGGTTGCATTTGCAAGAATTAAGTCTACGTCGTTAGAAACAAACGTGTTAACGATTGTCGTAACAGTAGTAGAGTCGCCCTGTGCGTTCTGATTAAGGAATTCAACAGTTCTGCCTTCTTTTTCAAGGGCGTCTTTAAGTGCATCCATAAAACCCTGTGTTGCAGCGTCAAGTGCAGGGTGCTGAACAAGCTGGCAGATGCCTATTACATAATGCTCCTTGTCAGGATTTACCTTGATTTCTGTTTCACCGCAGGATGCGAGTGAAAGCACTGCGCCAAAAAGCATTGAAATGCAAAGGATTAAAGATAAGATTTTTTTCATTTATGTGTTCCTCCTGGAATTAATTTTATATAAATCCGCTGTCTTGCGGTTATATACTGAAAAATAAAAAAGGAAAGTCCCTGCATCCTTTGATGCAGGGACGAAAAAATCGCGGTACCACTCTGCTTGCCCTTTGTTGATGTGGGCCACTTTATGAGCTGAAAACTCTGCGATATAACGGTCGCTCCGTGTTCGGCTACTAAGATTCACCGACCTGCTCGCAAAATGTATTCGGAGAGAAAGAACGCATCGTCTTACACCAACCGACGACTCTCTTCAGCCATCTTTCAAACCTACTTGTTTTTGCTCGTGCGCATTTATTTTTTAAGTTATAAAAGCATTTTAGCAGATAAAAGTTTTTTTGTCAAGTATTAACACGCATTTTTTATTAAAATTACATAACTATTTCATAAAGCGAGAGAAGCTCCTCTTCAATTTCTGCTTTCCGAGTGTCAATTTGCGCTGCTCGTACATAATCGGTAGCGGCAGATGAGTAAAGCTCTTCAGTTAATCTGTCTGTCTCGGCTTCGAGCTCCGAAATTCGTTTCTTCGCTTTTTCAATTTTTCGTTCCATTGAACGACGCTCTGAGTTTTCACGCTTTTTTGTTTCATATAATAACTTTGCTTCGCTCTCGTTTTTTTTCACGGGGGCAGAGGCGGACTTTTCAACCGATTGTCTCATTCTCAAATATTCCGCGAACGCATCATCGTAATCTTCGAGATTGCAGTCAATCATTCCGCGTTCTTTTGTTGGGTCAAGCTCAATAATTCGCGTCGCAATGCTGTTGATAAAATATCTGTCGTGAGAAACGGCAATTACCGTTCCGTCGAATGCAGCAAGCGCATTCTCAAGTGCCTCGCATGAGCCAATATCAAGGTGGTTGGTTGGCTCGTCCATTATCAGAAGATTTACTTTTTTAAGTATCAGCTTAGCAAGCGTTAATCGCGCACGCTCCCCGCCTGAAAGGGTTGAAATAGGTTTTTCAACATCATCCTTCTCAAAAAGGAAGAGGGCTAGAGCATTTCTTAATTCAACATCTTTTTTTTCAGGATATTCGTCTCTCATTTCCTCAAAAACCGTTTTATTCATTGAAAGTGACCGGTTTTCTTGGTCATAATATCCTATTTTAATATTGTAGCCGATAGAGATTTTTCCGGATGTAGGTGTCAAACGGGAATTAATAAGCTTCATAAGTGTGGATTTTCCTGTTCCGTTAGGTCCAAGAATCATAACTCTTTCATATCTGCGAACGAGAAATGAAAGATTATTTATCATCATTTTTTGACCGTATGAAAAGCAAAGATTCTTTAATTCCAATACGTCGTTAACACTGTTCTCTTCGGATGTAAACGAAACTCGTATGTCCTTTGGTGGCGGCGGTGCAAGCTCTATTTTTTCCATGCGTTCAAGCTGTTTTTCCTTTGACCTTATGGTAACGAAGTTGTGCTCTCGGTTGCATCTGCGCTGAAATTCAATATTGGCTTTTATTTTCGCTATTTGCTTCTGCTGTTCCTTGTATCTATTTTCAAGGGAAGCGCGTTCCGCCATTTGCTGTTCTTTACATTTTGTATAGCTGCCGTTATAAAGACACGCTCTGCCGTGTTGTATTTCCAAGGTCTTGTTGGTAGTTCTGTCGAGAAAGTATCTGTCGTGTGATATAATAAGAACAGTCTTTTTGTAATTTGATAAAAAACTTTCAAGCCACATAAGAGAATCTATATCTAAGTGGTTTGTGGGCTCGTCAAGCATAAGAATGTCCGGTTCTGTTGCAAGAAGGCGAGCAAGGGAAAGCTTCGTATACTGACCACCTGAAAGGGTTTCTATGTTTCTGTCGATGAGCTCCTCTTCAAATCCAAGACCCAAAAGCGCGCTTCTGCATCTCGCTCTGAATTCAAGGCCTCCTTTGAGTGCAAAGGTTCTGTTTAGCTCTGCAAGAGCTGTGGCAGCTGCAACGGAAGCGTCGGTATCTGATATCCTGTCTGCAGCTTCAAGACGGATTTCGGCTTTTTTTATTTCTTCCTCAAGCAAAAGAAGCTCTTCAAATGCAGTATACATATATTCAAGTGCTGTGATGTTCTTAGGTAAAAGAGAAAGGTCGGGATTCTGATGAAGAAATCCAACCGATGCTCCTTTTTTGATATAAACGGCTCCAGAATCGGCAGAATGCTCACCGCAAATTATTCGGAAAAGAGATGTTTTGCCTGCGCCGTTTACGCCTATTATTCCCACACGCTCCCCCTCGTTAACCGAAAAGGACACGTCTGATAATATAACTTCGCTGCCAAATGATAAAGCAACGTTGCTTGTAGATAAAGCAATCATTGACATTCTCCTTCAAATAGCCCACCGAGTTTTCGGTGAGCTACTTTTAAGTATTTCTTAATATTCGCAAAAGCTCCCTAAAATTGGCAGGCAATTCACACTCGAAAGTCATTCTTTCTTTTGTTTTCGGATGCGTAAGTGTGAGTCGCTTTGCGTGCAATGCTTGCCCGTCAAATAGGGGGGCGTGCTGTTTTTCAAAGCTCGTTTTGTTAGTAGTGTATACATCATCCCCAAGTAAATGATGGCCTATATGAGACATATGAACACGTATCTGATGCGTTCTGCCTGTTTCAAGCATTAACTTTACATAACTGATATTACCAAAGCTTTCGATGAGCTCGTAATGCGTAACTGCATCCTTTGCTCCGGAAGATGCTCCGGTTATTACTGCCATCCTTTTTCTGTCTACAGGATGTCGCCCGATTGGGAGGTTTACCGTACCCGTGTCGCATTTGAATCCGCCTCTTACAAGCGCATGATACTCTCGTTCAATGCCGTGATGCTCAAGCTCTTCACTTAGGTATCTGTGGGATTCATCATTCTTTGCAACTACAAGCAATCCGCTTGTGTTTTTGTCTATTCTATGCACAATTCCGGGTCTTAGCATTCCACCTATTCCGGATAGAGAATTCTTACAGTGGTAAAGCAGAGCATTAACAAGTGTCCCCGTGTAGTTTGAGGGTGCAGGATGTACAACCATTCCCGAGGGCTTGTTTATAATGATAATATCATCATCCTCGTATATAATACTTAGAGGAATATTTTCGGGTAATGCCTCAATCGGAGTTGGCTCGGGCATATTAATTTCGATTGAATCTCCGAGCGCAACAGCATACTTTTTTTGAGAGTGAAGGGTAGAAACAGTAACGTCTCCGCTTTCGATAAGCTTGGCAGCAGCATTCCTTGAGAGACCGGATATTTCAGCGACCAGCACGTCAAGACGCTTTCCTATGTCAGCTTCGTTTACAGCATATTTCATTTTGAGTTTTCCTTTTTTTCGGCTTTTGTCTCTTTTATAATGTCAAGTATCAGAGCGAGAATAAGAAGCCCGGCACCGATGCATACGAATGAATCGGCGGTGTTGAAAACTGCGAAATTTATAAGTCGGAAATCTATAAAGTCTATTACGTACCCAAGGAACAAACGGTCTATCATATTACCTATTCCGCCGGATACAATAAGACAAATTGCTGAAGAATAAAGCTTTGTCGGAACATTGCCGAGAAAGAGATAAGCTGTCAGTGCACATATTGCAACAGTTGACAGAGTAATAAAAATCCAACGGTGGTTTGCAAGCATTCCGAATGCTGCACCGGGATTCTCAACATAAGTTAAGTGCAATACACCCTGCCATATTGGAAGCGTATCTATCGTTTTCAAGAATTTCACTGCGAGAAGCTTTGTAAGCTGGTCCGCTATGATTCCGAGAAGTATTACTCCAACATATAAAGAGTATTTAATCAAATTTTTCTTTTTCATAAAGGTTTTCTCCTATATAACAGGCAGTGCAATACGTAAAAATCCAATTAAAAGATATGTAATTGTGAAGGACCAGTCAATTGGGGTATCTTGTAAAAAATTAAATTTAACAAGCAAAAATCTCACAGGTATTATAAATGGCTCCGTTATACATTCAAGGAATAAATAAAAGCGGCTTGAGTCAATTTCGGCAAAAATAGGAAAGAGCATTCTCAAGAGCATAGCAACAGAAATTATATCAAGGGATATTAAAATAAGTCTTGCGAAAATATCAAGTAATACCATTGATTCTCTCTTTTCAATAAAAAACGGCGGGGTGAGCCACCGTTTGTTTTAATTTATCTGTTAATGTTAATTCCACCCGGAGTTATTATGTAAGTTCCCGGAGAAACGTTTTTAACCTCTCCGCTCTTTGTATAAGTAACGCCGTTAAGGAAATCAAGCATTCTTGTAATGGTTGTTCTGTCAAGCACTTCAAGATTAAGCACAACAGTGCAACCGGAGATTATATAATCTGCAATAGTGAAGATTTCCTCCATAGACTCCGGGCGTACAACCTTAAGCTCGATATTATTTCCTTCAAGAGAGGAGCTTTCCTGAGCAGCTTCTCCTATAGGATTTTGTACTTCATCATCTTCGTCCTCTTCTACTCTGTCGTAGAAAGATTTGAATTGTATTTCTTCCTCTTCGTTAACGGCCTTTTCTAGTTTTTTTCTCCAAGCATCGAACATTTTGTCATAAACTCCTTTGTTTTGTAAATAGTCTTCTTCCAACCCTTACGAGCGTGCTGCCTTCTTCGATAGCTACTCGCCAGCTGTCGCTCATTCCCATAGAGAGCGTGGCGGAAGATCCGAAACCGTAAGCTTTGGATAAGCGGTCAAAAAGTTTTCGTGTGTTTCTGAAATAAGGGCGCAGAACTTCACCGTCAAGCGTAAAGGGTCCCATTGTCATTATTCCCACAACCTTTATGGCTGTTAGACTCTGGATATCATATATTAGCTTCTCCGCATCCTCGGGGAAAACACCGCTTTTTTGCTCTTCTTTGGCAGAGTTTACCTCTACAAGCACGGGGATTGTTCTTCCAAGTACCCTCGCATGACGGTCAACGTCGGTTGCAAGGCGAAGAGAATCAATAGAATGTATCATATGAACAGAGGGGGCGATAAGCTTAATCTTGTTTCTTTGCAGAGTTCCAATTTCGTGCATCTTGGGGAAAAGCCCGGCGTTTCGAAGAAGTTCGTATCGTCTTGCAAGCTCTCCGGGACGGTTTTCACCGATTTCATTTGCTCCTGCACGCACGAGCTCAATAAGCTCCTCATCCGAGCCGCTTTTGGTAACCGAAACAAGAGTCGGCTCGGCTATCCCGAGTCTCAAGCTTAATGACCTTATTTCCTCTTTCAGTGATAGATAGTTGTCTCTTATATAAGTAAAATTTTCCATAGCACACACCTTATTGCTTAAATTATATCATTTCTCAAACGCAAATGCAAGTCTTTTATAAAAAATATTTTAATGCGCGCAGGGGTTGATTTTCGCGCAAATGTATGTTAAAATAGCTTGACAGCCACAAAGCAGTGTTGCAGGGGATATTTGCGTCTTTCGTGGAATTTTGTCAATTTAAAAAATCCATAAATTGATTACCGAATCAATATCAATATTTCGTCGAGGCGTTTTCAGATGAACAGTGAAATAAAAATTGCGCAGCTTCCGAGTGTTGCTGCCCTTGCATACCTTGGAGATGCAAGATATGATTTGTACGTGCGCCAAATGCTTGTTAAATCAGGACTTTCAAAATCACGTGACCTTAATCGCAAGGCGCTTGAATACGTAACCTGTGAAGCGCAAGCCATCTCATATAGAAAAATAGAACACCTGCTCACAGAGGATGAGCTCAATGTTTTTAAGCGAGCATTCAATTCCACCCATTTAAACAAGCCAAAGCATGCAAGTGGATTGGAATATCGACTTGCAACCGGATTTGAAGCACTAATAGGTATGCTTCATTGGTTGGGAGACGAAGGACGTCTCGAATTTTTGCTTGAAAAATCACATACCAAAGAGGACAATAAAAATGATACAGAAAATTAAAGGCACAATGGATATTCTTCCCGCAGAAACCCCTCTTTTCAGATATATCGAGAGCGTTATGCGCGAGGAGGCTGAAAAGTATGGATATGGTGAAATAAGGACTCCTACCTTCGAAAATACAGAGCTTTTTGTAAGAGGTGTTGGCGATACTACCGATGTCGTTCAGAAGGAAATGTATACCTTTGCTGACAGAGATGAGGGGCGCTCTATATCCCTTCGTCCCGAGGGCACTGCCTCAGTTGTCAGAGCAATAATAGAAAACGGAAAATGCTCCGACCCAATGCCCCTTAAATACTACTATATTATCTCTTGCTTCCGTCATGAAAAGCCGCAGGCGGGCAGAAGTCGTGAGTTCTTTCAGTTTGGAACGGAAATGTTTGGCTCTGAAAGTCCTGCCGCAGATGCTACCGCAATAGCACTTGCAGCTTCAGTAATACGCCGTTTGGGACTTAAGAATATAAAATTGCACTTGAATACAGTCGGCTGTAAAAGCTGCCGTCCCTCATATAAAGAAAAGCTTGTAGAATATTTTTCTCGTTACACGGACAAGCTTTGCATGACCTGTAAAACGCGTCTTGATAAAAATCCTATGCGCTTGCTCGATTGTAAAAATCCCGATTGTGCAGCTCTTGCAAAGGATGCACCAAGGATAACTGAAAATATATGTCCCGATTGTCTCGAAAAATTTGAGATGCTCAAAAAATCTCTTGATGCTATGGGTATAGAATACATTGTTGATTCCTCAATAGTAAGAGGCCTTGATTATTACACGGGTGCAGTGTTTGAGTTTATTGCCGAAGGAATAGGCGCTCAGTCAACTGTATGCGGCGGCGGAAGATACGACGGACTCGTAGAATCTCTCGGAGGACCGAACCTTTCGGGTATCGGCTTTGGAATGGGACTTACCCGTATTATACTCGCTATGAAGGAACAGGGACTTGATAACATCGAAGCGAAGCGTCCTAAGCTCTATATTGCGGCTCTTGGAGAAAGAGCAGTAGTTAAGGCACTTGAGATTACTGAAAGAATGCGCTCTCTCGGTAAATACACCGAGTGTGATATCGTTGGCAGAAGTCTTAAGTCGCAAATGAAATATGCCAATAAAATAGGTGCTGAATATACGCTTATTATCGGTGACTCTGAAATTGATGAGGGAAAGGCACAGCTCAAGGAAATGTCAAGTGGAAATCAGAGTGAGGTGCAGCTCGACAGTTTTGTAATTTAACTTAAAATGCAAATAGCCGAGAGAACATTCTTTCGGTTTTTTGCTTAAAGACTATAAGGAGGGGAAATATGAAATCAAGGCAAGATTTTCTGCCGGTAAAC
>JAZSJG010000062.1:0-14376 GCA_045534215.1 Eubacteriales bacterium
GATAAATTTTATGTAATATTCGATTTAAAAGAAATGCCGCTTAAACCGTCACAAAGATAAACTTCGTGAAAATCAAAAGACGGCACACTTTCTTTCACCGCTGAAATGACCGTAAGGGAGTACAAAAGAGAAACCTTATAAATTGGGCGTTTGAGCAAGTAAAAACCCGTTTTATCGGGGGCGTGTAAGATTTAAACAAATTGCTTTACACGCCCCTCTGATAGCACGCCCTTTTCTCTTACGGACAAGAACCTCTTTGCTTACTGTGACAATAATCCTGTAATGCGCGAGGACCGCAGCGGAGAGTTTTGGCAGGAGCTTGACCTTGACGGATATATGGCATCGCTTGAAGGCGCGGGTGCGGGGATGGCAATCGGTGCCATCGCTGCGGGAGCTTCCATAGCCGCCGTAGATGTTATAGAAAAAACAGAGGAACGAAATAATTTCGTTTATGTCTTGAAAGATTCTGCTGGAGTTGTTCAATATGTTGGACGCACTAACAATCTTGCAAGACGAAAAGCAGCACATGAGGCGAATCCGGCTCGTGCGGGCATGTCGATAGTAGTTCTTCAATCCGGATTGACTTTGAAAGAAGCAAGGGCTTTAGAACAAGCTGCCATGATCTACTATCACACGAAAAATACTGCAAACAGGATGAATAATCAAATAAACAGTATTGCATATAAAAAATGGAGCGAATATAAGGCAATAGCCAGAGGTGTCTTAGATTACACTTGGAATAAAATGACGAATGAAATTTTGTACTGGATAGAAAATTGAAGGGAGATAGTTATGGGGATTTGGGGAATGGGATTATACGAAAATGACACATCGCTAGATGTCAAAGATGATTTCGAAAAAATGTTTGATAGCGGGCATTCTCTTGAAGAGATTACCAATATTTTAATTCATAATTATAGTGATTTAGTGGGTGACTTGGAAGAAGAACCGTTATTTTGGTTGGCGTTAGCAGATACACAATGCGATTTCGGTTTTCTTTCTCCGGCTGTAAAGGAAAGAGCGCTTTTTTGGATTGACAATGAAAGTTCTTTTGCTGAACTTGAAGGCCTGAATGAAGAGCAGATAAAACAAAGAAAAAAAGTCTTATACGATTTGCGTGCAAAGCTTTTATCCGAGAGGTTTGTAAAAAAAACAAGGAAAAAGAAAAGAGAAACAACTGTTTCTTATAAATGGGAAAAAGGAGACATTTTTGCATATCGATTAGAGAGCGATTTAGCTAAAGAAAAAGGACTCTTTGGACGGTACTTTTTACTTTGTAAAATTGATGAAACTCCTGATTACGGAAAGAATTCGCCTGTGGTATATGTTAAAATAACCAAAGATGATTCGTTGCCTAAAAATGTAGAAGAATATGATGAATTAGAATATGTACAAACATGGTTTAGCCCATGGGAAGAACGTTTTTGGCCGATTGATGCCAGACGCCCCTATGAAGATATTGCGGAAAAATCCAAATTAAATTACCAAGTAGATGAGTTTGGATTTTTACCAGAGTATAGAATTCAATTAATTAATTTCACAAAAAAATATACTTCTGACAAGTTGCAGTATGTTAATAGCTTCCCTAATGCAGCTGCCCCCCAAAATGAGTTTATTCCACATTCAGTTTACAATATTCCTTTATTTTCATGGAAAAACAAGTTTACAACATTTGATAAGAGAATTATAGACTTGTATTGTGGGCACAATCTTAGAGAACTCAGCATTTACAAAAAATCAGATAAATAAGCAATTAGAATTATTAAAGTCAACATGATATCTTGATATTGCATGGGGCGTGTGACTTTTTATAATAAAATACTTTACACGCCCCTTTGGGAGCAACGCCCTTTTCTCTTTCGGACAAGAACCTGTCTGCTTATTAGGCGGTTATCACAGTAACGGCTTAAGCTCCGCTATGGCAAGCCCCGGCGCATACTACGTTTACGGCGCTGTTTCCGTTACGGATGATATGGCGGTGACAAAATTATATCGCTCCGTGAGTGAAGATGCAGAAATAACTTCAAAGCGATTTTCCTTAGATCAAAGCGCAGTGATTGATTTAGCTAAACAAGCAGGTAAAAAGAAGGGAATATCACGACAAGAAGCAGATATACTGTGGAATTGGGCTCAAGAATATGGATTAACGGGCACAAAATATCATGGTCCTCAATTTGATAGTTATCAAGGCGGTAATCAACTTCATATGAAAATAAATGGTATGCACATAAATATTTTAGATAAGGAGATTAAACAATGGATTTTATCCCAAATGGAATAATAATACAAGATACAACTTCGCCCACAGACTTCATGAATAAGATTAAATATTTGGGAGTGAATGCATACCATAGTTTCCCTTTGAGTTTGATTGAAGATATAGAGTGTCGAAATATAAGTAAGGAAGTTTTTTCAAAGCAGTTAGATGATGGATTTTGTCAAATACTAGAGTTTATATCAGATAAAAATCTTCTGAAAAGATATGTCGACCTCTGTAAAAAACATAATATTCCAATACGGGCGCTTTTTATTGAAAGTGGATATGCTTTTGAATCTTGGAAAGAAGAGAAGCCCGCATGTAAATTCATGGGATATGAGTACTGTGAAATCCCATTTGATTCACAAATTATTACAGATTTTTCTTGGCATACCCCGTTGCATCAATTTTTCGGAAAGCTAAATGAATTTGGAATTTTTGATACTGTTACGGATGTCAAAGAATTTAAGAATAAATATGATAAGGAATTTAACGAGGGCAACATAGGCGACGGAGAAATGGATACTTTTATATGTAAGATATATGAAGTTGATTTAAACCAATTGTAATAGAATATCATTTTCATATTGAAAGGAAAAAGAATATGGATAAAAAAAGAATTTTAGGTAATATATTATTCTGGACAACTTTAATTTCTCCAGTACTTTCATTTTCACTGGCAAGTATAATTGGTGAGCCGGAGATATTTGGTGTTGCGGGGATAATAAGATATTCATGGGTGATGTTGTTATTTATTCCAATTGGAATTTTATCGATTTTAATTGGGTTTAAACTTAAATCTAATAAGCAAAAGTACAAGAAGAATTTTATTATTTCATTTATTTGCATACCCTTGTTGCTGATTTTTGGCTCATACAGATTTATTTTTAATAGCGTTGTTACATACGATGTTAATGAGGTGTCAATTATTGAAGAAAAAATCAATTTTGACATTCCCGACGATATTAAAGTGGCAACAACGAAACTAAGCTTATACAACATAAGATATGTAAAGATTATTAATAGCGAAAGCAAAGATGCGTTCGAACAAGAAATTAGAAATAATCAATTATGGCAAGAAAAATTAAATCTTGGAATTAAAGGTTTGTTACCTTTGGATATTCAGTATATATCTGATACTTTTGATTATTTTTTGTTCTACAATGTGACAAAAGAAGAATACAATATATGTCCGTCAGATGATGAATTCGAATGCGTTTTTGTCGCATATGACGAAGAAATGAAAACTCTAATCATAATAGACGAGTGGGAAGTTAAGGTAGATTGAAACTTTGAAAACCCATGCGGTATATTGTGAAATGAAGCAAAATTAACCTAACCAGACCCGTTTTATCGGGGGCGTGTAAGATTTTAAACAAATTACTTTACACACGCCCCAACTGACAGCAACCCCCTTTTGTTATAGAGAACGTTTTTCCAAAACGATGTGAAGCAGGCAGGTTTTTGCGCATCGGTTTTCTAAAGCTTATACAAAGAACAACGGAGACAATGCGCTAATAGCGCATTGTCTCCGACATTTTTATTATGTTTTCAGGTTATCTTACCATTTCACTTTTTGGTCCGTCTGAGTTGTGAGCTGAAATTATGCGCTCGATGTCAGTAAGGTCGCAGACCGTCATATCTCCGACAATGGTGTTCTTAAGAGCAGCCATGGCGTTTCCGTATTTAACTGCCGCCTCGATGCTTTTGTGCTTAAGGAGCCCGTAAAGTGCGCCTGCTACATAGGCATCTCCAGAGCCAATTCTGTCGACTACCTCTATGTCGTTGTACGGTTCTTCCTCAAAGAATTGTTTTTTCTCCGTGTCATAAACTAAAGATGTAAAGCACTGTCTTTGCGCGGAAATTACCTTTCGCTTAGTGCTGGCTATTATTTCGATATTGGGGTATGCCGTGTAAAATTTTTCGTGGATTTCTCGTAGTGTTCCCGTCATTTTGAACATTCTTCGCAGTGTTTCCTCGGAAATGAAAAGGATGTTGACAATGGGCAATATTCTTTCGATAGTTTTTCTCGCCTTTTCTTCGCTCCAGAGATTTGCGCGGTAGTTGACGTCAAATGAAATCAAAGCGCCCTCGTTTTGAAATCTGTTCATCATAGCTATTACGTTTTCCGCGAGCTCTTCTGAAAGAGCGAGGGTTATGCCGCTTGTATGGAAAATATTAGCGCTTGAATATATGGAAGCTGCAACCTCTTCCTTTTTGAATGTGGTGAAGGAAGAACCGCATCTATCGTAAGAGGCAACGGGCAGACGCGGATAAGCGCCGCTCTCGTAATAGTAAACGCCAAGTCGCTTTAACGGTGAGTCGTCGTATATAACGTGGTCGTCGCTTACTCCCGAATATCTTATTTTATGCTTTATAAATTTTCCTATTTCATTGTGGGGAAGCTTTGTTATAATTCCGGTGCGTAATCCAAGCATGGATATGCCGGAAACGACGTTGAGCTCAGAGCCGCCTGCCATTTTTTCAAATGTTTCGCAATATGAAATTCTTTCCTTGCCAACAGGTGAGAGGCGAAGCATTACTTCTCCTATTCCAAGAACAGAATAGCTTTTTCTCTTAAGGTTTTTAATCATAACATTTATCTCCGAACAAGTTTTCGAGCAAAACATACTTATTTGCCCTGAGTTTATTTTACTATTTTAAAAGACCTTTGTCAATAATAATTATATTAAATAAACTCTTGAAAAATATAAGAAAAAGTGGTACAATAATAAAGATGAAGTTAAACGGAGATGTATTTATGAATTTTTTCAAAGAAATTATATCCAATGAGCTGCTTATAGTTTGTATCATATCATGGTTCATATCCCAGGTATGCAAGGTGTTTACTAACATGATTGTTAATAGGACATTCGATATAAGGCGACTTCTTGGCGACGGAGGTATGCCGAGTGCGCACTCTGCAACGGTTGTATCTCTTGCTGTAATGTGCGGGTATGTTGCGGGATTTGACAGCGTTTTGTTTGCCATAGCGTTCATATTTGCTATTGTTGTTATGAGGGATGCTATGGGCGTCAGAAGAGAAACGGGCAAGCAGGCAAAATCGATAAAGGAGCTTGCAGAGGTTCTTAACGCGGCAATCTCCGACAAGGACGAGAAGATAAGAACTGAAAATCTTAAGCTTCTTGTAGGTCACACTCCATTGCAGGTAATTTTCGGTGCTATTGTCGGTGTCGTAGTTGCCACTCTTTACATTGTTATCTTTTTATAATAAAATAATAAAACCGAAAGGAAAGACAAATGAAGATTCTTGTTATTAATGCAGGCAGCTCTTCAGTTAAATTCCAGCTTATCGATATGGAAAACGAAGCAGTTGTAGCAAAGGGTATTTGCGAAGAAATAGGAGGTAAGTCCGGCTTTAAGCTTAAGGTTCCGGGAAGAGAGGATTACGTTAAAAACGACCCCATTCCCACGCATGCAGACGCACTTAAGCTGGTTCTTGACTCTCTTGTTGACGAGAAAATTGGTGTAATTAAATCAGTATCAGAGGTTGGAGCTGTAGGACACAGAGTTGTTCACGGCGGAGAGAAGCTCTTTGATTCCGTTCTCGCAACGGATGAGGTAAAGGCGATTATAGCAGAATGTGCCGACCTTGCGCCCCTTCACAACCCGGCAAACCTTAAAGGTATTATTGAATGTGAAAAAATAATGGACGTTCCCCAGGTTGTAGTATTTGACACCGGCTTCCATCATACGATGCCCGACTATGCCTACACATATGCAATTCCGTCCGAATATTATGACAAATATAAAATCCGTCGCTACGGTTTCCACGGTACATCTCATAGATATGTAAGTGCAAGAGCTATAGATATGCTCGGCAAGAAGGCAGAAGAAACGAATATCGTTACCTGCCACCTTGGTAACGGAGCTTCTATAAGCGCTGTTAAGGGCGGAAAGTGCTTTGACACAACAATGGGCGTCACACCTCTTGAGGGTATTATGATGGGAACAAGAAGCGGAAACATCGACCCTGCCATCATTTCCTTCCTTATGCGCAAGGGTGAGCTTAAAGATGCAGACGACATAGATAAGATGCTTAATAAAAAATCAGGTATGCTCGCAGTTTCCGGTGTTACAAGTGACAACCAGGAAGTAACCCGCCTTGCAGAAGAGGGCGACAAAAGAGCACAGCTTACTCTTAATATGTATTTCCACCAGCTTACAAAGTTTGTCGGCGGATATATAGCAGCTATGGGCGGCGCAGATGCTATCGTATTTACCGGCGGTATAGGTGAAAACAGCGCAATGTGTCGCAAAGAGGTTTGCGAAAAGCTTGCATTCCTTGGAGTTAAAATTGATGATGAGAAGAACAACATCCGCGGAAGAGAAATTGAAATTTCAACCCCTGAATCGCCAATAAAGGTTTACATAATCCCCACAAACGAGGAGCTTGTAATCGCGAGAGACACTCTTAGTGTTGTTGAAAGTCTGAACAAGTAATATATACTTTGCGTTTTAGGGGCTGGCATTTTATGCACAGCCCCTGTATTTTAGAGGTGAGGGTATGCATGACGAATTAACCGTTGTAGATATACAGAAGATGGAAGAGGAAATCAAGTACAGAACAGAGGTACTTGCTCCTGAATTGCGCGCTGAAATGAGAAGGACAAGAGAGTTTGGTGACCTGTCCGAGAATGCCGAATATAAAGAAGCAAAAAGAGAGAAGCGAAGAAACGATAGCCGAATCAGATACCTGAACAACATGATAAATACTGCCAAAATCATAGAAATTGAAGAAAGTGAAGGCGTTCGTCTGTTCGATTGGGTAACTATTTACAATGAGAAAATCGGCAAAGAAAAAACCGTGCAAATAGTTACAACTCTCAGACAAAACGCCCTACTTGGATTTGTCAGCAAGGAATCCCCGCTTGGCAGAGCGGTGCTTGGTTGCAAGGTCGGGGAAAGAAGAAAAGTAACGGTCAATGAGGGAAATTCATACTTTATAAAGGTTATGAAAATAGAAAGGGGCTCTGACAATACAGAGTTGCCTATAAATGGGGGATATGAGCCGCAGGTGCTTAAAAAGCCGACACCTCCCCCGCATCTTGTAGAGTAAGCGATAAAGAATTGCTGAAATGGCGCAAGATGTGTCGGAAAAAGCTTTTAATTTTGAAAGGGAGGGCATATGGCTGATATTGATATTTCTTTTCTCATACGTTCTGCGAAAGATGATGTGTCCCAATTTGTGCGTCTTTCGGAGGAGTCGTATCACGACAAGGTATCTGCAATTGCAAAAAGAGTATTGACAGACAAAAGGATAAGAATAATTTTGCTTGCAGGTCCGTCCGGTTCGGGCAAGACCACGACAGCAAAGCTTCTTTGCGAATATATACGTGAGGGAGGCATGACGTGCGAGGTTATATCTCTTGACGATTTTTACAGAGAGGCGGAAGACCCCCGCTATCCTAAGCTTCCATGTGGAGAGCTTGACAGAGAATCTCCGGATGCTCTTGACTTTCTGCAAATAAAGCAAACACTTACAGACGTCTCCTCACAAAGAGCGTTTAGTGTACCGAAATACGATTTTAAGACGGCATCACGTGTCGGATTTAAGGTCTTTGAGCCCATTTGCGACGGATGTGTGATAATTGAGGGGTTGCATGCTCTTAACCCCAAGATATTCTCTCATCTTCCGAACAAGTCGCAGCTAAAAATCTTTATAAGCGTGTCTACCAACATTTTCGACGATGAAAAGCAGATAATTTCAGGAAAGAAGCTTCGTTTTATAAGGAGAATGGTGCGTGACAGCGTTCATCGTGCTGCAGATGCCGAAAAGACCTTTGATATGTGGCAAAGTGTTCTTCGCGGAGAGGAGTTATACCTGTACCCGTGTCGCAAATTTGCCGATATTACCTTTGACACCTTTCATCCTTACGAGCCGTTTGTAACAAGAAAATTTGTGCTAAATCAACTGCACGATGACTTTGCGGAAAAAGAGCCGTATATACGCGACGTTCTTTGTGGTATTAAAAGCTTTTTTGACATTCCGAACTCTCTTATTCCCGAAAATTCGCTGCTTCGAGAATTTATACCATCGGAAGAGTCTTAATTATCTTTTTACCGGATATTGACAAAATATTTTGCGTATGATACAATTATACGTACACGTTAAATCGCTTTTAGGCGATGCTAAATAAATTTTCGAGGCCTTAGTGCGTAGCAAAGGCCTCTTATATTTCGAAAAAATGTCACAGGAAGGCGAAAATGACAAATTTAGAGAATGAAATTACAAGACGGCGAACCTTTGCCATAATATCTCACCCTGACGCAGGTAAGACAACGCTTACAGAGAAGTTTTTGCTTTACGGCGGTGCTATACAGACTGCCGGCTCGGTAAAGGGAAAACAATCGGACAAGCATGCCGTTTCAGACTGGATGGACCTTGAAAAGCAAAGAGGAATTTCTATCACGTCCTCTGTTTTACAGTTTGAGTATGATGGATATTGCATAAATATTCTCGACACGCCGGGCCACCAAGACTTCTCTGAGGACACTTACAGAACTCTTATGGCAGCCGACAGTGCGGTTATGGTAATTGATGCCGCGAAGGGTATAGAGCCGCAGACAAGAAAGCTCTTCAAGGTGTGTGCAATGAGGGATATTCCCATTTTCACCTTTATAAACAAAATGGACCGTGAGGCGCGTGACCCCTTTGATTTGCTTGATGAGCTTGAAAAGGAGTTTGGAATAGGCACATATCCTATGAACTGGCCTATTGGGTGCGGACAGAAGTTTAAGGGAGTTTATGATAGAGAAAGACGCTCGATTCTTTCTTTTGACGATTCTCACAGAGGTCGTGACAGAATACAGGGAATTAATTGCGATATAACAGAGACGGAGAAGCTTGATTCTCTTATAGGCGAAAAAATGCGAGAAGAGCTTTGCGAGCAAATAGAGCTTCTTGACGGCGCGTGCTTTGATTTTGACCTTGAAGCCGTTAGACACGGAAAGCTTTCACCCGTATTTTTCGGCTCGGCTCTTAACAATTTTGGCATTGAGCCATTCCTTGTTCATTTTCTTAAAATGACTACATCTCCTCTTCCCAGAGTGGCTGGAGGGGAAACTATAAATCCTTTCGACGAGAGCTTTTCGGCATTCGTTTTCAAGATTCAAGCGAACATGAACAAGGCACACAGAGATAGAATTGCATTTATGCGTATATGCTCGGGAAAATTTGAGCGTTCAAAGGAATACTATCATGTGCAGGGGGCAAAATCCTTCCGCCTTTCTCAGCCGCAGCAGATGATGGCAGCCGAAAGGGAAATAGTTGACGAGGCATACGCAGGCGATATAATAGGTGTATTCGACCCGGGTATTTTCGCAATTGGCGATACTGTGTGTGAAAAGGGCAAAAAAATAAGATTTGAGGGAATACCAACCTTTGCTCCGGAGCATTTTGCTATAGTTGAGCAGGTCGATTCAATGAAGCGCAAACAGTTCGCCAAGGGAATGAATCAGATAGCACAAGAGGGCGCAATACAGATATTCTTCGAGCCAAACTCAGGACTTGAAAGAGTCATTGTGGGCGTTGTCGGTGTTCTGCAGTTTGAGGTGCTTGAATATCGTCTGAAGAATGAGTACGGATGTGATTTAAGGCGAAGCAATACTCCTTATCAGCAGATAAGATGGATAGCCAACGATGAGATTGACCCTAAGACACTTAAGCTTTCTCACGATACAAAATGGGTTCAGGATTTCAGAGGAAAGAACCTGCTTATATTCACAAGCGAATGGGCTATTCGCTGGGTGCTTGAGGATAATCCTGAGCTGGAGCTTTCCGAATTCAGTAAAAACGGTGAGGAACAATAATTTTTATGAGAATGCGTAAGAAAAAGAATGGGGAAGCGCGACTTCTTCTGTGCCGAGAGTTTTTATTTGAAGCTCCGCAAAACCCCCTTAAAGACCCTGCGGCAGCTATAGGCATGCCGGGCGCACCTGTTTTTCTTGAAATAGGCGCGGGAAAGGGCGGTTTTGCCTGCCAAATGGCAAAAAGACACAGTGATACGGCATACTTCGCAATGGAGAAAATTCAGGATTGCGTGCTCCTCGGTGCCGAAAAGGCAAAAGCCATCTATAAAGAGGCGGGGAATTTGCGCTTTATCACAGAAACAGCGGACAACCTGCTTGAAATTTTCGAGAAGGGAACAGTCAATAAGATTTTCTTGAACTTCTCTGACCCTTGGCCTAAAAAGGGGTATGCGAAAAGGCGTTTGACTCACAAAAAATATCTGAAGCTTTACTTCAACCTGCTTTGCGACGGTGGACAAATAGCATTTAAAACAGATAATGATATGCTTTTTGATTTCTCGCTAGAGCAAATTTCCGAGCTTGGAATAACCCCTGATTTTGTTACACGGGACCTGCATAACTCGGAAAAAGCATCGGAAAACATAATGACAGAATACGAAACAAGCTTTTCGGAAATCGGAAAATCAATAAATATGCTTGAGCTAACAAAGCCCGATGGATTCAATCCCGAGATAACGAACGAGGAGTTCCCTACAAGAAGGGAAAAGGAGCTAAGGCAAAAGGGATTTTGTAAAAAGCCAACTGATTAACATTAAAAGGATTACAGACAAGAGATACGGGATATGGTCAAAGAAAAAAAGACAAATATGCACGCAGGCCACCGTGCCAGAATGAAAGAAAAGCTTGCCTCATACGGCCCTCGCATATTCCATACCTACGAGCTTCTCGAAATGCTTCTTTATTATGCCGTACCGTATAAAGATACAAATCCCATAGCGAAGCGGCTCTTGCAAAGGTTTTCCTCTCTTGACGGAGTTCTTGTTGCAAGTAAGGAAGAGATTAAAGATGTTGAAGGCATAGGTGAAAAGGCGGCAGAGCTCGTTTTTTGCCTTGGAAAAGCGGGATTCGATTTTTGTCTAAAGAAAAAGGACGCATTTTGCCACACGTCCCATGTTCTTTCTCTCGAATCGCTAAAGAATGATGGCGGACTTAAAAACAAGCCAAGTTATCCAAAAGCTTCGCCAAACGACTTAGAGGAATATGTAAAGAACAGCTTTGACACAACGGATGCGTATGAGGTCAAAATATTTTTCTTTGACGGGGGTATGTGTCCGATTTCCGTCAAAGAGTTCAAGGGCGTTGACTACGGCTCGGGCGCAATTTCTTGTGCGAAAATTGTAAGTGTTGCAAAAGAATGCGGAGCAAAATCGGTTATCGCAGCACATACACACCCCTACGGACCTCTTTTTGCTTCTGAGGCAGATTTGCAAACTAATAAGCTGCTTCAAGAAGCGCTCTTAGAGGAAGACATTATTCTTTGTGAACATTTTGTCCTTTCTGGAAAAGAGATTCGCTCTCTTATGAATTTTAGCTTTTCTCTCGCTTGCAACGAAGAAAGCGAGACACGTGAGGACACATTTGACACAAATAAAGTGATGTTTTCTTTGCTTCGGTACACCCGAAAGGACCCCGCTTTAACAATAAAGGTGCTTCTTGAAAAGTACGGAAGCTGGTTTCGCGCTTTTGAAGCTGATACAGATTCACTTGCAAAGACATTGGGTGATGATTATAAGACGGCAGGATTTATTAAGCTTATTTTGGCAATTGTCAGAAGACGGCGCACTGATGCCTTTAAATTTGGAAAAAGGCATAGCAACGGAGAAATCCTTGAGTATCTTGCATCGGAGCTTTTTGCTCTTGAAAACGAGTGCGTCTATTTAGTTACGTTAGACGAAACGGGCAGAGTTTTATCCTGCGATTTTTCGGGCGAGGGTGACGAAAACTATTCCAATGTTTTTCCGAGTAAAATGCTTTCAATTACGAAAAAGCACGGTTCAAAATCGGTCATTTTGGCGCACAATCACCCGGGCGGCTCTCTGATTGCATCAGAGGATGATGTTATTTCCACAAGGCATCTCGGGCAGCTTTTTCGTCAAAACGGAATTACTTTACTAAAACATTACGTTTTTGCGGATTTTGAGTGCCGCGAGATTTCTATATAACAACATCGGCGAGAGGAAAATACTTATATGAAACATCTTAATCAAGGTTTTTTCACAGGAGAAAGGGCTTTATTTGCAGAAGAAAATCTGAAAATTTCAGATTCGGTTTTTGAGGCGGGAGAGTCACCGCTGAAGGAAAGCCGTGATATTGAGCTTTGCGGGTGTATATTCAAATGGAAATATCCTCTTTGGTATTCAAAGAACATAGAAGCTTCGGCAACGACCCTTCTTGAGACCGCGCGTTCAGGCATTTGGTATACCGAGAATATTAAAATGAAAAACTGCGTTATTGACGCTCCGAAAACATTCAGGCGGTCAAGCAATATAGAGCTTCGCGACACGGTGTTCTCTAATGCAAAGGAAACTCTTTGGTACTGCAGTAATATTGATATTGAAAACTGTCATTTTACGGGAGATTATCTTGCTCTTTCATCTGAGGGAATTCGCGCTAAGAACTTGACCGTCAGCGGAAACTATCTTTTTGACGGAGCGAAAAATATTGAGGTTAAAAACTCCAAGCTTGTATCAAAGGACTGCTTTTGGAATTGCGAAAACGTTACTGTGTATGACTCGCTTATTATAGGTGAATATATAGGATGGAATTCGAAAAACCTGACATTTGTGAACTGTACAATAGAATCAAATCAGGGGCTTTGCTATATAGACGGATTGAAGATGGTTGATTGCAAGCTTATAAATACGGACCTTTCGTTTGAGTATTCAACGGAAATTGACGCTCAGATATGCTCGGAAATTGAAAGTGTTAAGAATCCCTCGTCGGGAAAAATAAAGGCAAAGAGCATTAAAGCTTTGATTCATGACGACAGGTTCGTTGATACCAAAAAAACAGTAATAGATGCAAAAATCTATGAAAGCGGGGATGCTTCGGATGAAGTTTGATTTCGATAAGCCGACCGACAGAAGAGCTACTGATTCGGTAAAATGGCAGGTTCGGGAAAACGAGCTGCCTATGTGGATAGCCGATATGGATTTTGAAACGGCGCCGGCGATAAAGCGGGCGGTTATGAAGGTGGCTGAGCACGGAATTTACGGATATATGACAACACCTGACGAGTTTTTTTGTGCGATGTCTGATTTTTGGTATAAAAGATTCGGATTTTGCTTTGATTCGCGCGACACGGTGTACTGTTCAGGTATAGTGGCAGCAATATCATCGATGGTAAGAAAGCTTACTACTCCTGCAGAAAATGTGCTTATTCAGCCCCCTGTTTATAATATTTTCTATAACTGCATACTAAACAGCGGAAGAAACGTTCTTTGTAACAATTTGATTGTACGCGACGGGGAATACGATATGGACTTTGAGGACCTTGAAGAAAAGCTCTCAAATCCGCAGACCTCTCTTATGATACTTTGCAATCCTCACAACCCCATAGGAAAAATATGGCCAAGAGAAACACTTGAAAGGGTGGGCGCACTTTGTAAAAAGTACGGAGTTACAGTTATCTCTGACGAAATACACTGTGCAATTACAATGCCCGGCACAAAATACATTCCGTTTGCTTCGGTAAACGATGTGTGCGCAGATATCTCGGTTAGCTGCATTGCTCATTCGAAGACCTTCAATCTTGCAGGACTCCAGTCTGCTTGTCTCGTTGCAAAAAATCCAATTTTGCGACACAGGGTGTGGCGAGGAGTCAATACAGATGATGTCGGAGAGCCCAATGCATTTTCAATGAGAGCCAACATTGCGGCTTGCCGCGAGGGAGAAGAGTGGCTAAACGAGATGCTCGAATATGTTTTCGAAAACAAACGTGTTGCAGTAGAATATATAGAGAAAAACATACCGGGATTAAAGGCGAATCTTAGCCACGCAACCTATCTTTTGTGGGTAGACGTGTCGACTTATACGAAGGATTCTGAATCGTTTGCCGAGGACCTGAGAGAAAAAACAGGACTCTATGTTGCTGCCGGCAGAGAATACGGAGAGAGCGGCGAAGGTTTTCTTCGAATTAATCTTGCGACACAGCGGAAGAATGTGCTTGACGGCATGAAGCGCCTTGAGAGCTATGTCAAGAATTATTGCATAGGTTGATTTATAAATAAAAAGAGAGCAAGAGTAAAAGGAAGTAAGTGTCCTTTCATTCTTGCTCTGTTTTGTTT
>JAZSJG010000012.1:0-41420 GCA_045534215.1 Eubacteriales bacterium
AATTATCCTCGCAATGTGCGACAATGGGTTTTTGAAGCGCCTTTGCCTTAAGCATTGCGTCCCTCATCATATCCGAGTTTTGTACTCCACGTCCGTCATCGGAAAATCCTACGACGTCATTTGCCAGAGCTTTCATATCGGACAAGGCCTGTCCCTCTTGTCCGACGGTTATCGTTCCGTAAGGAAAAACTGCGATTGCGGCATCCTTCTTTATAATGTCAAGTTGGAGCTTAAGATTTTCTTTTGAGTCGGGGGCGGGCTTAAGGTTTGGCATTGTCATAACAGCCGTGTAACCGCCGTGCGCAGCTGCAAGCGAGCCGCTTTTTATCGTTTCCTTATAAGAAAAACCCGGCTCTCTGAAATGCACATGCGCATCACAAAAACCGGGAATAATTACGGTATTACGAAAAATGGAACAATCAGCGGAAGAAAATACTCCACCCTTTACAACGGAAATAGACGAACCGTCGAAAAGCATGTCCTGTTTTTTGAATTCTCCGTTTGAATAAACCATAGCGTCTTGGAAAATTGCTTTCATGCTGTCGGTGTCCTTTCTTCTTTAAAAGAGGGCCTCTGTAATTAAAAGGTCTCATTTAATGTAGTTTCGCTTATTTCAATAAATTATATCACAAAAGCAGTGCGCGTGTCAATATATTTTATCTATAAAATATAACGAAAAAAACGGAATTTTTGACGCCAAAAGGAAGCAAGTTGCTATTATTTATGTAGTTTTGTGATTTTTGACGGAAGTTGTATTGACAAAAGACGAAAACAAACCTATAATTAAATCGAAAGTCTGAAAAGCAGATTAGGGAGTCGAAATTTCACCCGCGCTTTTTGTCGGAAAGGAGAAGAAATGCTTCAAAATCTTCATACACACACAAAATTCTGCGACGGTATAGATACTGCAGAGGAAATGGTTGAAAAGGCACTTGAGCTTGGTTTTGATTCACTCGGCTTTTCAAGTCATGCTAAGACTGACAGACATAGCGGATGCGAAATAAAGGACGTTTCTGCTTATATTAGCGAAATAGAACGCCTTAAGAAAAAATATGAGGGAAGAATAGATATCTATCTTGGCTGCGAGTACGATTACTACAGCGCAGGTGTTATGCCCGAATACAACTTCGACTACACAATCGGCTCGGTTCATTCGGCGAAGCTTCCCGACGGCAAAAACATCGTATTCGACAGCTCTTATGCACGCGCAAAAGGTCATCTTGACAATGATCTTAAGGGCGATGCTAATGCTTTCATTAAGCTTTATTACGACACGGTGGCAGACCTTCCTTACCGTATTCCAAATTTCGATATAGTTGGGCACTTCGATTTGCTCACAAAATACTCCGAACAGTATCCCAATTTTATAGATATTGAATCGGAATTTTATAAGAAAGTGGCTAAAGAGGCATTTTATGCTGTAAGAGAAAGGAAGGAGCTTTTCGAAGTAAACACCGGGGCGATAAGCCGCGGATACAGAACAACTCCTTATCCTGCACCCTGGCTTCTTCGTGAAATGAAAGCGGCAAACTGCAAGATAGTTCTCACCTCCGATTGCCATGACTCCAAATTTCTTAAACAGAGCTTCGATGAGGCAAAATGCTTTATTAAGGCGTCAGGATTTGACACGCTATACTACTTGACCAAGAGCGGTTTTGTGGGAGAGAAGCTTTGCTGAGCAAACTATAGTTTACATAATTTGGACGGCTTTCTGCGGAAAGCCGTTTTTTCATGCTAAAAAGTTCCCAACAAACAGTCGTCTAAGAGTTTTAGCTTTCGGTGTTTACACTTAAACAAAAAAACACCGAGACAGCTCAGCTGTTTCCTTTTGATTTTGAGATATTGCGGATAAATATGTATTTTTTTACAAAATGCTCTTTTTCTTGACAATTAAGATTATTTGTGTTAAATTAGTATGGTAAGTATAAAGAGAGAAGTATTAAGTATGGAAAAAGTAATGAAAGAAAACAAAATGGGAACGCAAAAGGTGCCAAGTCTGCTCTTTTCCCTTGCAGTTCCCATAATAATTTCAATGATAGTCCAGGCGCTTTACAACGTTGTGGATTCCGTTTTTGTATCCTGGTACGACCGTAATGCCGGTACTGCGGCACTTACTGCAGCATTTCCTATACAAAATTTGATAATTGCCGTTTCTGTAGGTCTTGCTGTCGGAACAAACGCAATTCTTTCTCGCTCACTTGGAGAAAAAAATTCTAAAAAAGTTAACGAGGCTGCAGGACAGGGGGTTTTCCTCACTCTTTGCGGATATTTGCTATTTCTTATTTTCGGCATATTTTTAGTAGATTTCTATGTTGGAACGCAGGCGGAGGCAGGAACGCTTCACTATCAGTACAGCAAGGACTATCTTTCTGTTGTATGTATTTTCTCAATAGGCATCTTTATTCAGGTTATATGTGAGCGATTGCTTCAAGCCACCGGACGAGCTTTTCTTAGTATGATAATTCAGCTTTCAGGCGCGCTCATCAACATAATACTCGACCCTATCCTTATTTACGGTTTGCTCGGTGCACCGGAAATGGGTGTAAAGGGAGCGGCGATAGCAACGGTTATCGGACAGAGTATTGCCGCAATACTCGGAATCTTCCTTAACCTAAAATATAATTCCGACATAAAAATACAACTTAAAAATTTTCTGCCGAAGCCCGTTTTGCTTAAGGAAATGCTTGCGGTTGGAATTCCCTCCGTCTTTATGCAGGCGATTGGCTCGGTTATGACCTTTTCAATGAACAAGATTCTCATAGGGTTCGGCCAGGAGCCGTATAACGTGTTCGGAGTATATTTCAAGCTTCAGAGCTTCGTGTTCATGCCTATCTTCGGATTAACTAACGGTATGGTTCCGATAATCGCATATAACTACGGTGCAATGAAGCCGAACAGGGTTTACGAGGTAAGACGAGTCGCTTTCGTTTGCGCTGTTTCATATATGCTTGTGGGACTTACACTTTTTCAGACGATTCCAGACACGCTGCTAGGTTTCTTTAACGCGTCAGATGCGATGCTTGCCGTGGGAAGACCGGCGCTTCGTACTATAAGCTGGAGCTTTCTGTTCGCCGGTGTGAGCATTATTTCAATATCTACGTGCCAGGCGTTTGGAAAAAGTATTTTCAGCTTGATTGTAAGTATTGCAAGACAGCTTATTGTTCTTGTGCCAGTTGCTTACTTGCTCTCGCTTTCCGGTAGAGTAGATTTTGTCTGGTGGGCGTTCCCGATAGCTGAAATCTTAAGCCTTGTGCTTTCTGTCATTTTTGCAAAAATCGTTATGAAGAACGCCTTTGAGTCGGAAAAATCAGAGTTGCAAACAGAAGAATAAGAAAACAAAAACAAAAGCAGAGTCGACCATGTGTCTGAAACTCTGCTTTTTTGCTGTGTTAAAGTGAATATTAGTTTACAAAACCAAGTTTTCTTCTAACCTTTGACATTGTGCGTCGAGCATAGTAGGAAGCTTCCTCGGCGCCTGACTTCATAACGGCTTCAAGATGTGCTTTGTTTGCTATAAGCTGATTAAATCGCTCTCTTACCGGAGCCAGACCGTCGGCACATGCTTCGCCTACAGCGAGCTTGAAATCACCGTATCCAAGACCTCTGAACTCACTCTCTATCTCGGAAAAGCTTTTGTTTGTAAATGCTCTATATATAGTCATAAGATTTGACACGCCCGGCTTTGTTTCCGAATATCTGACCTCCGCCTCCGAGTCGGTAACTGCTTTTTTGAATTTGCGCATTATATCGTCCTTGGAATCAAGAATATATACCACTGCATTTTGGTTCTCATCAGATTTCGACATCTTCTGTGTCGGCTCTGCAAGGGACATGATTTTCATTGTATCCTGCGGAATGTAACCCTCCGGCACGGTAAATGTATCTCCGTGCACCTGGTTAAAGCGCATCGCAACATCACGTGCAAGCTCAAGATGCTGCTTCTGGTCTATTCCGACGGGAACAAGGTCTGTCTGATAGAGAAGAATGTCGGCAGCCATAAGCGCGGGATATGTGAAAAGTCCTGCATTTATGTTCTGTGCGTGCTTTATACTCTTGTCCTTGAACTGTGTCATTCTTGAAAGCTCACCGAACATTGTGTAGCAATCAAGAATCCATCCAAGCTCCGAGTGCGCGGGGACGTGGGATTGAACGAAGAGAGTGTTCTTGTTTTCATCAAGTCCGCACGCCATATAGAGTGCAAGAGTTTCATACGTTCTGCGGCGCAGCTCTGCCGGGATTTGACGCACTGTTATGGCATGCAGGTCAACCACGCAGTAGAAGGTTTTATATTCTTCCGAGAATTTCGAAAAGTTTTTAATAGCTCCAAGATAATTTCCTATAGTGAGGTTTCCCGACGGTTGAACACCCGAGAACACCGTTTTTTTATCGTTAAGCATAAATCCTCCAAATTTTCTTAAATCTGTCAATTTCTATAACGAAATTATACAACTGTTCTATTGCTTTGTCAAGAATTCTTTTTTCTTCACAAAAAATCAACCAAATATAGCGCATATATTGCGATTTGTTAACAATTTAGATATATTTATATGTTAATATATATATTTAGTTGAACACAAATCACCTTTAAAAACTATTTGAAAGGGCATCGGTCATTCCGATGAATCAAAAAATGATAAAAGCAGAAAATCTTGTAAAGAGATACGGAACAAATTACGCCTTAAACGACGTCAGCTTTGAAATAAAAGAGGGAGAGATAGTAGGACTTCTCGGCCCAAACGGTGCCGGAAAAAGCACAGCAATGAACATTATGACCGGCTTTCTTGCGGCAACCTCCGGCGCAGCATACATAAACGGAATTAATATAGTGGAGGACCCTATCGGCGCAAAAAAACTTATAGGATTTTTGCCGGAGCAGCCACCGGTTTATCCCGATATGACGGTTATGGAGTATCTTGAGTTTGTATATTCCCTAAAGTCATGCGCACTTGATAAGGACAAGCATCTTTCGCAAATTCTTTCCTCGGTTAAGCTTGTTGACGTCAAGCACCGATTAATAAAGAATCTTTCTAAGGGATACCGTCAGCGTGTCGGTATAGCTCAGGCACTTGTGGGTGACCCCAAGGTTGTAATTTTCGACGAGCCCACGGTAGGACTTGACCCCAAGCAGATAATCGAGGTCAGAAACCTCATCAGAACTCTGGCAAAAAAACATACTGTAATCCTTTCAACCCATATTCTTGCTGAGGTTCAGGCGGTATGTGAAAGAGTTATTATTATAAACAAAGGTAAAATAATAGCCAACGAACGCACCGAGGACCTCACTAAAACCATAGAGGACGGATATCAGTACAAGATAAAGGTGTGCGGTCCTCAAAAAGAGGTGCTCACAGCGCTTCAGAATGTAAGGGGCGTAAAATCCGCGAGCACGACCCCCGAAAGAGATATGGATTCTTACGCATTTCTCGTCGAGAGTGAAAGAGGCATAGATGCAAGAAAGGCAATATTCAATATGTGCGCCGCTCGCGGCTGGCCTATGATTGGAATGAATCCCATAGGAACAGACCTTGAATCTATATTCATCCGTCTTGTCGATAAGGCAAACGGAGAAGTGCCTAAAAATGAAACAAAGCGCAGAAAAGCGCATTAACATAAAGAGAGGCCGTGGCTTTACGGCAGAATGGAGAATAAAATGAAATCTGTTTTCTTAAAAGAGCTTCGCTCATACTTCACGGGCGTCGTAGGATACGTATTTCTCGTCCTTTATCTTACGCTTGGTGGAGCAGTCTTTTGCTATACTACGCTTTTTTCAATGTCAGCCGATGTGACAACCTTTTATACATACATGCTTGTAATTTCGGCAATCTTGCTGCCACTTCTTACAATGAAGTCATTCAGCGAAGAGAGAAAAATTAAAACCGAACAGCTTCTTTTCACAGCACCCGTTTCGATTACCTCGGTTGTTTTCGGAAAGTTTCTTGCAGCTTATGTTATGTACGCCGGCTGTATGATTCTCAACTCCCTTTACTTCCTTGTGCTTAATTTTTACGCAGTACTTAAATTCCTGATACTCTTTGGAAATCTTCTTGCAATATTGCTTGTCGGAATGGTGTTTATATCTATCGGAATTTTTGTTTCGGCTATAACCGAAAATCAGCTTTCCGCAGCTGTGGGAACTATAGGAATAATTCTTCTTTTCTTCGTGACGTCGTTGATTTCCTCCCTAATTCCTGAATCCTACGTAATCAGATACTTGCTTAATTTCATTTCGATTTTCTCAAGATTTCAGGGCTTTGTTAACGGATATTTTGATATTGCATCAATAATTTACTACATTTCCGTTTCGGCAGTATTTGTTTATCTTACCATCAGAGTATACGACCGCCGTCGCTGCGGCTGATAAATATATGTGGCCGCCTTTGCGGCAGGAGATTTTATGAGTAATTTTAAGAAAAAATTGACAGACACCTTAAGCGGAGATAGATTTTCCTCCGCTACGGTCACAGCTCTCGTTATAGCTGTCGCCATAGTAGTGAATGTCATTCTTTATACATTGGTTGAGCTTTTTGGCTGGTACTGGTACCTTGAGGAAAAAAAGGACCTGTCCATCACAGGAAACTCCGAAGAGCTTTTTGCCGAAGCCATTGCGTCGGGAGAGAAGGTAAGAATAACCTTTTTCCAGACCGAAAGCGCCATTAAGGCGAGTGAAACCGGTTCGCAGGTTTACATAACCGCTAATCAGTTCAAGGAAAAATATCCCGACCTAATAAGCATCCGTTATATCAACGTCATAACCAAAATAGACCAAGACGGTAAAATCGTCGACCTCTCTAAGTATACGCAAACAATGGATGGAGAGAAAACGGCAGTTGATGCAAGAGCGGTACTTTTTGAATGTGAAACAAACGGTAACTACAGAGTTGTAAGCGACAGCTATACCTCGCAGGGATTTGCGTCGTTTTTCACCTATGATGCCGAGGGGTATGAAACCTCTTATAACGGTGAAGAGTTAATGAGCTCTATGATAAAATGGGTTCTTGACGATAAGGAAAACCATCGAAAAGTATATTTTACGAAAAACCATGGTGAAAAAGCCGATATTGCCTTTTCAGATATATTAATTCGTGCAGGATATTCAATCGAGCTTATAGACCTGCGTTCTGTCAGCCGTGTACCCGAGGACTGTGACCTGCTTGTCATCTCAAACCCGACAAGTGACTTTGAAGCGGCAAGAGAGGGGACGAATGTAAGAACAGAAATAGAGAGAATACAAACCTATCTTGAGGAGGGCGGAAATCTCTATGTTTCTCTTGACCCGGTGGTAAAGGCATTGCCGATTTTTGAAAAATTCCTCGCGGAATACGGAATTTCATATTCCAGCACACAACACAAGGACGGGAAGTCTTACCGCAATTACGTAAAGGATAATGACAATGCCGTTTCTCTTGACGGGCTTACTTTAATTTCCGAGTATGCAAACAGTGATATGGCTAAAGCTATTTCGGAAACTGTTTCGAGGTACGAGAGCGGACGCGTTATCATTGAAAGAGCAGTTGCTCTTAATCTTGATGAGGAAAAGAATGCAAGACCTCTGCTTATTTCATCCTCTGCATCGGAGCTTGTTGCAAACGGAGAGGTTATAGAAAGAGGAGAGGGATATTGCGTCGCTGCATATTCCGAGATTTCAACAGCAGATGATACTGCAAGGATATTCGTAGTTCCGAGCATATATCTTACATCCTCAGGCGCACTTGTTTCAGGATATGCCAACAGAACGTTTATGTTTGCTCTGTTTGACGAGCTTTACGGTGTCGAGGGTTTACCCTATGGCTGTAATAACGTTATTTACGACACGGGTGTACTTGAAAATCTTTCACAGAGCATGAAAAACCTTTATACCGTGATTGTTATGGCAGTTCCTGTCGTTATCGCAATAACGGGTGCCATAGTTACAACCAAAAGAAAGAACAGATAAGGAGTAACCGATGAAAACGAAATCATACGGCGCGAAGAGCAAGAGAACGAAAATTTTTACTCTTATCACTTCCGCCTCAATATTATTGCTTGTTGCTATCAATCTTTTACTCTCCTTGTTCACCTACAACAACACCTTCTTTTTCGATATGACTTTAGAGGGGCTTTACTCCCTCTCGGGTGAAATGAAAAGCGAATGCGATGAGATTTTTGAAGAAATAGGAAAAAATTCAGACGGTAAAAAGGTTAAGCTCACCTTCTGTACAGACCCCGATTACCTTATAGAATCTTCCACCACAAGACTTACTTACTTTATGGCGAAAAAGCTTGAGAACAGATACCCTAAGCTTGTAGAGGTTGAAACCGTCAATATAGACCTCAACCCCTCTGCCGTGTCCAAATATAAAACCACATCTCTTTCGGAAATAAAACCTTCGAACATTATTGTTTCATACGGTGACAGATACCGTATAGCAGGCGCTGAAAGCTTTTGGGCAAAGTCTTCTACCGATTCATACTATAACGGCGAGTATAGGATGGCATCCCTTATACTTTCGGTAACGGCCATAAGCCAGCCGGTTGCATATTTTGTGACAGACCATGGGGAAACCTACTACGACCCCGAAAACACCGAAAGTGAAATGAGTATTGAAATGGCCGCCTTTGCAGACCTTCTTGCCGAAAGAGGCCTCAAAATTAAGACTCTCAATCTCTCGGAAGCAGAAAGAGTTCCGGAGGATTGCGCGCTTCTTATAATCAACAATCCGACAAAGGATTTCACTTACGATAAAGACAAGCTTGATTCCTTTGATTATGTGTCGGACACCGAAAAGCTTGACAGATATATGGTAATGAATCAAGGCGCAATAATCGTGGCAAAGGATTACAGAGTAAAGCTTCCTGTTTTCGAAACTTTTCTTTACGAGTGGGGTTTTTCATTCGGAGATACAGTCGTTAAGGACGAGGACTCTTCGCTTGATAACGAGGACGACCCCAATACCGATATTATTGCGGTTTACAGCACCGATGAAACGAGCTATGCGTATGCAATATACGGTGAGTTTGCAGACCTTTCTACAGCTCCTATCACAATCTTTTCAAACTCAGGTCCCGTTTATTGCTCATACGGTGACGGAAAGACTGTTTCCGAGGCGGGAACTCCCAACACAACGAAGCGGTATGCTTCATTCATAACAACAACTGAAGGTGCGCGTCTTTATTACAGAGATGAAAACGGTGGAGATTATTTCGCAGGAACGGCAGAGGACGTCGGCTCATTTGACCTTGCGGCAGTAACCGTAAGAGAGGAGCTTGACCAGATAGCTAACGAGATGACATATTCATATCTGTTCTGCGTAAATACACCCGAGTTCTTAAGTGACAGATTTATAAGCGACGCTTCTTACGCAAACTACGATATAGTTTCGGCTGTAATAGATAATATTTCAAGAATAGATAAAACAGCTTCAATGGACCTTGGAGGTCTTTCGGGTAACTCGTCTTCAACAGGTGGAAAGCTGCTTATAAATTCTTCTATGAGCGCTAACGATAAATCTATTTATTCCAACAAATTTGCCAACAAGGACAAGCCCTACGAGGGATATCAGTTTATAAAATTCAATCATGCCTTGACAACCCCGGCAATCGTTATTTACACGGTTATAGTGGCTGCAGTGCCGCTTGCTGTTGCGATACTCGGAATTGTTGTAAGCATTAAGAGAAAGAACCTTTAATTTAGGCGAAGATTAACAGAGAAGCATTCGCCAAAAAGAAAAATCTGCTCAGCGGCAGAAGAAAAATAACGTCCAAGAGCCATGGATAGAAGCGGCTCTTAAGGAGAGGTCCTTTGAAACATATTGAAAAAAAGAAATTAAACAAAAAGCAAAAGCTTGCCATAATACTGGGGGCGATATTCACGGTTTTGCTCGCAACGGCGATTACGGTAAGTGCTATATTAAGTAATAAAGAAGAGGAAAAGCCGCAAGGCGAGCCGCCCGTAATTTTCGACGGGGAAGCGATACTTTACAATTATGCTATTGCCTATCCCGAGGTTAAGGAAAGCAGTATGCAGGTCATTTCCGTAAGAAATGCAAACGGCTCTTTTGACCTTGTAAGACCGGAAGAGGGATATGAGTTCATTCTTCGGTATTTTGATTCAAACGGAGAGTCGCATATCTATTACCCTAATATCACCGAAGAGGACACGGCGTTTTCCTATTCCGACCTTCTTGCGCTTGAAACAGACGGATATGCAAAAATGACGAAGCTTGCATATCTGACGATAGCTCTTTCCGCGCCCGCCTTTGAAGAAAGAATAATACTTTCAGAGATTGAGGGAACGGACGAGGAAAAGCTTAAAGCGTACGGACTTAACGAGGAAAAAGCAAACACACTCTATTTCTCCTATTTGGTAGAAGAAGAGGTCGACGGTAAAAAGGTTAAGGTTGAAAAATCACACACCTTGAAAATCGGAGACCAGACTGTCTTCGGCAACGGATACTATTTCATGGTTGACGACCGTCCTTATGTATACTCCTCTAAAAACAACAGCTTCGCATATGCTCTTGCCGGCTTTGCGTCCTTTATAAAACCGACCCTCGTAGCCGCAGGACTTGACACGGATAACGGCTTTGGCCCGTATCTTACCTCGGCGTACTATCAATGGAGCAACATTAAGCATGATGCTCCCACGGATAAAATAGAAGAGGGCTCAAAGGTTATTGCGTATGTTGACACAGTAAGACCTGTTTGGCATTCGGATACCGAAACCAAGACGGAAGACGGATATATTAACACAGGGTATGATTTAATAGAAATTGATTTGTCCGGCCTTGACAAGAACAGCGAAAATCATAAAAGAGTTATGAATGCTCTCGTAGGCCGCCTTATCGGGAATTACTATGACCCGAAGGACCCTATGGCAAATCCTTCTAATCAAATTGTATTCACAACAACCTCTTATTTCGGAGCGCTTGATTTTTCAGAAAAGGAAAAGCAGGCATACGAGTATACAATTACTGCTATAGAAGCAATAATCACCGATGATGAGGAAATTATACAAGAAGGTACTGAGGTAGCGGATAACAATCTTGTTAAGGTTACATACCGTATGTCAATAGACGGCAAGGATGTCGCTTCAAGAGATTTACACGCAGTAGTTGACCTTAACTCCAAAATACCTGACAGTGCAAAAGCAAAGATAAAAGAAGCATCTGTCGGCACGCTTGCCGAACCGATAGTATTCACTGTTGAATACACCAAGGACAACGCAAACAAGCGTGACGGAAAAAAGGTTATAACCGAAATAATTTCTATCTTTGACGGCGATGATGAGGCCGAAAAGATAAGCGAAAAATCCGTAGTTCTTTACCGCTATTGCTATGAGGTGGACGGTGTGCTCTCGGAAGAAATGCCGGGTAAGATGGATATGACTAAGACACCGACAACGGAAGAGGGTAAGAGAATTCAAAAGGAGCTTAAAGGAAAGTCGGCAGGAAAGAATCTTAAAATCGAAATATCCGAAAGCTCTGTTTACTATGAATATTTACTCAGCTTCGTTACCTATAACGTAGCAAGAGTTGACTATTACATCACAGGGAACTTGATTTCCGCATTCAAATTTGTCAACCCCTCAGACAGAGACCCATACTACGGAGAATCTCTTTACGAAAACCTTATGACCGACGGACATAAGCTTTACGGACTTAACTCGACAGCGTGTGAAGAGGTCGTTAGAATGCTCGGTGGAATTGACCCTAACGGCGAAAGCGGAAAGGCAAACGGTCTTTATGGCGCAGAGGCGGTCGAAATAGGCATTACTCCTGAGGTTATGGATAAATACGGCCTGTTTGCGAACACTATTTACTTTGAGCTTCCCAGAGGACTCATATCCTACAGTACGGGAGAAGCAACATCCTCTTCGACAATGCTTGAAGAGCTTGACGATTATACTTATCTTGAAAAGATAGGATTCACTCTTTATATAAGTGACCCCGACCCCATTGATGGCTCAAGATACGCTGCGTGTGACCTTTACGACCTTGTGACAAAAGTTCCCGAGAACACATTTTTATTCCTTGAATACGATTTTGAATCCTTCTGGGCAAGAAGAAGCATTGTTCTTATGGACATCGCGTATGTAACTTCCATGTCAGTTGAATTCAATATGCAGGAGTTCAAGGGTGAGTACAATATGGAGCTTCTCCATAAAACAGCATACGTATTTAACAACAAAAAACAATACACGGTACCCACTGTCGGCGGTTATTCAACCTTTGACGAGATAACGGTTAAGGTAACACCTAATTTTGACAAGGAGTACACAGAAACAAAGCTTATCTCCTACATAAAGGAAAAGGGATACGATTTCTTAAGTCTTACCGAATTTTACGATTCTCTTTACGGTGAGGATGTTGATGAATTGAAGGCAGCGTTCCCGGACTCAATTGGAACAGATTACTTCAAGGAAGCAATACAGGTCCTTTATTTGACACGTCTTCTCGACATTCTTTCCGAAGAAGAACAGAAGGCGGCTGCAGAGAGTGAGCCGTTGCTTCGAATAAAGCTTGGCACAAGCACGACATCTTATGAATACGTTTATGAGTTTTTCCGACTTGACGACAGACGCGTTATGGTGAGAATTTGCCAGATAACTCCGTCAGGAATCGAAATAACTCCGACGTCCGACTTCTATATTTCAACTTTTGCACTTAAAAAGCTCGTCAGCAATTTCTATGGGCTTATGAACGGTGAAAAAATAGATGCTCTCATAGGATATCCCGACGGGTATAAAAACGAGAAATAAAGGTTTTTTTCGGACAGTTCCAAATATTTTTTAAGATATTATAAAAAAATACAAAAAACATTTGCATTTTTCAAATATCTATGTTATAATAATTCTTGCTCATTATGTAACCGAAGCACAAAGCAAACATTCTCGGTTAAAAAAGTTAATAAAAATATGAAATATAGAGGGAAAAAGAAAACATGAAGAAAAGAATTATCAGCATGATTCTTGTAGTTGTAATGCTTGTTCTTTCTCTTGCAAGCTGCGGAAGCTTTAACTATGCAAAGGAAGACCTCGGAGCATATGCTACATTTACGAGCGAAAATAAGGCAGCACTTGAGGCAGAGCTTCTTAAGTTGCTCATTAAGGACGGAGATTTTGGCTCCGACGATGAAACCAGAGCAAAGAAGGTAGTTGACTACATTTACGAAATGCTTGCAGAGTCATCTTCCGACAAGGATAAGAAAACCGGCATACCCGGCGCTCACGACCTTGTGAAATACGTTTATTACTGCACAGCAGTATTTGAGGGTAAAACAGAGTACTTTTTCATGTCAAACATGAAGGCATCTACCCCCCTTTCACTGCAGCTCGGTAAGCAAGAGGAGGGAACAGCAGTTGAAAAGGCAATAACTGCAGCTCTTGAAAATCTTGACCTTGACGGCAAAACCTATTCCGCAGATACCTCTACTTCAACAACTGTTAAGGAAGGCGACGTTGTATTCGTAACCTATACTTACAGCTATATCCAGAAGGCAGATAAAGAGGGGGAAGAGGATAAGGAGATAAAGGGTACAGTTACACAGGCAATGATGACAGTAGGAAAGACTCCTGTTCAAGGTGCAACTCCCGCAAATCTTGAAGAGTATCTTTCGGGAAAGGCGGTTGGAACTTCTGTTACAGCTACTACAATTAAAAATGCCGACGGTGTTGACGTTTCATATTCGGGAATAAAAATAGAGTGGGTTGCAAATGGTGACCAGCTTACAAGCTTTACAGCTCCTTATGAAGGAACCGATTCCACAGTCAAGAATACTGACGGCAAGCCGAGAACACTTACCGGTAAGGACCTTACCTACCACGTATATGCAATCAATTACACAGCAGTTTCCGATTTTAATGCTGAAAGTGCAGTTAAAGAGCTTTATGGCAGCGGAATCAATTTCCCCACAATTTGCACAGTTCTTTTTGGCAAGGATTACAGTGAAAAGGAAGAGGCGGAACTCGAAAATCTTCTTAAGGCATACGTAACCAAGGATGAAAACGGCAAGGACGTTTCTCTTGAAAATCTTGTTGAGCTCATTGCAAAGAGCGCCAAAGACCTTGAAACAGCAGAAAAGTCGGTTGAGTCCGCTGAAAAAGCAGTAACTAAGGCCGAAGAGGACGTTAAGGCGGCAGAGGATGCAATCAAGAAGGAAGAGGATGCAAACAAGACTCCCACAGCTCTTATGAACGACAAGCTTACTAAGGCAAAAGAGGATCTTGAAAAGGCGAAGAAGACGCTTGAGGATGCAAAGGCGGAGCTTACAAAGGCAGAGGAGAAGAGAAATGCTAATGTTAAGCAGCTTACAGATATAGAGGGCTTTGCCGCAAAGTTTGAGCAGGGCTTTAAGGTTCTTGTTTATGACTCTCTTCAGGCAGAGTATGACAATGAGGTTAAAATGAACCTTGCAACAGAGGTTTACTTCCTTCTCAATAAGTACATCACCGTTACATCGTATCCCGAAAAGGCGGTTGAGGAAAACTACAAGCAGATGTATGAAACCTATGAAAACGATTTCTACACCGGCTCATATGATTCCAAGACAAGCAACTATAAGAAATATGAAGCTTCTCTTCAGAAGTATATCATAGCTACAGTAACAAAGAACATCAAGACGGTAGTTACCTATGATGAGGCAATTGCGGCTATGAAGGAGAAGGCAAAGGAATACGTTAAGCCCGTTATCGTAACCTATGTTGCTTCTAAGGCATACGGTGTTGTTGCAAGCGAAAAAGAGATGAAGGAATACTTAGAGGATATCAACAACCAGTATAATGTTGAAACATACGGCGAGAACAGCGTTAAATACGCATATCAGTTTGATTTGCTTATGAATCATTTCCTTAAGTCTGAGGAAAAGACCGAGCCGGATGCAAACGGATACAACAAGAAAACCTACACCTACTCTTTAATTGCTTACGAAATAGGCGAACCTAAATCCGAGGCGAAGGAAGAGGAAAAAACAGAAGAGTAAAATGTTAGAGGGTTTTCAATAAACCCAAAACAAAGGAAATCCGGCAGCATACCTGTCGGATTTCTTCATAAAGGAAGCTTTTGGCTATGAAAAAGGTAAATTTATATACGGATGGCGCTTGCAGAGGCAATCCCGGCAGAGGTGGCTGGGGAGCCATCCTCGTTTACGGCAAATATGAAAAGGAAATGTCCGGAGGAGAGCCCCTTACGACGAACAACCGTATGGAGCTTATGGCGGCAATCAGAGGACTTGAGGCGCTTAAGGAGCCCTGCGAGGTGACTCTTTATTCCGACTCTAAATATCTGACAGACGCATTTTTGCAGGGTTGGATTGAAGGGTGGAAAAAATCCGGTTGGAGAAGAGGCAAGGAAGAGCTCAAAAATCCTGACCTTTGGGCTCGTATATACGAGCTCTCGGAGGTTCATAAAATCGAATTTATTTGGGTTAAAGGACATAACGGACACGATTATAACGAACGTTGCGACAAGCTAGCTACGGATTTTGCGGATTCTTTTGCTGATATTTAATATGCGAAAATGAAATTAGGTAAGAAAAAATGAATAAAAAGATAATTATAAAGCTTATCTCTCTTGCTTTGCTTTTGACAACGCTGCTTACCGCTTTTACTTCTTGCGGCAAGATTGATTATATGACGTCTAATCTTAAGAAATATGTGTATATTTCGGAAGAGGATTATAAAAATTACGCAACCCACCTTGTTTTTGACCAAGTCACTGACGAGGATGTTTCCCGTAGGATAAACCAACTTTTGTATAATAACAGAAGCAAGGAAGCCGAGGGAGAAGGCGCGTATTTCAGAAACGTTGCAATAACTGTGGGCGACGAGGTAGACATTTACTACCGCGGTTATTACGTTGATGAGGATGGAAAAATTAAGGAAATAGACGGTGGCTGCAACTTCCCGAGTGATGAGTACCAGACGCTCGGAATAGGTTCGGGAACGTTTATACCCGGATTTGAAGAGGGGCTTATAGGAGTAGTTCCCAATACAGTCGCACAATTTTACAAGATTGCATACGGAGCTGTCGTTGAAAGCGACGTTGTATACCTTACTTATACTGCTATATATCCGAACGGAGAAACCGCGACAAAGCAGTCGGCGAGAGTCGACCTCTCATTACCTGATTTTGACGAGGTGTACGGTGAGGGATTCCGCGAATTTCTTATTGGAAAGACTGTAGGAGAATCTATCACGGGTGAGCATACGTTCAAGTTCGGTGATGGGACTGCTGTTTATTACGACCTCAAGATTGATTTTGTAACCAAATGCGAAAAGGAAGCCAATGTGCTAACTGTTGACGCATATTTTCCTGCGGATTATACCGAAAAAGACTTGCGTTCAAAGCACGTAAAATTTGATGTGTATGTAAGACGAAGTGTAGTTTACAAAACACCTGAATACAATGAAAAATTTATAACCGAAACTCTTAAAATCTCAGAAGATGACCTTTCGGAATATGAGGGTGAAACTGTTGTTGATAAGCATAAGGCGATGCTTCTCTCAGTGCTCCTTCAAGAGAACGAAGAGCGTAAGGATGCTATTATAGAAGCTACTATGTGGGAACATTACAGAGAAAAGGCAACCGTGAAGAAGTATCCGAAGTCAGAGCTCGAAAAATATTATGTCGAGCAGTACGAGGAGCTTATGCAGGCATATAACTCTTATTCCTCGTATTACCCGACACTCGATTCCTTTGCAAAGGATTATTATCAGCTTGACGGTGATAAAACCTGGGAGGACCACATCAATGAGCAGTGTGAGGGAATTGTTAAGGAAAAGCTGATTTTCTATTACATTTTAAGAGAAGAAAAGCTCTCTCCCTCCAAATCCGAGTTTAAAAAGCTTTACGAAAAAACAATACAGGAGTACCTTGATTATTACTGTGAAAACACCTACAAGGAAGAGCTTTCTTCTATAACCAATCCCGAACACAAGGCAGCAAGAATTCAGCAAATCAAAGAGGATATGGTTGATTATTACGGAGAGGATTATTTCGAAGAGGTTGTTCACTATGATTATGCACTCAAAAAAATGATTGAGTTTTCCGGAGCAAAAAGATAAGCTTCGACAAAAATCGTGTTATTGTTGACTTTTATAAATGTGAGTAGTATAATGAAAAATAGTATAAATGTTATTTATATAAATACTAAATAGGAGATTTGTATGAAAAAGTTGTTCAAAAAGCTTAAAGACAAAATAGCTGAAAAATGGAACAAGACACGTTACACTCTCGGCAGAAACATATTCGCCCAGATTGCAATGACCGTTCTTTCCGTAATTCAACTCTTCGGTTCGCTCATGGTTTTTGCGGGCTTTACCATGCTTCACACAGACGGCTCTGTTATACTTCTTGTAATATTCGGACTGATTGTGTGCTTTTTGCCCTCAATGCTTATGGTTTTGCTTAAAGAGCTTGGCAAAAGCGAAAGCAAGCTTTCAGCATGCTGGTACATAGATTGGGCAAAGGTTTCCCCGCAAGCGCTCGAATCCACACTTGCCGTACTTTCTAAGTACTACAGAAATGTTCCGAGAATGTCGCTTACAAATGCTGTTGAGGCAACCAAGATTAAGTGCATTCGCGAAATCAACAGCTATCCCTGGGAATTTAACGAGCAGGCAAAAAAAGAGGTTCTTTCCGTACTCAGTCCTTGGCAATTCAGAGTAAGAGATTACAGAGAAAAATATTGGAAATACGTTATTCTTTGGACCCTTTGCAGTCCGATAGCATTTGCTTGTCAGATGGTGTCTATTTGTGCCGCTCTTACAGGTACTTACGCATCAAGAACGGTATTTTCAACAGCCGCAGGTATTCCGTTCTCTATGCATCATCTCCCGAAGAAACAGAGAGTTTACCGTTTCTTCTTTAACGCAGTTCAGATTGACGAGTTTGAGCAGAGAGCTTGGCTTGGAAAATTTGATGAAACGAAGTGAGGTAAGTGAGTATGAAGACAAATATTAAACAACAGTTTAAGCTCCTTGGTCTTGCTTTTTTGCAGACATTTTTTGCCGCGGGCGGCATTGGTGCATACATTCCTATGATTATAGAGGCCATGAAAGCGGCCGCAAACGGTGAAATGGGATTCGAAGAATCCTTTATGATGGTTGCGTACTTCCTTCTTGTTTCTATTCCGATTACTTTGCTTGCATATATTCCTGCAAAGTTCGCGCTTCGTATGAAGGGTAACATGAGAGGCCTTACAACTACAGATTCCCCTTATTACGATAAAAGAACTCAGAGAATTAAGGTAAAAACCTTTACCGACTGGGCAGAATTTGAGCATAAGATAAACTTCTTGTATTTTATTCTCAGCCCATTTGCTTTCTTCTTGCAGCTTGTTGCAGTGGTGATTGCTATAATCGCTCCCCATACGAACAGAATATACTCCGAAATCGGATTTAAGAAATTCACAAATTTAGAGCATCCCCGTCTTCAGTGGTGGTCGAACTTCCTCTTTAACTTTGTAGTCGTTCCCGGTGAAAAGAAGGAAAAGAAGGAAAAGAAGGAAAACAAAGCTGCACAGTCGAATAGTGAGGATATAGACGATATTCTGAATTCCAACGATGATAATGACGATTACATCACTCTTACAATGCAGAGCGGTGAAGAGGTAGACTTTATTGAAATCGCCGGAATAGCTCATAAGGGTAATTTCTATGCGATTCTTCAGCCCGTTGAGCTTCTTGAGGGCATGGATGATACCGATGCTCTTGTGTTTAAGGTGACAAGAAATGCTGACGGCTCCGACAGCTTTAATATTGAGCTCGACGATGATATAATCGATGCGGTTTTCGCAGAATATAACCGCCTTCTCGATGAACAGACAGCAAATGACTGATATTAAGCAGTAGATAAAAAGAGAGCAGTAGAAAGCTTGATGCAATACCAAAATAAATTTTTCGGTATACGTCAGGAATTTCTGCTGCTTTTTTTATTTTTCTTATTTTCTTTCGGTTTTTTTCGCTTCAAGACGGCGAAGCAGAGGTATTAGCGCAAATAACAGACAGCTCACAAGAGCAGCAACGAGAAAAATCTCGGGCGCGGGAATATACTCTGTAGTCATTGCGTCAGCTCCTGCATCCGGCAAGGGAATGTTCATTTTCTTGTTGATGGCATTTCCGATTGACGGACCTGCAAGCATGGGGATTAAAACGCAGAAAATCATTCTTATTCCCTGCAGCTTGCCTGTTTCTGGTGCAGGAGTGTTATCTCTGATAATTGCTCCTGTAAGGGCTGAAATGAATATAAAGCCGGTAATCATTACAAATCCCGCAATTCCGAACAGTATAAGGGTTGCAAAATGGCTTGCTCCCTTTGCAAAATACATACAGAATAGGCCCAATGCGAAAATTGCCGTTGCGATATACATAACGGAGGATTTGCTTACCTTGTCGGTAACTCTTCCCAAAATCAGATTTACTGCAGCACCAAAGACTATTGCGACACCGAATACTACACTGTATTCTACCACTGAAAATGAGAGATATGTTCTCATATAAATAATCAGATATGGCATAAAAATTTGACACGCTATGCTATATATTGATGTAATTATAAGAGTTAAATAGAAAGCCGGGATTGCTTTCACAGTGGCTGGCTTGAATCCGTAGAGCATATCGCGAAGTGAACCGTTTTTCTCAAGATGCTCAGCGTCCTTGATTGAAAAAATGCCCCATATACCGACAGCACTTATAACTAAGCCGAGTATAAGAAAAAGAGTCGAATAGCTGCCTATAAGCTGGACAAGTATTCCAAATCCGCCTGCGACAATAAGCATTGCGAAAAGGGGAAGCACCGAAACAACACTCTCAACCTTTCCTCTGAAATCCTTTTTCGTGTTGTCTGTTATCCAGGCATTAAATGCTGCATCATTTGCTGTTGAACCAAAGAGAGTCATAACACAGTCGCCTATTATTACGGCGCAAAGTGCAATGAAGACTGCCTTTTCGTATCCTGTATTAAAAAGATTTTGTACAAGCTCAGGGGAGATGAATCCAAAAAGTGCAACCGTGACACCCCAAATAACATATCCGATTGATATAAATGAACGCCTGTTTCCCAGTTTATCCGAGAGAGTGCCCGCAACAAGAGTTACAATTGTTGCTGCAATACCGCTCGCTTGAACCATTAGGGTTACGGCATCAAGATTTTTTGAAATTGTGTCGTAAACGAAGAGGTTGAAATACATATTTTCAACCGACCAAGCAATCTGACCGATTAATCCGAAAACTAAGAGTACCGACCAGTTGCGTTTTGATAACGTGCTGTTCATAAAACGCCTCCGAGTTTTTGCATATATTATATATCTACAGTATCTCCAAGGTGCAGGGAATATACCCTTACCGAAGATGGAGCTTTTCCGAAAATTTTTGTTATTGCTTCTTTGTAATAAGAAAGCTGTAAGGAATGCTTTTCGGAAAGCTTTTTTTGAGCAAGAGCTTTTTCCGAAAGCTCTTCTTTTGACAGACGGTCCGTCTTATAGTCGACAAGATGCAGGTTTCCGTCCGCATCTTCGTATAAACAGTCAATAACTCCCTGGACGAGAATTTTTCTTCCTCTAAGCTTGTCCTTTTTATCTTTATTCTCTGTAAAGCGGGCGGCATCAAGGGTGACGTTAAACCTGAATTCTCTTAAAAGCTTTTTGGAATTCTTCATTTCGGAAAGGAGAGTGGATTTAGCGAAAGCTAGAATTTCGTTAATACGAACAAGCTTTGCGTTCTCTTCGGAAATAAATTTATCTGCTGTTAAGCGATTTAACTCTTCCCTAACGCTGTTCACATCAAGCTTATCAATATCGAAGAACTGCAAAAAGTTGTGAGTTGCAATTCCCATTTTGCGACTGAGGTCGCTCCTTGCAGGACTTATAAATTCAGGGAGTATAACGGGAGATTCTTCGCGCTGCTGATTGGATAAGATTAGGGGATGTGCGTCTATAGTTAGACGTTCCTCCTCGTCTTCTCTGTCAAGAATTGACGGATATAGCTTTGAAATCGAGAGCTTTTGCGGTAGATTTGTCAGTTCTTCTTCGGCGTATGAATGGTTAAGGCGGAGAATAAGCTCGTTAGAAAATCCGCTGTAGTCCTTCTTTTCTTTTTCAGCCAAATCTTCGGGCAAAGCGTATTCGTTTATGTTCAAATGTCCGTTCAAGCTGTCTTCTTCTTCAAAAAAGTCATAATCAGGCAAACAAAGGGTTAAAATGTCAACAAAAGTTTTCATTTGTCGCAATGTATGCGGTGAAATTACCTTTCTGTGAAGATTTGATTTTATCAAAAATTCGTCTGTGTCAGAGGAGGGAACAACTCCTGAGATAAACAAACGTTCTCTCGCTCTTGTAAGAGCGACGTAGTATACGCGAAGCTCTTCCTCTAGAATTTTCTTTGAGTTGTAATCTATTATTGAAGCGTGTACCGGGCTTTCGACCAATGCAAGCTTATCTTTGAGCCGAAGCTTCATTCCTATGCCGAATTCTTCCGAATATGCAACCTTAACTCTTTTGTCAATTTCGGAAATTAAGGGCAGTCCGACGTCACAGACAAAGACGACCGGGAACTCAAGTCCTTTTGATTTATGTGCGGTTATTACACTGACTGCGTCCTCTTGTGCACCAGAATCTCTTTTAGAAAACTTTGTATTCGAATCAATGACCGAATTTATATAATTGATAAAGCTGTATAAACCCTCATATGATGTTGCCTCGAACTTTCGCGCGTAATCATAGAGAAGCAAAAGATTTTCTCTTGCATCAGGCGTATTTGCGAGATTGAGCATATCCGTTTCGTTGTATATTCTGAAAATAAGCTCGGCAACCTTCATTCCCTCGGCAATCTGTCGCGTCTTGTTTATGAAATTAACAAAGCTTTTGCCCTTTTGAAATTCGGGATTTTCTTCGATGTACAAAAGAAGCGATTCCCAAAGGGATACTTTTTTCTTACCGTTCCGTATACATACGAGCTCGTCAGCTGAGAAATCGAAAAGGGGTGAAAGCATTACAGCTGAAAGATATATGTCTTTTCTCGGATTGTCTATTGAGTTAAGAAGTGCTGTGGCAAGAAGAACCTCGGAATTTAAGAAAAAGTCTTTATCCTCGGGAAGTGTGACATTTATGCCGAGCTCTTCAAGCGCTTTGGCGTAGAGCTTTGCTCTGCCTGCACCCTTTCTTAAAATTATTGCGATATCTTTAGGAGAAATCAAAGAGCCGTCATTAAGCTTTTCACCACTCGATAAAAGCTCCTTTATTTTTTCTGCCGTCCATTTTGGAGAGAAGAGGTTATAGTCCTCTGTGCCAAAACGTTGCTTGTTGTAATCGGATTTGTCAAAAAGGCATATTTTTGGCGCACGGTACTCCGGGGCTTCGCCTTCATATACCTTTGCAAAGATAAGGCGGTCCTCGGGAACGTATCCAATGGATTCTGCAGTAATGGTGAACATCTTGTCAAATATTTCGTTAGTCAGGTCTATTATTCCTCTGTCACATCTGAAATTCTTTGACATGAATATGGATGCGGCGGAGCTTCCCTTAGAGTCGGAAAGGGGTGGATAAATACCCTTGAGCTCTGCGAAAATCTCGGGCTTTGCATTTCTGAATCCGTAAATGCTTTGCTTTATATCTCCAACCATAAAACGATTGTCAGCACGGGAAAGTGCCTCAAATATCTTGTTTTGCAGGGAGTTTACGTCCTGGTATTCATCTATATATACAGCAGAAAATCGCTTTTTCATAGAAAGTGCCAGGTCATTTATTTCTCCGTTGTCGTAAAGACATTCGTAGGCAAGACGCTCGACGTCGGAGTATTCGAGAACTCCTCTTTGCTGCTTTTCTTTAAAATACAAGAAATCAAACTTTTCAAAAAAACGGGCAAGAGTGCTAATGCGGTTTCCAAGCTGCGCAAGATGCGATAACCACTCATCTTTAGTATAGGAGAAGAATTTTTCGGAGCACTTTTTCAGCTCTGCCTTCATTTCTTCGCGTGCTAATATGTGAGGCGAAAGGGCAGGGATTTGCGACGAGCCCCTAGGCATAGCTGCAAGCTTTTCGTTGAGTGTTTTCGACACATCCTCGTAGGTTTTCGCCTTTTCAATATTGCAAGCATAGGAAAGTGCATTTAACACGGGCGTGGAATTAACATCAGGAGCAAGCTCTTGCAGTTGCTTTTCAAAGAGTGCTTTGTAGTGGGCGGCAATGCTTTTTGTACGCTCTATTGCGTATTTTACGTAACGGTTATCCTCGAAGGTGTGCCCCGTGTCGTATTCTTTTGCAAACTTGTGCCATATTTTCACACCCTCCTCAAGCGATTTTGTGTTTTCGTAGAGCAGTGCAAAAATTTCCTCAAGCGAGGAATCGGTCTTGACACCTGCAAGCGAGTCACAGAGTGCCTCAAATTCTTCCGGCGTGGCGACCTCCGGGAAGCCACCTCTGTATATACCCTCTATGAAAGTGGAGAGTATTTCCTTTGTCAGAAGCTTTACTTCTGCGGTGTCGGCTATTCTGTATCCGGGAGTTATACCGAGATGCTCTGCGTTTGAACGGACGATTTCTGCGCAGAATGAGTCTATGGTGCATATACGTGCGAGCGGAAGCAGGTTGAGCTGTCGCGCTAGACGCTCGTTTTCACGGTGCCGCGAGAGCGCATCCTTGAGCGCTGCACTTATTCTTTCACGAAGCTCCTTTACTGCTGCATTTGTAAAGGTAACTATCAGCATTTCGGATATGTCCTGCGGATTTTTCTCATCTAAAAGAGAGCGGATAATACGTTCTGTCAGGGTAGCGGTTTTTCCTGAGCCGGCTGCGGCAGAAACAAGAAGTGTTTTATTTCTTGTATTTATAGCCGATAATTGCTCTTGTGTAAATTCACGTTTTGCCATACTTTATCCCTCGAAGATGTTAAACTGTTTGATTGGTTTTATAGCAAGTCCCGCCTCAAATTCTCTGACTTCTCCAAGAGCGAAAAATCCGTTTTCGTTGTATAATAAGACACGTTCACCGAGCTTTGCCGAAAAATTCACCTTGCTAAGATATATCTCAAGACCCGATGACGCAAGACGTGCGAAAAAGGGCGGAAGAGTCAGATGCTTTTCGTTTCTGAAAACCGCTTCTGTTGGAAGTATCACCTTTTCAAGCTCTTCTTCACTCATACCTTCAAGCTCTGCCAGCGTGTAGGAATCGGATAAAGTGAACCCGGAAGCACTTGCTCGCGTAAGTGTCTTCATAACCGCACCGCATCCAAGCTTTTTGCCTATATCGGCACAAAGGGTGCGTATGTAGGTGCCTTTTGTACATTCAACCTCTATTTTATATTCTCTTTCGTTTAGCTTTTGAGACTTAATTGAATGAATTGTTATTCTGCGCGCTTCTCTTTCTATAACCTTGCCCTCGCGTGCCAGTTCGTACAGTTTTTTTCCGTTTACCTTGAGTGCGGAGTACATAGGAGGTGTTTGCATAGAATCACCGAGCATAGATAAAATTGCCTCGTTAACGGCACTTTCTCCCGGTATAAATGTGGATGTTTTTATTATGTTTCCTGTTATATCCTCGGTATCGGTTTCAATTCCGAGCAAGAGGGTTGCTATGTAATGCTTGTCCGATGTAAGCATATATTCGCTTGCTTTTACAGCCCTGCCCAACAGAACAGGAAGAACGCCTGTGGCAATAGGGTCGAGTGTTCCTGTATGGCCGGCTTTCTTTTCACCGAAAATTCTTTTAACACGGTTAACAACTCCCTGTGAAGAGATTCCCTCGTCCTTGTTTATTATAACAATTCCGTTTCTCATGCCTTCCTCCTTTTTCCGTTTTATATATTTTAACATATATGCCCCATTTTTTCAACCACCCTTTTTGCAATACGTAGAATTTTGCAGCTGATTCATTTATTTTTATATTGGTATGGACAAATATACAAAAATATGTTAAAATTATATCAAGGTAAATTGGACCCGAACTTTAAGGGCGTGTCCATAATGAAACGGAGGACTTTAAGTGAAAGCAGTAATTACTGTAACGGGTAAGGATAAGGTTGGAATTATAGCAAAGACAAGCGCAGAGTGTGCAAAATACGGAGCTAATATAGAAGATATTAGCCAAACGGTTCTTGATGAATATTTTGCGATGATTATGCTTGTTTCCATTGACGGCTTGACCGTTAATTTTGCTGAATTTGCAAAGCTTTTGAATAATGCGGGAGGAAAAATGGGAGTTGATATTCGTGTAATGCACGAGGATATTTTCAATACCATGCACAGAGTTTAAGATGCTTAGTACCCGTGATATACTTGAAACAATAAGAATGATTCATGAGGAAAATCTCGATATAAGAACGGTTACTATGGGTATATCCCTTTTTGACTGTATATCCGATGACCCTCAAAGACTGGAAGAAAAAATCTATAACAAAATAACCGCGAAGGCAAAGGATCTGGTTTCGGTTTGCTGCGACCTCGAGCGCACTTACGGTATTCCGATTGTAAATAAAAGAATATCCGTAACGCCTATATCATACGTAGGAGCAGGTCTTTCATCTGATGGGTTTGTGCGTCTTGCAAAAACTCTTGAGCGCGCTGCAAGGGAGCTTGGCGTAAATTTTATAGGCGGCTTTTCCGCGCATGTTCAGAAGGGTGAAACAATAGGAGCGAAAAATCTTATTGAGGCCATTCCGGATGCCTTGACTGAAACCGAGCTGGTCTGCTCCTCGGTGAATGTGGCTACCACCAAGGCGGGAATAAATATGAACGCCGTAAAGAGAATGGGTGAGATAATTAAGCGCACTGCGTATCTTACAAGAGATAGAGATTCCATAGGATGCGCAAAGCTTGTTGTTTTTGCGAACATACCCGAGGACAATCCCTTCATGGCAGGAGCTCTTCACGGTATAGGAGAGCCCGATACCGTAATAAACGTTGGTGTAAGCGGCCCCGGTGTTGTTGCTGCCGCAATTAAAAAGGCGGGGGCGTGCGATTTTTCAGCGCTAGCAGATAGAATTAAAAATATTTCATTCAAAATAACAAGGGTAGGACAGCTTATTGCTTCAGAGGCGGCAAAGCGACTTGATGTTCCCTATGGAATAGTGGACCTTTCGTTAGCTCCTACACCTGCAGCAGGAGATTCGGTTGCCGAAATACTTGAGAATATGGGCCTTGAAATTACGGGAACTCACGGTACAACAGCTGCGCTTGCACTTCTTAATGATGCAGTAAAAAAAGGCGGAGTTATGGCATCAAGCCACGTGGGTGGACTTTCGGGAGCGTTTATACCCGTTTCTGAGGACAGAGGAATGATAAATGCCGTAACTAAGGGTTCTCTCACACTTGAAAAGCTCGAGGCGATGACGGCTGTTTGCTCGGTCGGACTTGATATGATTGCAATTCCCGGAAATACCGAGGCAAGCACAATATCGGGAATAATAGCCGATGAGATTTCAATAGGCGTGGTTAACAACAAAACGACAGCAGTGAGAGTTATCCCCGTTTGCAATAAAGGTGTGGGTGATACGGTTGAGTTCGGCGGACTTCTCGGATATGCTCCGATTATGCCCGTAAATACGGCATCCTGCTTTGATTTCGTAAACAGAGGCGGAAGAATTCCGGCTCCCATACATTCGCTTAAAAATTAATTTTACTCAAATAAATCTCGAAACATTCGAAAATTACCCGAAAAAATATCGCAATATATGATAAAAAGAGCTCACGGCTCGGCAAAAGCTGCCAAAAAAGCCGCGAAGCTCTTTTTTTACGATTGAAAAATTCAAAAATCCACATCCTTTAACCGACACCCTTTTTTTCTTTTGCGGTGTAAAATAGCGCCAATAAATATTAAACTCAATTATAAGCTGCAAAGTGAGGAAAAAGAGAATGGAAAACAAAGAAACAGGTAGTATTTCTTTCGGACATGGCGTGAAGGCAATGATAAAGGGAGAGTTTGAACGTAGACGAAAAAACACCCGTTCGCTGTTCTTAGACCTGATTATATTTTTTGTATCCTTTTTATTTGCAAGGTGTCATATAGTTTTTGGTGCATATCCGTTGGCAACGTCATTCGTGGCGGTTTTGCCGCAGGGAGTATGGATTGCATTGCTCGGCGCAGTCGCCGGGTCGCTAACACTTGGTAAAAACGGTATAATTCACGCCATAATAACTTTAATCGTAGTTTTCATGCGAGTCATAATTTCAGGAGGAGAGAGAGGAAACGGGGTATTCCGAGAGCCGCTTATATTAAGGATATCTTCAGTGGCGATAGGTGCATTTGTAGGCGCGGCTTATGAAATACTTCTTAATGCGTTTTCCTTTGGCTCGATACTTTACGGACTTGCGGGAATCATGCTTTCATGTCTTTTTACATTTGCCTTTTCGGGTATATTTGACGGAAATATCACTTATGAAAGCTTTTTAGACGGGAAAAAGGATATTCTGAATTCGCATGGAAACGAAAAAAACAAAATGGGGATAGCTTTCTTTCAGCTCGCATTTCTTATGTTTGTTTTCTTCATTTCGCTTGCACTTGAAGAATTTAATGTTCTTGGAATTAATGCGCCATACGTATTTGCTACTGCAATAACCCTCTTTGTCGCAAGACGATTCGGAAGCATTCGGGCTATGGCAGTTGGCTTTGCATCTTCACTCGGAATATCCGGAATGTACTCTGTTGCTTTTGCTCTTGTGGGGCTTGGTGCAGGTGTGCTTTTTGGCATGGGAAGTGTTTACGCAGTAATCGGCGGTGGGGTGTTGCTGTCCGCATGGAGTGCGTATATCGGAGGCACTATGGGGATTTTAAGCACATTCCCTGAATATGTAACGGCGGCACTCCTTACATTCCCGTTTATAAGGAAGCTCTCAAGCACAAGTGTCGGCAAAGCCGCCACGTTTGAAGAGGAAGGAAGCGAGGCTGAGGATATGGTTAACCTCACGGCTATTGCTTATAGAAATTCTAAGGGATATGCCCTTGATGCCCTCGAATATTCCTTGATGAAGTTATCGGGTTTGCTAAAGGAAAAGAGTGAGGAAGTCCCGACAAAAAGCAGGGATGAGTATCACAGCGCCATAGTGGAAAGCGTCGAGAGCTTTTGCAGAGGTTGCGCTTATTATGAAGATTGCATAAAGATAACCCCTGCCCCGTGTGCAGAAAATATAGATTTAATGACAACTATGATTTACAAAAATACGAATCTTGCCCATGCGGAAAATCAGCTGAAGGCAGAATATTGTAAAAATTACAGCGGGCTTATAGAGAGTGTTAAAAATAGTGTGGGAGCTTTGAGAGAGAAAAAATTTCACAACAAAAAAACGTCGGCATTCGCGGAGCTTTACGCTCTCTTTTCGCGTCTGGTCGGAGAAGCGAGGGCAAGTACGGAAAGAGAAATCTCTCATTCACCCGAACTTTCGGAAAAGCTTCTTCGGGTATTTGAACAAGAGGGGCTTCCGGATGCAAAGGTAAAGGTGCTTGGTGAGAGAAAAAAATATTTTATCGGTGCAGCCGAGGATGCTGACGGAAGCATTATAAGCTCAGGGGAGCTAAAAGAGAAAATAGAACAAACGCAAGGAGTACGTCTTGGTACACCCGATTTTTACAGAAAAGGTGAAATTGCACTCTTTGAATGTACGACACTTCCTCTTTACAGCGTTGAATTTGCGTGTGCTTCAAGGTGCGCATCAGGCGAGAATGTTTGCGGAGATGCCGTTGGCTCTTTTGAATCTGACGGAAGGTTTTATTCTCTGATTTCCGATGGAATGGGAAGCGGAGAAGAGGCGGCAGCGGTTTCTCGACTGTCGGTAGATTTCCTTACTCGTATACTTGATTCACGGTGCTCAAAAAGCACTGCGCTGCATATGTTAAATATCATACTCGGGGCAAGGAGCGAGGAGTGCTCAGCGACGGTTGATTTGTTTGATTTTGACCTTTACACAGCCGATGCTACATTTTATAAATGCGGTGCTGCCCCCTCGTATGTGAAAAGAGAAAACTCAATATTCCGCATTCGCTCGGAAACAGTTCCTATGGGGCTTATGAAAAGCATTGATGCAGAGCGTGTAAGAGTTGAAGTTAGGGGAGGGGATTACGTAATTATGCTTTCCGACGGAATAAGTCAGTCGCCAGAGGAGTCAGCTTGGCTCATTGAGTTTCTTTCGCGCACGGTTGATTGCGACGTGAATGAATATGCCGAAAAAATACTGGCATTGGCTACCGAAAAAACTGCTTGTGCGGATGACATGACAGTTGCGGTTGCAAAAATCTGCAAAATTGATAATGAGCAGGTCGCATAACCAAATCACTGAAAGATGTGGCTAAATAGTTGTAAAATAATGTTTATACATGGTTGAAAATGACTTGTAAATCTACCGCTAAATACACGAAAATTTGTCATAATACACAATATCTTTGGAAAAATTTGTGCAATAAGTATGAAAAATATTTATAAAGCACATAACTCTTGACTTATCTTTTATTTTATGATATTATCTTTATACATAAAGCTATGTAGCAATGTATCCGCTTGTTTTGCGCCCCTCGCGTGGAAATGCGGGTTTTCAAAATCCCTTCGGTTTCCAGCAGTTTTAAGCCATGACAAGACGGGGATACAGAGCTTTTTGATTTTCGGTTTCGTGCCGTAAAACCGAGATAAGAATACGGCAAATAAAAAGGAGAAAAGAATGAAAAAGAGAATTGTGTGTCTTCTTTTGACAATTGTTATGCTATTTGGCATGGTTAGCATTCTTGCGGCTTGCGATCCTGAACAGCCCAAAGATTGTGAAACATGTACAGATGCAAACAGCGACGGCAAGTGCGACGTTTGTAACAAGCCGGTCAAAAAAGAAGAATGCGAGCACGTTGATGACAACGATGACGGTGTATGTGATAAGTGCTCGGCAAACATCGGTGGCGGTGAAGAAGCTATCGAGTATCCTTGGGATGATGCAAACATCGTATTCCAGATGACCCACAACTCGTCAGGTCAGTCGCTTCCTTCCGGATGCGAAAGATATATGGCAGGCGAGGATCTTTCTGCAGTATCTTCAATAGATACTATGGTAACAGACAGAAACACCAACGCCTATATCGAGACAAAGGTAACACTTACATATAAGTATTACGATGACGTTACAGCTTACGGCTGGGGTAAAAACATCACAACCATTTATGAAACAATTTATTACAACGCGGCAGGTGCTCCTGACCTGTACTGTAACTTCATTTATGATATGATGGCAGTATCGCTTAAGGGCGTTTTCGCGAACCTTCTTTCGACAAAGTATAAGAATGCTGAGTCGGGAGAATACCTCAACTACTTTGAGTTTGATGACCCCGATTACGTAGAGGAGGTTAAGGAAAACCTTGAAGAGAATGACCGCGGATACATGTATGAGTTTACATGGTCCACAACTCTTTCGAAGAACAAGGTTTACCTTCTTGCTTCGGACTACTTTACCGACATGGTCCGTGCATTCTTCGTAGTTCCCGTAAATGTAGCTCTTCTTGAAGAGGGTACGATGCTTGAGGACTTCGTTGGTGACCGCGACGAAGACGGTGAGTATACACTTAACGACTTCTACCTTATGGTAGAGAATGACGAGTGGACATATAATATGATGGCGCAGTTCTGCGAGGCAATCTATGAGCCCTATTCTGAGAACCAGTCGGGTATGAGCTACTATGACCGTCTTGGATTTGCAGTTTCGGATTCAGGTCTTCCTGCTTCGGGACTTGTTTATACGACGAATATTACAGTCGTTGCAAGAGAATATGACGAGGTCAGCCAGGACTACAAGTATTGGTATCCCGAAACAAGCCCCCGTCTTAACGACCTTTCCAAAGCGCTTGACAAGCTCTTTAGCACAACAGGTGTTCTCTTTGCTACAAAGAAGGCAAACCCCGAGTATATAAACTTCGGTGATACAACACACGTTTCTATACGTACAAGATTCTGCGATAACATGATTCTCTTCGGCGGTACTATCATGCTTGGCGCTCTTGAATACAGTGCATATCAGGACCTTAAGAAGAGCTCCGGATTCGGCGTTGTTCCGGTTCCGCTTTACCATGAAATCGAAGAGGGCTCTGACGAAACATACCTCACAACAATACATAACATTGGCCGTGTTGGAGCTATAGCTTACAACACAGACGTATTTGCACAGTGCACAGCATTCCTTAACTATCAGTCGACACACTCGACAGATATTCTTACCGAGTACTACGACGTACAGCTTCAGTACAACATTGCAGGCGGTAACAAGAATAAGGGTACTGTTAGAATTCTTCAGTTCATTCGTAAGAACGTTCGTTCTTCTTTCGATAAGAACATGGAGGATGCTCTCGGCATTCAGTATGGTGCAAAAAGATGGCACCAGATTATGGCTGACAATGCTTACCACATCGAAGACTTCTCTGTTTATTACGAGATGTACTATCTTGACAAGGAAGAGAACCTTAAGAAGCTGGTTCAACAGTATTACACTCTTCCGAGCTGACGGATAAAAATTCTAACCGTCTTTGAAAAAGCTTAAGCTTTCAAAGATGACAAATCTGAAAATCCCCGATTTTCGAAATTGAAAATCGGGGATTTTTATACTTTAAACAGTATTGGAAATTTACGAGGGAGGATAAATATTTCTTTACTAAAGCATTCAAAGCAGCGTAAAGCGATTTTTTTGATTCTTGATGACACCCTCGCTTTTAAGCTTGCTTATTTCATTTGACAAGCCGCTTCTGTCTACTTCGAGAAAATCTGCCAGCTCTTGACGGTTAAATGGAATATCAAAGCTGTTCGAATCTGCCTTTTTGGCTTCCGATGCCAGATAAGCCAAAAGCTTGTCCCTTGTTGAACGCTTAGATATTATTTCTATTTTTTCATGGAAAACAACCGCTTTGTTCGCAAGAATCTTCATAAGATTGAAAATCAACTGTTGATGGAATTGACAGTTGTTTGAGCAGGTGTGGAGCATATGGCTTGATTCTAAAAGTATAACGTTTGAGGGCTCGCTTGCAACAACCGTTACCGGTAGCTGATTCATTTCCGCGCAGGCGAATGCTTCAAGAACAACCTCGGAGGGCTTTATGACACTTAAAATGCTCCTGTTCCCGTAATAGTCCATCTCAATCATTTGCGCTGCTCCCGATAAAATTACACCCATGTGCTTTGCAGGCATGCCTTCTCTGAAAATGGTGTGCTTTCTGTCGAAAAATTCGAGCTTTGCGCCAAGGCAGTTGAGCATGGTAATAAGATTTTCGTCGCTTATGTTTTCGAAAAGGCGGCATTTTCGTATTGTGCTAAAAAAATTTTTCATTTTTTCTCCGTTTTGTTGAAAATTCAACAGAATTTATGTTATAATTATACTATAATAAAACCGTAAAAGCAATATGCTATTCAGAATAGAAGGGTTTTTGAAAAAATATTTACAAAGCGGCTTAAAATCCGACACCGGAGACAGAAAGAATGAATATCACAGAAGATATAAAATACGTAGGGGTAAACGATAGGAAAATCGATTTGTTTGAGGGGCAGTATTTGGTACCAAACGGAATTTCCTACAACTCTTACGTTATAATGGACGAGAAAATTACCGTAATGGACAGCGTGGATGCTGCGTTCACTGAAGAGTGGTTAGATAATATCAAAAGAGTCATCGGACAAAGAGAGCCAAGCTATCTTGTAGTACAGCATATGGAGCCCGACCACTCGGCAAATATTCTCAATTTTATAAATGAATATCCGAATGCTAAAGTAGTTGCTTCAAAAAAAGCATTCGATATGATGAAAAGCTTTTTTGGTGTTGATTTTTCCGAAAAGGGAATGGTGGTTTCCGAGGGGGATACACTTAATCTTGGAAAGCACACACTTGTATTTGTAACAGCACCGATGGTGCACTGGCCTGAGGTTGTAGTCACCTATGATACAACGGATAAGGTCTTGTTTTCTGCTGACGGCTTTGGCAAGTTCGGCGCACTCGATTGCGACGAGCCGTGGGAGGATGAAGCAAGACGCTATTATATAGGTATTGTAGGAAAATACGGCACGCAGGTTAAGAATCTTTTGAAAAAAGCTAGCGGTCTTGATATAGAAATAATATGCCCTCTGCATGGACCCGTGCTTCGTGAAAACATTGAGCATTATATCGGACTTTATGATAAGTGGGCATCGTATACGGCAGAAGAAGAGGGTATAGTAATCGCTTATACTTCTATATACGGAAACACTAAAAAAGCAGTTCTCGAGCTTCAGAAAAAGCTTTTTGAAAACGGATATGAAAAGGTGACGCTGCATGACCTTGCAAGGTGCGATATGGCACTTGCAATTGCGGATGCCTTCCGGTACAGTAAGCTAGTTCTCGCAACAACGACCTACAACGGTGACATTTTCCCATTTATGCGAGAGTTTATAAATCATTTGAGAGAAAGAAATTTCTCAGGAAGAAAGGTTGCCTTTGTTGAAAACGGTAGCTGGGCACCCATGGCAACAAAAGCTATGAAGGGGATGCTCGAGGGATGCAAGAACCTCGAAATTGCAGAAAATTCTGTAACAATTATGTCGGCTCTCAACGACAAAAGCAGAATTCAGATTGAAAATCTTGCAAAAGAATTAAGCTTGATATAAAACAATAAAAATATAATAGCAACATAAAAAGGAGACAAAAAAATGAGTAATAAGTTTTACATTTGCGAAACATGCGGAAACATTGTAGGAATGATAGAGCCCTCGGGCGTTCCGATTGTTTGTTGCGGGAAGAAGATGACAAAGCTTGAGCCGGGCGTGGTTGAAGCAAGCCATGAAAAGCACATACCTGTTGTAACCGTTGAGGGTGACACTGTAAGTGTTTCCGTTGGCTCGGTAATCCATCCAATGACAGAGGAGCATTACATTTCTTGGGTATATCTTGAAACAGACAAGGGCGGTCAGCGCAAGGCGCTTAAACCCGGAAGTGAGCCCGTTGTGAGATTCTCTCTTGCGGACGAAAAACCCATTGCAGTTTATGCGTATTGTAATCTTCACGGACTTTGGAAAGCAGAAATTTAATCAAAGGTAAAACAATTAAAACATAAATTACATTTCAAGGAGAATAATATTATGGTAAGCGAAAAGGTTCACGAGCTTTTGAATCAGCAGATTAACAAGGAATTCTATTCAGCATATCTTTATTTGCACTTCTCAAACTACTTTAAGGAGAACAATCTTGACGGCTTTGCGAACTGGTATATGATTCAGGCGCAGGAGGAAAGAGACCATGAAATGCTCTTCTATACCTATCTGCAGAATGAAAATATGCCCGTTACTCTTGAGGCAATCGACAAGCCCGATAAGAGCTTTAGCTGTCATATGGATGTTTTGAAGGCAGGACTTGAGCACGAATTGTACGTAACTTCACTTATAAACGATATCTACGCAGCAGCGTATGACGCAAGAGATTTCCGTACAATGCAGTTCCTTGACTGGTTCGTTAAGGAGCAGGGCGAAGAGGAAACAAATGCAAATGACCTTATATCAAAAATGGAGCTTTTCGGTTCTGACCCCAAGTCGCTCTATATGCTCAATCAAGAGCTCGCAGGAAGAGTTTATTCCGCGCCTTCCCTCGTTTTATAATTTTTAAGGAGAAAAGAATGAAAAAGTACGTATGTGATGTATGCGGCTGGATTTACGATGAAGCAGCCGGTGATCCCGAAAACGGAATAGCACCCGGCACTAAATTTGAGGATCTTCCGGAGGATTTTGAATGTCCTCTTTGCTTTGTGGGAAAAGAAAATTTCAGCGAAGCAGAGTAAAAGCCCCAATATTAAAAGAGATTGAATAAAACAAGCGTGGCAGCGTTATAGGATTTTGTAAAATCAAACCCATAAATGTTGCCGCGCTTTCTTTGTCTTCAATTTTAATTCATTTTGGGAGTTTTACTTTTATAAAAAAATATTGACAAATTGTGTAGGTTGTGGTAGTATTTATATATATAAGATAAACAAATATAATATAATACATAGGAGTAAGGAATGAAAAAGAGAATTATATGTCTTGTTTTGACAATTGTTATGATCTTTGGCATGGTCAGCATTCTTGCGGCTTGCGGTCCTGAAAAGCCCAAAGATTGCGAAACTTGTGTAGACGCAAACGAGGACGGCAAGTGCGACGTTTGTAACAAGCCGGTCAAAAAAGAAGAATGCGAGCACATTGACGAAAATGGCGACGAACTTTGCGATAAATGCTCCCATTATCTTGGAGATGATAGCGAAGAAGCTATTGAATATCCTTGGGATGATGCAAGCATCGTATTCCAGATGACCCACAACTCGTCAGGTCAGTCGCTTCCTTCCGGATGCGAGAGATATATGGCAGGTGAGGATCTCTCCGCAGTATCTTCAATAGATACTATGGTAACAGACAGAAACACCAATGCGTATATTGACACGAAGGTGTCGCTTACATATAGATATTATGATGATGTTTCTGCTCACGGTTGGGCGCAAAACATCACAATCATATACGAAACAATTTATTACAACGCATCGGGTGCTCCCGACCTGTACTGCAACTTCAATTATGATATGATGGCAGTATCGCTTAAGGGTGTCTTCGCGAACCTTCTTTCGACAAAGTATAAGAATGCTGAGTCAGGTGAAAATCTTAACTACTTTGAGTTTGACGACCCAGATTACGTTGAAGCGGTTAAAGAAAACCTTGAAGAGAATGACCGCGGATACATGTATGAGTTTACATGGTCCACAACTCTTTCCAAGAACAAGGTATACCTTCTTGCTTCTGACTACTTTATCGATATGGTACGCGCGTTCTTCGTAGTTCCCGTAAACGTTGCTCTTCTCGAAGAGGGTACGATGCTTGAGGACTTCGTCGGTGACCGTGACGAAGACGGAGAGTATACACTTAACGACTTTTACCTTATGGTTGAGAATAACGAGTGGACATATGGCATGATGGAAAAATTCTGTGAAGCAATTTACCAGCCGTATTCGGAGAGTCAGTCGGGCATGAGCTTATATGACCGCCTTGGATTTGTCGTTTCGGATTCAGGTCTTCCCGCTTCCGGACTTGTTTACACAACAAATATTACTATCGTTGCAAGAGAGTATGACGAAGTAAGCCAGGATTACAAGTACTGGTACCCTGAAACAAGCCCTCGCCTTAACGACCTTTCTAAAGCTCTTTACGAACTCTTTAACACAACCGGCGTTCTTTATTATACAAAGTCAACCAATCCCGAATGCGTAAACTTCGGTGATACATCTCACGTAGTAATTCGTACAAGATTCTGCGATAACATGATGCTATTTGGCGGAGCAATAATGCTTGGCGCACTTGAGTATTCTGCATATCAGGACCTTAAGAAGAGCTCCGGATTCGGCGTCGTTCCGATTCCGCTTTACCATGAAATTGAAGAGGGCTCTGACGAAACATATCTTACAACAATACACACCATCGGCCGTGTTGGCGCAATAGCGTATAATACCGACGTATTTGCACAGTGCACAGCATTCCTTAACTATCAGTCGACACACTCGACAGATATTCTTACCGAGTACTATGACGTACAGCTTCAGTACAACATCGCAGGCGGCAACAAGAACAAGGGTACTGTTAGAATTCTTCAGTTCATACGTAAGAACGTTCGTTCCTCTTTCGATAAGAATATGGAAGACGCAATAGGCGTTCAGTATGATGCGAATTCTGCAAGATGGCATCAGATTCTTGTAGCTAACAGATATCAGGTAGAGGACTTCTCGGTTTACTATGAGATGTATTACAAGGATAAGGAAGAAAACCTTAAGAAGCTCGTTCAGCAGTATTATACTCTTCCGAGCTGACGGTGTTCGTTTAATATTTAGCTTAAGTTCAAGAATAAGAAAAGCCCGATTTTCTCATGGAAAATCGGGCTTAATTTCTATAAAAATGTATTATTTTCCTGATAGACGTTGGTCGGAGCCGCCAAAGAAGAGGATTTTCGAGTCTGAGCCGACAATTCTTGAGTATATACGGTCCTCGTATTTTGCAGAAAGCTCTTTTGCAGAAAGGTTTGTTGAGATAACGGTTGCAAGTCCTCTGTTTTGCCTCGTGTTAAGAAGGTTGTAAAGACAGGAAACTGTAAATTGATTTGTGAATTCTGTACCTAGGTCGTCAAGAATAAGAAGGTCGCACTCAAGATACTTTTCGCTCTTCGGCTCATAAGGACCGTAACCGCTTTTGAATTTGTCATTCTCAAACGCGGCAACGATATTCTGTGCGCTGTCGTATATAACCTCAAAGCCCGCTTCTATGACAGTTTTGGCAATAGCTGTTGAAAGGTGGGTTTTTCCTGTTCCCGTTTTTCCGACGAAGAGCAGAGTCTTTCCGGCACCGCCAAATTCTTCGGCAAATTTTTTTGCCGTATGGAAGTTTAACTTCATTCTTTTATATGTTTCCTCGTCACTAAGATATCTGTCAAGCTCAAAGTTCTCAAAGGATTGCTTTTCTATAAGATTTCCCATGCCGGATGATTTGATGTTCTCCTTTATCAGAAGCTCCCTCATACAACGGCACATGCGCGTTCCGACAAAGCCGGAGTCAGAACATTCGGCGCAGGTATACTTAATTTCTGTATAGTCTTCCGGGTATCCGAGCTTTTTCAGGGTGACCCGTCTTGCTTGGCAAAGCGCCTCGTTTCTTTTTCTTATGGGAGTAATATCTTTTCCGTCACACGCCGCCTTGAAGAGCATTAGACCTGTCGAGCGAAGCTCTTTATCAATCAAGCGAATATCCTCCGAAACAAAAGCGACCTCTCGGTTTCTCTCTTCCGCACAAGCTACTGCGTCAGCTCTTCTTTTATCGATGATTTCCTTAACCTTGCGGTAGTTTTCATATCCGTACATAAAACCTCAATTCTGCCTTTCGGCAAATGAAAATTTTTAATCTGAATCCTTATAGCTGCGCTCCAGCGCCTTCATGAATGCCTCTTCGACGTCAAAGTCGCCGTATCTTTCCTTTTGCGTTTTTTTGGGCTGTGATGCAAGCTTTTTTTCTTTTGCGGCATTTTTTCTTTCCGCTTCGTCATTTTCATAACACGCTCTGCATTCTTTCAGAGAACGGCATCCTGCCTCAAACCAACGGGTGAGAAGCTTGTCTGCGTATCTTGCATGACCACGTGTCGCATTTGCACAGGCAATATCATATGCCTCGCCCACAATGTCGGTGAAATAGGCAAAGTCCTTGCTCCATTTTCTGAAATATTCCTTTTCGCTTTTGGAAAGAGCTCTGCCGTATATACCGAAAATCTTTCTAAATGCCTTTATGGTTTCGTTTTCACCCTCGAATTCTGTTATATAGTCCTCGAGAGCTTTTACATTGTCTATACCCTTTTCGTTAAGCGAAAGTGCCTTGTTTACGAGAATGGGAACGGTGATACGTTTAGAATTCGAAAGATGCGCTGCCAGAGTGACTATGTATTCGGCCGAGAGGGAATATTGCTCATAAAGAGCTGTGAGCTCCTTTATTTGCTGTGTATTAAGGGTGGAAAGACCCATAATGGTGGCACATTCCTCAATCATATCCTTAAGCGCGTTGTCTCGAATGCAGGCGGCGGTATCCTCGGAGCTTTGTTCACGAATTTCATTTGCATGAATTCTCTCTTCAAATTCTTCGGTTATTGTAGGAGTGTATGTGGATTCTCTTTCGAAAATAACCTCTGCCTCTTTCCAAAAAGACAGCGCTGCTCGGCATCTTGGCTTCGAAACGGAGGCTTTTTCTGAGAGATTGTCAAGATTATCAACAGCTCCGTCAGATTCAATAAGCGCTAGTAAAACTCGAAGCTCTTCTGCCGATGCCTCGGTAAATGCCGATTTTGAAGAAAGAGAAAGGGGGAAAATTGAATAGAGGGTCATTTTGCTTCCTCTTTCTCTGTAGCGTCCTTAAGCTCATAGCAAAGCTTCATTAAGGAATCGCCAAGGTGAATGTTTTCAATTATGACACCGGGTGCATCTATTTTAAGCTCCATATTCGCAAAATTCCATATTCCGCGAACGCCTGCTTTTATCATTATCTCGGTAACCTCGGTCGCCTTTTGCTTTGGAAGGGTGAGGACACCGATGGAGATATTTTCATTTTTGCAAAAATCATATAAAGAATCAATGTGGTAAACGGGAATTCCGCAAATTGTAGTGCCGACGAGCTCGGGATTTACATCAAACATTGCCGCACGGTGAACGCCTCTGCGTTCAAACATAGGTGTTGCGGCAAGAGCGTGCCCAAGATTTCCCGCACCGACGATAACTGCCCTGTAGTTCTCGTTAACTCCAAGTAGCTCGCTGATTTTTCCGTAAAGATATTTGACGTTATATCCGTATCCCTGCTGTCCGAATCCGCCAAAGCAGTTTAAGTCCTGCCTGATTTGGCTCGCCGTAACATTCATGAGAGCGGAAAGCTCTTGAGATGAGGTGCGCAAAATGCCTTCGCGCAAAAGCTCTCCGAGGTATCTGTGATATCTTGGCAGTCTTTTAATTACTGCTGTAGAAACGTTTGCCTTATGTACGTCAATATTTCTTCTTTCAAACGTTCCGCTTAATTTATCTATACTTTCCATATCAGACCTTTCGTGAGTTGTTTTATTCAAAAAGCGAATCAAGTGCGCTTGCATTAAGCGATGAGCCCTTTAGATTTCCTGCTACGTATTCGTAGTATCCGGCAGCAGCTATCATTGCGCCGTTATCTCCGCACAAAGACATTGGCGGAATATAAATTTTGGTATTCAGCTCCTCTGCCACTTCGGTAAGGCGCTTTCTTAAATGAGAGTTTGCCGCCACACCTCCCGAAAGAATAAGAGGACAGCCCGGATTATTTTCAAGTGCGAGTGCAATTTTCTTTGCAACAGCTTCGGTTGCTTCATAGGTATATCTTGCAGCAAAAAGAGCGCGATTTATCACTTTGCCTTTTTGCTCGTGCCTGTGAAGAAGATTTATAGCGGCCGTCTTTAATCCCGAAAATGAAAAATCAAGATTGTCACCGGGGATTGCCGGAGATGGAAGATGCATCTCGGGGTCCTTGTACGAAGAGGATTTTTTATATTTGTCATAATATTTTTCCGTATCGCCTGTCGCAAGGATAAATCCTTCTTTGGCAAGGGCATCAAAGCCGCGTCCGGCAGGGTAGGGAATTCCTATAAGACGTCCGATTTTATCATACGATTCGCCTATTGCATCGTCACGTGTTGAGCCGAGAACCTTTATATCGTTATAAGAGTTTACCTTATAAATAGAGGTGTGTCCGCCCGAAACTGTGAGCGCGATAAAAGGCGGCACGGGTGGCTTTTCCAAAAGATACGCTGCGGCAATATGACCTTTGATATGGTCTACCGCTACAAGAGGAATTGAGTTGGCAAGTGCAAGAGCTTTTGCAAAATTAACGCCAACAAGCAATGCTCCGATAAGACCGGGATTTGAGGTAACGGCGACAAGGTCAATGTCTGCAAGGGAGATTTTCGCTTCGCTGAGTGCCTCGTATGTAATTGAGCTTATTGCCTCGATGTGAGCTCTGCTGGCAATTTCGGGAACAACTCCGCCATAAAGCCGATGTGTTTCTATCTGTGAGGCAACTATATTCGATTTTATTTGAAATCCGTAGTCGGTTTTGGTTACAACGGCGGCTGCGGTTTCGTCACAGGAGCTTTCTATGGCAAAAATAAGCATGTTGTTCTTCCTTATATGGTTTCCTTCGCCGGGGACAGTACGCGGCACATGAGCACAGCGTCCTCCACCGGATCCTTATAATATTTTTTCCGTACGCCGATGGGAACAAAACCGTTTTTCTCATACAGGGTTCTGGCGGGTGTGTTGGACTGCCGGACTTCCAGAAAAATCTGTTCCGCACCACGGTTTTCCGCTTCTGTCAGCAGTGCCGTTATCAGCATCTGCCCCAGACCTTTTTTGCGGCAGGCAGGAGACACGGCGATATCCACCAGTTCCCCTTCCCCGGGTACCAGCAGAATACAGCCAAAACCGACTGTTTGCATCTCGTCCGCCACAGTCAGAAAAATGCTGTTATCCATCTCGCCGGCTTGTCTGAGACTTTCCGACGACCAGGGTGTGGAAAACGATTCCCGCTCGATGGCCGTCACTTCCCCCAGACATGCCGGGGTATACGGCCGGATGGTATAGTTATCCATGATCCGCTTCTCCTTCCGGGGGCGGAGCAAACATCTGCTCCAGTGCCTGACGGATCTGCTCCAGACAGGCGGCATAAACCTGTTCGTCCCCGCCGTAGGGATCCGGAATATCTATGGGCAGCGATGTGATCCGGGAGGCATGCTCAGGTGCGGCAAACAGCAGCTGCATGGTATGGCGTCCGGTAATACCGATTACCAGATCCGCCTTTGCCATGTCCGCTTCCGTCACCGTATGGGAAATATGGGACAGATAGTCGTTATCTTCCGTGGCCCGGATGCCCGCACCGAGCAGCGCCAGCATCGCATTCCGGGAAATCCCGCTGCCATCCGCTGCCA
>JAZSJG010000108.1:0-15719 GCA_045534215.1 Eubacteriales bacterium
TGTCGTAATACTTTTCATAATACTCTATCTCCGCCAAAATATACGGTAAAACTCATGTAATATCACCTTTTTCTTTTCCTACATTTTTTAAAACAATTTTAATTACTGAAGCTGCATACTCATCAAATTCTCCCTGTCTCCCTATTAAAAATGACACGTAGGATTTTGTCTGTAACAATTCGCTTATAATTGGCGTGAGTTTGTTGCTTAATTTACGCAAGTCCTCAATTTCTCTGTGCCCAAACAAAGACACGGTAAAAACATTCATAAAGCCCCTCCGTTCGATACTATAAGCACAAAAAACAAATTATTAATACTTATAGTATATATCACCTTGCAAAAAATATCAATAGTCTGTGGAAGTTTTATTTGAATATTTATAGACTATATACATAAAGATAAAGGTGGAAACAATTATGACTGAACTTGCAAAAATATTGGGACAGCGAATCAGAAATTACAGAACCAATCTTGGACTGAGTCAAGAAAAACTTGCGGAATTGTCCTCATGTCATCACACATATATTGGGCAAATTGAACGTGGGGAGAAAAATGCAACGATTGAAAGTATAGAAAAGATTTCCGCAGCACTTAACGTTCCGATGTCAGAATTGTTTGAAAAGCTCGGTTCTAAAGAAAATGGTAAAAAGAATATACCACTTGAATGCTATGAGTTCATTTCATCGAAAACAAAAGAAGAACAAGAGCGTTTATTTAATCTTTTGATTGAAATCGACCAATATAAAAGAAAATAATATTTAAAGAAAACACGAGAACATTTCCGTTCTCGTGTTTTTATATCTATCATTTACCTTTTAAGCCTCATCATACATTCTTGCAATTGCAAAGAACAATGAGGAAAGCTTGTTAAGATATTCGAAAATTATTTCGCTTCCGCCATACTTTTCATAAACACGGGCATATGCGCGTTCAGCGCGTCTTGTGACAGTGCGAAGTATGTGCGCTCTTGAGCCCATAAGTGTTTCTCCCGGCAAAACAAAACCACAAAAAGCATTAACTTTTTGATTATACTCCAAAACAAGCTCATCAAGCTCCGAGAGGTGCATAGCTCCGACATGCGTGCAGCCGCCTGCGACTTCCGCAAGCATAATTGATAGAATATTTACTATCTTGCGAAGCTCCATTTCCATTTTTTTATCATCAACATAATGAGTAAAATTCATAATATGCGCTGAAAGTTCATCTATTTCACCGAAGAAATCAATTTTTTCGTCTGTCTTGAGGATTTTTCCTTCTACAAGGTCTGTCGTAAGCGGTTCTTTTTTAATCATTTTTTATTTACCTTTCGGAAAAACAAATTTTCTCTTATCTTTCTCATCATTACCGATGCTATAAGCACGTCGGCTGTACCACCTATGCTTATATTCTCTTTTTCACACATTTCGTTTACCTTTTTCAGCTGTTGTTTATTTTTAACATCGGTTTTTGATATTAAATTACGGAAGAATAAATATCGTTCGTAATTACCGGCTCTTTTGTAGAGCACTGAATCGTCAATTCTTTCAACTATTTTTGTAATTAGATAAAGCATCTCATCTGTATCTTCATAGCTGCGCAAGAGTTCCTCTGTTTCCTTGACACTCAAGAATCCGCTTCTTGCGTTCTCTCTTATGCCGCCAAAGCCGTGCCACTTATATACTTCATATCCGAAGGTATCGGAGTCGGCAAATAGATTTTCGTCAGCACATATGACTTTAGAAATTTCATATATTTTATCGTATTTCAAAGAATTTCTTGTAACATATCCTGCTGCACCGAGAAGCACACAAGCAATAAAAATGAAGCCCTTATACGCATTTATGCCATTGGTTGATGAAAACATTTCCCGCTCGCACTCAAGCCCAACAGTTCTTAGCATAGGCAATATTTCCCCTAAATTAGAGACACGCATACCTATTAAAAACGCCTCCGGCAGTTTTTTTGATATTGTCTTTGCCGCATTTTTCATCATATCGAAGCTCATATCGGGATGTGATGCCGAAGAGCTTGGCGATACAAGTCCAAATTTGTTTTCAAGCGAAAGCTCACAAAGTAAGCTGTCAAAAATTATGTCCTCAAAAAGCTTTTCAAGATAGCTCTCGGTAGCAGTTCTTATATGATATAAAAGCTCTTTTAGTGTGTGGTTTCTTTCTTTTGCACAAACGAAAGCCGGCTTGTCACATAGAAAGCATCTGCGCATTTTTTCTCTTGTCAGACTTTTGTTTTCCCCTTTGGGAATTACGTCGATATCTATAAATCTGCCAAGCGGATGCTCCTCTTCTATTTTTACGGCAAGATTCTTAAATTCTTCTGCATTTGGCACAACGCAAAAGGCATAAGTACCGTCAGCGCCAAAGCAAAGCTCCTTTACCTCGAGTACATTTTTTTCTATTTCCGAAAGAAAAACCGAAATCAAAAAGTCTGCTTCGGGAATATTTTTATCTATTCCCGGAATATTTGCTTTTACAACAGCGATATTTGACTCGGCTGCATATTGACGCGCCTTAATGCTGCGAAGTTCCCTTTCGTACAATATGGGGTTATCTTGCATATTTTTCACCTATTATCATAGAAAACACTGCACGGCATGGGGTTGGAATATACAAAAGTGCTTCTTCATATTTTTTATCTTCGAGCAATTTACGAACGGCTTTAGCAGAAACGGTCTTTCCGTTTTTCATAAATCTTTGAACCACCTCTGCCCTATCTCCAAGAACCTCGAGCATAGTTGAATTATATATTTTCATATAATCACTTTCTTCTGTGCCAAAGTATCTTTTGACAATTCCAAGTGGCTCCATAAAATATTTCTCGAACAATCTTGCATCGTATTTAGCAAATGCACGTGTTGTATCGTCTGCGGAATGAAGAAAATAATCGGGGAATGTGCTTCGTGATACTATGTAATCAGTAGATGGAAGAACAGAAACCTTATCTCTATAAGGTCTTGTAGCCAAGAACGCAAGAGAAATACGTTCCTTAAAGGAAAACTCCGAGGAATCCTCCTCCAAAACGAAGAGCAAAAGTCGGTTATGGCGGGCAAGCGCATATTCTATGAGCGACACGTGCCCCTCGGTGATGGGATTGCCGTTTATAACTATAGCGGCAGTATTGCAGTCAATGCCACCAAGCTCCATTGAAATCTTTACAGTGAGGGCATTTACAGCATCCGTAATATTTGACACGCCTCCCTCTAAAGCAACAAAATTATCTTCTTTTACAAGAGGGGTCATACCCATGCTTTCAAACAAAGGCAGATATTCGGGCTTCGTAAAAACTCTATAGCTGTAAATGCCGTTTTCGCGAAAACGTGAAAGAACCTCGCTTACAAGAAGTGCTGCAACATTCTCCCCTCTCATACTCTCCGACACAGCGAGCTGCATAATTATGTTCTTGGTATAAGATATGCTTGCTGCAATCTCGGAATTTTCCTCTATATACAGAGAGCACTCTGTATCAGCTCTGTACTTCAAGCCAAAGCTTGAGAGAAAATTTTTAACATTTTCTTTTTCAGAGCCAAGCATAGCTTCTTTTATATACATATCAATCCTCAAATTTCGAAAATTGTATCTATTACGCTTCCGTCACGGTATACGACAACACCCACGGGAGTTTCGGAAATCTTCGCCTTTTGGGGAATTCCCGTTATTGAATGAGCTATTCTCAAAAGCTCTTCAATGGGCAGTATTGGAAGCTTGGAATTTTTGAGCTTTTCAACTATATCATGGCGGCGCGGATTTATAGCAATTCCCCTTTCGGTGACGAGGATATCCACATCTTCACCGGGGGTTGTAACTGTTGTTACTCTTTCCTTAATTATCGGCATACGCGACTTAACAAGATTAGTTGTTATTACAGTAACCTTTGCTCCGTGTGCCGTGTCACTGTGTCCACCCGAGCCGCCCATTATAAGACCGTGCGAATCGGTTGTTACGTTAACGTTGAAATCAAGGTCTATTTCTGTTGCTCCGAGAATGACGAAATCCAATTTATCAACTATATTATCGTCATAGCAGTTAGCATATTTTGAACCGCTCATGAGATGATGGGCTTTATTTTTACGTGCGGAAATTACAGCGTCGAGGTCAAAGCACTGAACATCATAAAGCTCTGAAAAAAGCTCCTCTTCAAGCATTTCAGTAAAGTATCCCGTTATGCCGCCTGATGCAAAGCTTCCCTTTATTTCTCTTTGCTTCATAAGGGATTTAACATATGCTGCAACTGCAAGACTTGTTCCACCCGCACCCGTTTGCATTGACATTCCCTCTTTAATAAGTCCTATTTCATCAAGTGCCATCGTTGCAAGACGGGCTATTTTCAAGCCGACGGGGTCTTTGGTTATCTTAGTCGTTCCCGATACTATTCCTGCAGGGTCGCCTATGGCATCAACCTTAAGGACATAATCTACATACTTTCCGTCAAGCTGCGGGTTTTCTATCCTTTCGACCATGTTATCGGTTACGAAAACTACCTTGTCTGCATACTCAAGGTCACTCACCGCATAGCCAAGACTTCCGCACGCGCTTTTTCCTACAGTTCCGGTGCCGTTTGCCATTTTGTCAACGGTCGGGATTGCCAAAATAGCCACATCTATATGTAGGTCTCCCGTTTGTATAGCAAGGGGTCTGCCTCCATGGGTATACATTACGAGCATATCACGTAATTTTCCACTTGAAATTGCCTTTGCAGCATCACCGTTTGCGTAGTCAGTGGATATTCCAGTAACGTTTCCGCCTTCAATAAGCTCCTTAAGTATTTTGTTGTTTGGGAAAATCGAGCTTGGCGCAAGCTTCATATCCTTAAGTCCGCGCCTTTTTATTTCACGGCATACTTCATTTAAGACAAAATCGCCATTGCGTAAATGATGATGGAAGGAAAGGGTCATACCATCCTTTATTTCAAGCTTGTCAAAGAGGTCGGAATAGTCAGAGAGCATTTGATACCCCTCGGACGTTTTCTTCTTAGGTATATATTTTACCGGATTACTTTTATAATAATTTCCGGAGACGAAGGGTCTATAACCGTTTGGCACGGGTCTGTTAAGTGAGTTTACATTCATAGGGTTCACCAATTTCATAAAATTTTCATACAAGGTTGTATCTTACCGCTTTTGCAAGGATTTTCGTTGCTCTGTCCATAACCGGCTTATCAACCATCTTGCCGTCAAGACTGAAAACACCAAGTCCCTTTGCCTCAGCGATTCTTGCTGCTTCCTTGACGCGCTGTGCCCAAAGAATTTTTTCGGGTGACGGCACGAATGTCGAGTTTATTGTCGGTATCTGGTTCGGATGTATAGCCGCCTTTGAGGTAAAAGCCAGCCCTGCCGCACGTAGACAATCCACGGCGAGCCCCGTGTCGTCATTTGTATCTGTAAACGGTGTGTCTATCGAATCGATTTTATATGCTGCACAGGCAGTGGCAATGCGCATTCTCGGATAAAGAATCTCATCACCCGCCTTAGTTCTCTGCACGTCCAGGTCGCTTGTCAAGTCCTCTGCGCCAAGAAGAACTCCGTTAACTCTGGGAGCTTTCGCTATATCCTCTACCTCAGTAACGGAAATTGCAAGCTCTATAATCGGAATTACGGCAATTTTCTTCTTTATATTTTTTTGCTCTTCTATTTTAGTAAGTATCTTGTCAAGCTCATAAATAATCTCGCATCTTGCCTTAGGAAGCATGACCGTGTCAATTTTTTCACTGACAACCGCCTCTAAGTCCTTCATATAGAACTCGGTATCGAAGCCGTTTATCCTAACTACGACCTCCATAGGAAAGGACTCTTTAGCAATGAGAAATTCAGATACAAGTACCCTTGCTGCATCTTTTTCATTTACACTTACAGCATCTTCAAGGTCATAGATTACCGCATCCGCATCGAACACGTCGGAATTTTGCAGCATGGCAGGATTATTACCCGGCATAAACAAAAGACTTCTTCTCATTTTGCACTCTCCATTCTTGATACTGCTGTATAGAGTCTTGCTCTTATCGTATAATCAAGAGCTCCCTTGTCCTCACATACAACCTTTACCCTTTCAAGTCCCATTTCTGAAAGAGCTTCTCTTATAACGCTCTCGATTTTTGCACCGAAAAAGTCATAAACTATGCTCTTTACTTCTATTGAAAGCTCATTCGACTCGCTTACAGTTATCAAAGTATCATTAGATTCAAGCGAGCCGGCAACTCCTATTTTCATAAAATCTCATCCTTGTAATTTGTTTCGTATAAACTTATGTTTATAGTATTTTTGCCTTATGCGCAACTCGCGCATAAGGCATGGATTTAGTTTATTTTTTAGAACGGCTGTTAGCGCTTGCGATAACGCGGTTCATCTCATTTTTAACTATCATATAACCCTCGTCAACGCCCATGCCCGGCTTTGCAAGGCACTGAAGAGCGCGACAAGCGATAGCGATGTTGGTTGTAACCTTTGCGGATTGGTCTGTTTCATTACAAGTACCTCCGCAATAGCTTCCTGCGCCCTTTAAGTTACAGTATTTTATTGCTTCCGCAACGTTATTTACGCCGCCGAGGTCGGGTGTCTTAATCTGAAGAACGTGTCCTGCGTGCTCATCCGCAAAGAGCTTGATATCCTCAAGAGTATTACACCATTCATCTGCTACTATCTGAAGCTTGCTTCCCGCTTCATCAAGCATAGCTGTAAGCTTCTTCTCGTACATAAGAGTTCCTTCTCTGTCGCCTGTATCGATAGGACCCTCTATTCTTATACCAAAGGGCTTCGCTGCTTGTTCACATTTAATCAAATAGTCGAACATGGCATCAACATCATAGTTAAATGCAAGACCTATAGTGCCGTAAACGTCAAGGTGAAGTATGGGAGAATAATCCTCTCTTGACCTATACTTAAGTATACGATCACGGAGCCAAGCTATGTAATCAAGTAAAATTTCTCCTTTTTTACCAAGCTTTGTCTCAACGTTATTTATAAGTGCATGAGGAAGGACATCTGCTTCCTTGATTATCATTTTATCTGCATTCTCATATCTTGCATCACCCGACTGAGTGAATACGGGAATCGGCTCGTAAACGTCGCCGTCTATTTCATATTCCTCTCGGATAACCTCTGCCATTGTGATGCGTCTTGAAACAGCAGTTGCATTTAGCAATGCTTGAGTTATTCCGTAGCGGATAGCAGTATGCAAGCGTTTGCCGTCTACTATAAGTCGATCATACTTTTCAGCAAGATTCTTAAATGTCGAAACATCCTCTCCTATAAGCATGGGCTTGATTTTTTCTTCGATAAACGGAATAAAGTCTTCTGCCAAGAACAGAGGGTCTCTTCCACCCGCACCCGAATACTGAACTGCTGCGCAGTCACCGTATCCTATGCTGCCATCCTCAAGAACGAGCTGCACAGATATCGCCTCACCTGCAACTCGGATGCTCGAAAATCCATCGGTTTCAGAAGAACCGACATACATAAATCCATCGTGACCTGCTCCGTTTTTAATAGCTTTCTGGTCGTCAAAATAAAAACCCGTGTAAGATTTTGTAAGGATAACGTCTACTATTTTCATGCTACACCTCTTTGATTAATTAAAATCCGCCATATGAAGGACGTCCGACAAGATGTCCTATACTTACTGCATATATATCGTCAATTGTGAATTGGAAGGTGACGGGTCTTTTTTCCGCCTTTGCTCTTTCTTCGATTTTCTTTCTGTGGAAATCTTTAATTTCGTCGCTGAAAGCGAGATTGCCAAATTCGAAAATTCTAATATATCCGTCATTATCTCTTACAGGGAGAATAAGACCGGCATTATATTTGCTGGGGGCGAACGGAACATCTATAAGACCTTGAGCAAAGGCATTTACAACGCCCTCTGCCAAGTCACCGTTTCCCACGCTCATAATAGCGTCCATCAGGCAATTAACTTCCTTTTTAATCTGATCCATTTCATCACGAAGCTCCTTGCAATTCGGGAACTTCTGGTCACAAAGAAGACGGGTGACAAGCTTAGACGCCTTGATGCCCTCCGCATTCGCCTCTTTTGTAGGAATACCTACGGACTCGTGAGGAGTCTTGGTTATCATTTTGGTCGCTCCGGAAAGAGCTCCGACAGTAGAGCTGAGTGCTATAAGACCGAGAGCTTCATTCTCATCGTGGGGGAAACCGCCCATCCACTGATGGAATACCGTCGTTACAACAACATCCTTGTATCCGAATTTCTCAAGATATTCATCAGTCTGCTCCTGCAGAGCTCTGATAGCGGCAACGTCCTGAATTATATTACCACCCATACCGTATCCGACAGTAATGCTCTTAACTCCCTGCTCTGCAGCGAGAAGCGCTTCGACAATTCCGACTGTATTAGAAATGGATGGAGGAACAAGAGTACCCGTAAGAGGACCAAAGGGCTCTCTGTTGATATGTACACCATTTTCTTCGTATATGCCTACAAGTCGGTCGCAGTACTGCCAGTATTTAATTGAGTCCTCAAGTGATATACTCTTCGCATACGGAAGATTATATGAAATTCCGCCACCCTCATTGGATGTCCATCCGGCTGCGTGTATTATTTCAGAAAGAAGTCTTGCATCAGGAGTTCCGTGACGTGCTTGAAGAGGTACTTTCACAGCATCAAATACCTGACGGCATCCCGAAACACCGTAATTTACAGCGGGAAATCCGTTAAGAAGAGCTCTATGGTTAAGGATACTCTCCTTTATACCGTTTTCAGCTTCAAGATATCTGTTCTGACGTGTGTAGCTATCTATAGTCGAGGGGAGAAAATCTGCCCCTGCATCCTGAAGATACTGAAGAAGCTCTATGTGTTTGTTTATGACAGGAACACCGGCACGCGGCTGTACAAGAGTACGTGCATTTGTCTTTTTTGCTCTTTCAAGCTTTTCGGCAAAATTCTTCTCTTCCGGTATTGATATCAAAAATGGAACAGATTCGTCAAAATCCAAGTGATAATCCTTGCCTGTTTTCCAAGAAGCAAGTACCTGCTCGCGTTCTTTGTAAAATTCTTCATCAGTCAATTTCTTATTCTTAATCATAATACCCTCATACTGTAATTTGTTGTTTTGTTTTTATTTCGGGAAGAGGCAGAATATGCTTCTTCATTATTTTAAGAGCAAGAAGCGGGTCGATTTGCAAAAGCAATCCCATTGACGCGAGTATATAATCCTTATCAATCATATAACGCGGACTTCTCGGGCGTAATTCAAGACCCTTCTTCATTGAATATTCAACGGCACAAAGAATTTCTTCAGGGTGCTCGTTATGTACCAAAACACCTCCTGTGCCTATTACATAGTTGATTTTGCTTAAATCTTTTCCGTACTGATTGTAAAGCATACCCATCGGAGTATACATCTCTTCCATCTTTCCGACGTGACGGGACATTGCCTTATCAACGCAAACGCGTCCCATTATTCTGTCTATGCGAATATCGTATTCGCTTTCGGGCACGTGATCAACGTGCTCATGTCTGTATATAAGAGCGGCCTTGAGGTCTACTTCCTCGTCAAGATTTATAAGCTTAATCTCCTCTTCGGTTAGTGAAGAGAGGACACCGAGTGCGGAGTAGCGCATACCGAGATCTCCTTCAACAGTCCTCTTGGCATACGGCTCCTCTAGCCCCTTGACTACAACGTCACTTCTCTTTGCCGATGCAGAGCAAATAGAATACATATCCGTCGTAGCTCCGCCGATATCAACAAGAATTATTTCACCGAGTCCCATCTCCTTCATATAACCGTCAGCAAGTAGCTTTGCGGCGCGAAGCACGGATTCGGGGGTAGGCAAAATCAGTTCGTCTATCTCACCCTCTATTTTTTTAATCCCTTTGGCTTCTATTATACTTTTAAGGAAAATTTCTCGGATTTTATCTCTTGGCTCATCGATGTTAAGAACGTTTAAGCGAGGCATAACATTTGAGCAATAATGCTCATTCATGCCGTATTTCTCTGCCATCGCCTTAACCTCGTCATAGCAATTTTTGTTGCCTGCAAAAATTATCGGAATTTTTACTCCTCTTTCACAAAGCATACGCTGATTGAAGAGTACGCATTCGGAATTTCCGCCGTCCGTTCCGCCGGAAAGAAGAATTATATCAATCTTGTGTTCTGTTATCTTATCGATATCAGAGTGCGTCAGATGGTGAGAAAACGCAAGCTCAACCTTTGCTCCGGCGCCAAGGCATACACGTCTTGCCGCTTCCACGGTTAACTCCTCGACAAGACCTATGGCTGCCATTTTAAGACCGCCTGCAGCGGAGGAGCATCCTATGGTTTTATCGAATCTTGGGTTCTTCTCTCCGAGTTTTTCACAAAGAATATCGAATGCTTTTTTATATCCGATTGTTATATCGGTATCTACAGTTGTAAAATGGCTTGCAGTTGCGATTATATCCTCGCATTCCGTGTCAACCGCTGTAAGCTTTGTATATGTAGAACCGAAATCTATCATCAAATAACGGCTCATTATTATTCTCCGAGAATTTCTCTTATATCGGGAAGAGTTTCCTCTATCGGAACACCGGGTCCGTAAACCTTATTAAATCCCATTGCCTCAAATCTGGCTCTAACCTCTTCAAAGTTCTGTTTACCGACGACTATATTTCCGCCAACAAACATAGGTATATCACCGATTCCTGCCTCGATACAGTTTTCACGCATACCGCGGCAGTCAATTTCTCCCTGTCCGTAAAGCGAGGAAACAAGTATAAGGTCGGCATTGGTTTCAATGGCGGCATTAATAAAGTCCTCTTGTGAAGAAAGAACGCCTATATTTACAACGTTATACCCTTCATTCTTGAGGACGTATTCGATAATCTTATTACCTACCGCGTGGACATCCGCGCCAATAACACCAATAACAATCGTTTTCATAATTTAACTCCTTTGGAAAATATTGCTTTTATAGGTATTTGTAAACCAATTATAGCACGCATATTTTCAAATTTCAACAGATTATCGAAAAATTGTTCTTTTTTTTGTACAATTTTTAAAAAGTAACTCTTTTTCTTTTTACGAAAAGAAAAAACCGGCCGTTAAGCCACGCTTAACAGGTCGGTTTTTGATGATTGCAGAATTATATTCTGTCAAAGAGGAATTATTATTTTTTGTACTTCTCTATGCCGCTTTCAAACAGGTCGTTGCCATAAGCGTCATAGGTAACAATGGCATAAAAATCCTCTACCTCGAGGCGATGTATTGCCTCTGCTCCAAGGTCCTCATAGGTTACAACCTCACAGCTTTTGACCGATTCCGATATTGATGCGGCTGCGCCCCCTATTGCCGAGAGGTATACCGCCTTATATTCTGGGAGCATCTTTTTGAACTCGTCGCTTCTTGGTCCTTTACCTATCATTATTTTAAGGCCTTCTTTGAGAAGCGGTTCTGAATAGGCATCCATGCGATAGCTGGATGTAGGTCCGGCAGAACCTATTGCTCTGCCCGGCTTTGCGGGTGTGGGTCCTACATAATATATAGATGCGCCTTTAACGTCTATTGGGAGTTTTTCTCCTTTTTCGAGAAGCTCACAAAGTCTTTTATGCGCTGCATCTCTACCCGTATATACTATTCCGCTTATTTGAACAGCGTCACCGGCACGCAGCTTCATTATTTCGGCTTCGCTCACGGGGCTCGTTAACTTAATCATATCAAAATCCTCCAAAAATCAAAGCTCCAAAGACTTGTGTCTTGCAGCATGGCACTGAAGATTTATTGCCACAGGCATACTTGCGATGTGACACGGGTGGGTGTTTACCTTAACAGCAAGGCAGGTCACGCGGCCTCCGAATCCCATAGGTCCGACTCCGGTATTATTTATCAAATCAAGAAGCTCCTTTTCAAGCTCTCTTGCTATAGGGTCAGGACTTTCGTCATCGATTTCTCTGAATAGCGCCTCTTTTGCCATAAGTGCACACTTTTCAAAGTTTCCGCCTATTCCAATGCCGACAACCAGCGGCGGACAGGGCTTTCCTCCTGCTCCGAAAACGGTATCCACCACGAATTTTTTTATCCCCTCAACACCGTCTGCGGGTATCATCATTTTTATTGCTGACATATTTTCACTGCCGCCGCCCTTTGGAGCAACATCTATTTTGAAAACGTCGCCGGGAACCATTTTTATATGTACGATAGCCGGAGTATTGTCCTTGGTGTTTACTCTGTCAAGGGGGTGTCGAACAACCGATTTACGTAAGTATCCTTCGGTGTAAGCCCGTCTTACTCCCTCATTCACAGCTTCGTATATATCTCCTTCGAAAACGACCTCGGAGCCGATTGTAAGATATACCACCGCAACTCCCGTATCCTGACATATAGGAAGATGCTTTTCCTTTGCAAGAGCGGCATTTTCGATTATTTTTCCGATAACCCCTCTGCCAAGCTCCGATTCTTCCTTAGAATACGCGCTCTCGAGTGAAGAAAGGACGTTGCCCGGAAGATTTTCACACGCATCAATAAACATATCGCAAATTTTCTGACTTACGACTTCTAAATCAATTTTTCTCATTTTCAGTCCTCACAAAAGCACTTTTCGCTACAAGCTTGAATACATAGTCATTATAATATATGCTATTCAATAACTTGTCCGATTTTTATTATACTTTCCCTTTCTCCCTCAGTCAACAGTTTTGGGAAAATATTTCATTGCAATATTCTTTTTTTCAAAACATAGTGACATCCTTGCAAGAATATGTTATAATAAACTATGTATAAAACAATAAGGGAGATTACAAAATGAAAAAAATTGTATCCATGCTTCTTGCTTGCATACTTCTTGTAGGCACAATGCTTTCTCTTGCATCCTGCGGCAACAATTTGAGCGGAAAATACGAGGGTGAAATCAACATAATGGTTGCCTCATATAACGTATCTTACGAATTCAAGGGAAGCAACGTAAAGGTTACAAGAACCGTTTCTTCTATGTTTTCCGATGATGAATCCTTCGTTATCAACGGAAAATACGAAATAGCTGAAAATGAAGACGGCAAACTTGAAATCACCTTTGAGTATGAAACCGAAGACGATGTTATTAACGGTGGCACATTTCCCTTTGAAAAGGGCGACGGTTACATTAAAATTTCCGGTATAAAATACGAAAAAGCTGATTAATTTACGCAAAAAGATGCTTTACAAGCAAAAAAGCTTTCGCTTGAGCGAAAGCTTTTTTGTTTTATTCAATAGGTTAACTCTTAGATTACAAGGTTTTTATCATATTGGAATCCGCAATTTCTATGTACGCATTTCCGTCGAATGAAGCAATAAGCGATGAGAAAAATTTCGTTATCGGCAGCTCCGTAAAATAATGGCCCGCCTCAACGAGATTTATTCCCATATCCGCCGCCTCTTCCATCATATTGTAGCTAAGGCGTCCGGAAACGTATGTATCAGCGCCCTCTTTTATTGCATCAAGGACGAAATCCTTTCCGTCGCCTCCGACGATTGCCACACGCTTAACGGGATTGTAAGCATCAGCATACTTTACATTGTCAGCTCCAAGCTGCATTTTAATGAAATCGGAAAAGACATCAAGCGGCGATTCCTCAGGAAGCGTTCCTATTCTTCCAAGCCCTCCCTCGCCAAACGGCTTTACGTCCGAAAGACCGAAAATATTGCAAAGGATATCGTTAACTCCTCCCTCCACCTTGTCCGCACGCGTGTGGAAAGAAAAAACCGATATGTTATTTGATATAAGCTTGATTATTTTTCTTGATACGTGATTATCCTCTGTCACCTTTCCAATTGGTCTGAAAATGAGCGGATGGTGAGAAATTATCAGGTCAAAATTTCTCGATATCGCATAGTCAACTATTTCTTCCGTTACATCTAGCACGATAAGAACGTTATTGACCTCGGAAGAAAAATCCGAAGAACACATAATGCCGTCGTTGTCCCACTCCTCGCTCAGATACTCGGGTATGCGGGAATTCAGTTTATCGTACAGTTCCTTTACCGTCATATAAAAATTCCTTTCAGTTATTTAATAACCGATTTCAACTTTTCAAGAAGCACAGCATCCATATCGCATTCTATAGCCGCCAAGCGTTTCCCCTTAACTGCGATATCGTATGATTTAATCTTTGATTTGATATACCCTATCATCTCATCCGACATTTCATCCGCCGCTTTGACGTGTCCGATTTCAGCTTCTAGGTCGCTTAATTCATAAACCGATGCAGTATATTCAGCTGCGATGCAGAGATAGAACTTCCCCGACTCACAGGAATATTCCTCACCCACGACCGAAAATCCGTTTGCAGCAAGATAACGGCGCAGGTAGGATTGCTTTGACATTGGCTGTAAAATAAGGCGTATCCCGGAATTTTTAAAGAAGGGCGCGTTCTCTATTATTTTACAAATAAGCTCTCCGCCCATTCCGCAAATCGCAACATCGGTTATACCAAGGTGCGAAAGCTTGGACGCACCGTCACATTTTACAAAATCAATATGCCCCTTCAGATTTGACTCTTTTACATTTTCCATAGCTCTAATCAGCGGTCCTTCATTAATATCCGAGCATACTGCACGCTTTATAATACCTGATTCGAGTAAGAAAATAGGCAGGTATGCGTGATCAGTGCCAATATCGGCAAAATACGCTCCCTGCCTTACGAATTTCGCCGCTGAGGAAAGTCTTGCGCCCAGAGCGTTTATCATTTCTTGGAAAGATATTCGTTTATTTTATTAACGAGCGCATCGGCGTCTGTTCCGTGAACCAGGCAAGCGTCGGCAATGGATTCGCCTCTTGAGTGGGGGCAGCCAAGGCAGTGCATACCTATTTCAAAAAAGAATTGAGCTGTTTCTACGTCAAAATCAAGAACGTCGCCGATAAGTGTTTCTTTTGTTACTTTCATTTTCATTTTCCTTTATTTGTTTAATTTATTTTTCTACAAAATTGCGTTGCTGCAGTCTGTTGTAAAACAACGTTTTGTTATCGCTGAATTCAAAAAAGCGATTACGGAAATATTATACCACAGCACTGCAAAAAAATCAAGGATATCTTGTTTTTTCGGGCAAAATATATTTTACCGCTTTACAAAGGAAAAAAGATGTGGTAAAATATAGCGTAATATTTGAATTGAGGTGCTAAAAATGATTGTTGCGCTTGAAGAGGCGAAAAGGAAGCTTAACGAGCTTGACGGTGTTCTCAAGGAGCTTGGAAATCAGTTAAGAATAGAAGAGGCAAAGGAACGCGCTGCCGACCTTGAAAGAGAAACACTCGTTCAGGATTTTTGGAACGATGCCGAAAAGTCATCGAAAAAGCTCCAAGAAATAAAACAGCTTAAAACCAAGGTGGAAAGCTACGAGCAACTTATCTCAAAGCTTGAGGATACCTATACCCTTTGCGAGATGGCAATAGAAGCGAACAACGAGGATTCTGTTGAAGAGGTCGTTTCTGAAACCGAATTTATAGAAAACGAAGCCGAGAAAAAGAGAATTGAGGTTCTTCTTTCCGGTCCTTACGATAAAAACAACGCGATAGTTTCCTTCCACCCCGGTGCGGGCGGAACAGAGGCGCAGGACTGGGCATCGATGCTATACCGCCTTTATACCCGCTGGGGCGAGAAGCACGGCTTTAACGTTAAGCTCCTTGACTGGCTTGACGGAGACGAGGCGGGAATAAAATCCGCGACTATTATGGTTGAGGGAATTAACGCGTACGGGTATCTTAAAAGCGAAAACGGCGTTCACCGCCTTGTAAGAATCTCTCCCTTTGACTCCTCGGGAAGAAGACATAC
>JAZSJG010000104.1:0-21699 GCA_045534215.1 Eubacteriales bacterium
CTAAAGGTATACGGTGTCTGTCTATCCAGCTGTGCCACGGGTAGATAAATGTTAAGAACAATGATATTAGTTAAGTTTTGATAAATCCTTCAGAGTTTGCCGCTCGGGGCGGGCGGCTCGAAAAACGTTCCGCTTGATACAGAGTTCAAATAAAATCTCCTCGCATGGCAAGATACCTAAAGGTATACGGTGTCTGTCTATCCAGCTGTGCCACGGGTAGATAAATGTTAAGAACAATGATATTAGTTAAGTTTTGATAAATCCTTCAGAGTTTGCCGCTCGGGGCGGGCGGCTTGAAAAACGTTCCGCTTGATACAGAGTTTGGGTAAAATCTCCTCGCATGGCAAGATACCTAAAGGTATACGGTGTCTGTCTATCCAGCTGTGCCACGGGTAGAAATGAGCGAGAACTGCGGTATTGGTTAACCGCAGTTCTGTTTTCTATTATCGCTCTTTTATTCGAATACAAGCGCTAGAGCAATTCTTCGATAAAATCTTGCAGCTTTTCAAAATTTCCATTTCTATACTTCGAGATGTCCTTTTGATTTCGGTTTATAAGACAATCAGTAAGAAGGAAAACTTTCATACCGAGTTCTTCTGCAACCGTATCCTCGTCAGCATCATTGCCGACCATTATACAGTCCTTTGCGTCAAGATTTGATTTGGAAAGAATTTCTTCGTAGTATTTGATGTTGGGTTTGCAAAAATGAGAATTCTCATACGTAGTAATGATATCAAAGTCATTTGAAGAAAGCCCCGCCCAGCCAATTCTTTTTTCTGTAGCAATAGCCGGGAAAAGAGGGTTTGTCGCCAAAATTATGCGAACTCCGCGTTCCCTAATAAAGTCCACAATTTCTTTTGCTTTCGGGGAAAATCCGCACGCGGCTTGTACCGTGTCAAATTCTTTTTCATAAAAATCATTGAACGACGGCATGTGCTTCTTTATCGACGGTCCGAGCAAATTCGTAAAGGATTCCCAAAAAATTTCTTCGTTTAGCTTAGAGCCATCGCTTGCAATCATATCCTTGCATCCCAAAAGAAGCGCTTTTGCAATTTTTTCGGGGGCGTAACCAAGAGGAGCAATCTTTTTTGCCAACAGCGAAATATATGCCCCAACAAACGTATCCTGGTCCATTGGTAACAGAGTGCCGTCAAGGTCAAAGAGTACTGCTTTTATACCCATTATATTCCCCTTTATTCAGCAACGAAAATGTAAGGATATATTTCTTGACCGCCATCAATAAAATAAACCTCAGCATCACGGTGATTTTCGGAAATATATGCTTCGAGCTCGCTTTTTTCTTCGTCCGTGACGTCCTTGCCGCAAAATACGGTAAGCATAAACTTGTCGTCAATATTTAATAAATGTGAAGCAAGCTGATGCGCAGCTTCGCTCTTCTCAGGTGCGGAAACAACTATCTGCTTATCTATGATACCAATAGTATCTCCGTTATTCACGTGAACTCCGTTCATGTCTGCATCTCTGATTGCAGGAGATATATATCCGGCAGTGACGCGTGACATTGCCTCTCTCATTCCTTTCATTACGGATGAGGGGTCATCGTCTTCAAAATTTGCTGTTGAAAGCGCAACGTATCCCGTGCCTATATTTTTGCTGTGTATAACATGAACCTTTGCAACCTCATAAAGATCCGCTGCCTGTTGAGCAGCCATAAATATGTTGCTGTTGTTCGGGAATACGAAGATATGCTCCGCATGTATTTTAGAAAATGCTTCAAGAAAATCTTTTGTGGACGGATTCTGTGTCTGTCCGCCCTTTATAATTTCGTCTACGCCGAATTCACGGAACAGATTTTCAATTCCGTCACCGATGCAAACCGCAACAGCACCGTATCTTTTCTTTTTCTCTGGTTGTTGCTTTGAATCCTTTTCTTTGCTTTCAAGCTCGGTATGTTGAAGGGACATATTTTCAATTTTTACCGATATGAATTCTCCAAAGCTTCTGCAATGAGCAAGAATTTTTTCCGGCTCAAAGGTATGAACGTGCAGCTTTACAATACTGTCGGTCTTAAATGCAACAACCGAATCTCCATTTGCAACGAGAAATTCTTTGAGTGTATCAATATCAAAGTTGTATATATCTGTTTTGCTGCTCTGGAGCTGTACTAGAAGCTCAGTACAGTAACCGTATTCCATAACGCTCTCAGGTCCGAATTTGCTTTCGGTATTAAAAGCATTAGAGTTTCTTTTAGTCTTGGCATCCGCGCTCTTTGCGGTGAAAACACCCTCTCCGTTTAGTACGCGGTTAAATCCGTCAATGATGTAGAACAATCCTGCAGCACCGCTGTCGACAACGTTTGCCTCTTTGAGCACTGTAAGAATTTCCGGAGTTCTTTCAAGAGATGCTCTCATTTCTTTTACAAGGTCTGCAAAAAGAGACCTTATAGTGCTCTCCGGAGTAATCCTCTCAACAGCATATTCTACCGCTTCTCTTGCAACTGTAAGAATAGTTCCCTCGGTAGGGGTGGCAACAGAAGAATATGCCTGCTTAACGCCCTCTTTAAGAGCGTTTCCAAATGCTCTGGGACTTGCCTTCTTATATGTTTCAAGACCGTTTGCAGTTCCCGCAAAGAACTGAGAAAGGATAACGCCTGAGTTTCCTCTTGCTCCAAGCAGCATTCCGCGAGAAAGCGCTTTCATAACGTCGGAGAGGTTGTCTGAATCCATGCTTTCAATAGCGGAAACTCCGCTCTCGATAGTCATTTTCATGTTATCGCCGGTATCTCCGTCGGGGACAGGGAATACATTGAGCTTGTTCACCTCTTCTGCATTCATTTCAAGCTCATTCATTCCGCTTTCCGCCATCTTCTTGAACAAAATACCGCCAAGGAATTTTGTCGCAAGTCCGGTGCTCTTTTTCTTAGATTTGCTCTTTTCTTTTGCTTTTTTGCTATCGGAATTTTTCACACCGGAATTCTTTTTCTTTTTATCCGCCTGTTCCTTTGCTTTCTTCTCGGCATGTTCTCTTGCTTTCTTTTCAGCATGCTCCTTTTTATCTGCCTGTTCCTTTGCCTTTTTATCGGCATGCTCTTTAGCTTTCTTTTCGGCATGCTCTTTAGCTGCACGCTTTTTATCTTCTTTTACCTTTTTGTGAGTTTCTTTTGCCTGTTTGTCGGTTGCTTCGATGCTTTCGGCATTTGTGGCTTTATCAACCTCTTCCGTTATCGGAGTTATATTCTCTTGCTTTTTCATAGCGAAATTATTTTTCCTTTCCAACGAAGAAGAGTGCTATAGTGCCGGGACCGGAGTGAGCACCTATAACAGGTCCTACATTTGTAATTAAGTTAACCTCACCGTTGTATTTTTCTTTTATGATGTTAGCTACGGATTCTGCTTCACTAAGACAGTCTGCGTGCGAAATGAAAATCGGACCTTTACCCATCTCAACCGTCAGTTCACCGTACTTATCTGCGAGTGTTTCTATCGCTTTGCGTCTTCCGCGAATTTTCGATACGGGAATGAGGTGTCCCGCTTCGTCCATGTGTAAGAGCGGCTTAATACCTAACATATTACCAAAGAAAGCAGCGGCCGCACTTACTCTTCCGCCTCTCTTTAAGTACACAAGGTCGTCTACTGTGAACCAGATGCTTATTTTGTGCTTTATGTGCTCGGTGTATTCCGCAACCTCTTCAAAGGACGCACCGCTCTTCTTTTTCTCATTTGCAAGGTAGACAATGAGTCCTTGACCTGCAGACGCCGCGCGCGTATCTATAAGAGCTATTTTGCGTTCGGGATATTCTGCTTCAAGGGATTTTGCAGCAATTCTTGAAGAATTGTAGGTTGTGCTGAGTCCGGATGAGAAAGCAATATATATTATATCGCATCCGTCTTCAAGATATGAACGGAATATGTTTTCAAAGACACTCGGATTGACAGCTGCTGTTTTTGCAATTCCGCCAGCCCTCATTTTGTCATAAAACGTTTTAGAGTCCATCTCATAATTGCTGTATTGCTTATCATCTCCGTCAAAACGAAAAGAGAGTTCGAGAGGTATGATGCCCATTTCATTAAGCATTTCCGGGGAAAGGTCACAGCCGGAATCAGTTATTATTACATACTTATTCATGATTAAATTCCTTTCTTATTACGCAGATTTTTGTTTGAATTAAATCGCTTCTGCTTGACCGCTAAATAAAATTTCAATCTTTGTGCGAGTGTTAATCTTTATTTTGCTTTCAGAAAAAGAACAGCGCAATAAAGTGTTAACTCCTGAATTATAGCATATTTTAATATATTTGTCAATATGTGCGCGTCTTGTAATAATTTACTAAGAAATAAAAGCTTGTCCAAATTTTAGAAATAAAAAATTTCGCATTGAAAATCTGATAATACATCAAAACGAGGTAGAGCTCTAATATCTACCTCGTTTTTGCGATTGTGTAATTTTTCATACCAAGCTTACCTTTTCCGAGTTAAGCTATGGCTGCCATTTTGTTTACGGTAATCCTTTTATCCCAGTCCATTAAAATTTTATCTACTTTTAAAAAGATGCCGCATTTCTATTTCGATTATACGTTTGTTCTCTTCACTTGGTGGCAGTAACGGTAGTCTTAGTTCTTCTGTGCAAAGTCCCTCACGGCTCATTGCATACTTTATGGGAGATGGGTTGGTTTCACAAAAAAGTGCTTTGACGAAATCCAATATTTTTATTTGTGTCGAAAGAGAAGAGTCGAGGTCGCCGCTGAAATAGGAATGGCATATTTTCATTACGATTTTTGGATAAATATTGGATGCAACCGAAATAACGCCCATTCCGCCGAGCGCCAAAGTAAGATATATTTGTGAGTCATTTCCTGCATATAGCGTAAGTTCTTCCTTTAATCCGGCAATTTCGGTCAGACGGTCGGCAGAATCCGATGCTTCCTTAATTGCCACGATATTCTTCCACCTTGAAAGCTCCTCAAGCTGAGCGATAGTTAAATTCACTCCCGTTCGTGACGGAACGTTGTAAAGAATTATGGGTAAATCCGTTTCCTTTGCAATGCGCTCATAATGACAAAGCACGCCGCTGTGAGTCCCCTTGTTATAATACGGAGTTACGACAAGAATTCCGTCGCACCCTATTTCTTCTGCGACACGGGTGTGCGAGATAACTGCTTTTGTGTCATTTGTACCTGTTCCGAATATTATCTTGCATCTTCCCCTGGTTATATTCTTTGCGAACGAATAAAGCTCTTTCCTTTCCCCGTCAGACAAGGTTGCAATCTCTGCGGTTGTACCTCCGACAACAAGCGCATCTATGCCGCTTGCAATTTGCAGCTCTATTATATTTGAAAGAGCATCGTAATCGATTCTCCCTTCCTTCATAGGTGTTATAAGCGCTGTTGCCACGCCCTTGAAAATTATGTTCTTGCTCATACTGTATAATTACCCTTGAAAAAATAAGTGTTTTGGTGTATAATTGAATAAATCAAAATTTTAGATACATTACCATTTTATGTTAATTAGCAGCTTTTTGGCACGGAGTATGTATGGAAGAAATTAAGAAACTAATAACCAATAAAAGAATATCAACCAACTTGGCTACTAAGGATTTTTATTATGATTTGCCCGAAGAGCTTATCGCCCAATCGCCAAGTGCCGTAAGAGATAAATGTCGCCTTATGGTTCTTGATAAAAATACGGGCAAGATTGAAAATAAAATATTTTCCGATATAATCGATTATCTCAACCCACAGGACATGCTTGTTGTTAACTCTTCAAAGGTAATCCCTGCGCGACTTCTCGGTAAAACCGATAAAACAGGGGCTGATATAGAGCTCCTTTTATTGCGTATGCTCGATTCGGGAGAATGGGAAACCCTTGTAAGACCGGGCAAAAGAGCCAAGGTGGGTGCTACCTTTAATTTCTCAGACGTGATTTTTGCTGAGGTTGTTGGTATGGCTGATGGCGGAAACAGAATAGTCAAGCTAAAATATGACACTCAGAGGTTCAAGAACATATATGAAGCTCTTGATGCTGTCGGACACATGCCCTTGCCGCCATATATAACCAAAAAACTTGAAAACGCATCAGATTATCAAACAGTCTATGCGAAAGCAGAGGGCTCTGCTGCCGCCCCAACTGCCGGACTCCATTTTACTGAGGAGCTGATTGAGAAAATCAAGGATAAAGGTGTCGGTTATGCAGAGGTTACTTTGCACGTAGGGCTCGGTACATTCAGACCCGTTAAGGTTGATAAAATTGAAGAGCATCTGATGCACGGTGAACATTTTTACGTCACGGACGAGGTCGCAAAAGAAGTAAATCGCCGACGCGCACTCGGAGGTAGAATAATAGCCGTCGGCACAACCTCGTGCCGAGTTCTTGAAAGTGCTACCGATGATGCGGGAATGTTACACGCCCTCAAGGGTGAAACCGGAATTTTTATTTATCCCGGCTATAGATTTAAGGCAATCGACGCCTTGATAACAAACTTCCATTTGCCTGAAAGTACCCTTATAATGCTTGTAAGTGCACTTGCAGGCAAAGAAAACACTATGAATGCTTATAAAAGAGCGGTAGAGGATAGGTATCGGTTCTTTTCTTTCGGCGATGCGATGCTGATTGTATAAATTCCGCAATACTGCGTTAAAGCTTCGACTTGTCGCCCTCGACGTAGGTAACTACGCCGTCGGGCTTCGCGCTCGCTTTGCCTTGTCTTGCGAAATTTCTCCTAATCAGCATAACTATCTATCCTATAAGCATCAGCTTTCGGTGCAGAGCTGACTGTATAAATTGCTGCATACTGCGTTGCCGGGTGACGAGGTCTGATTACTACAAGAATTAGTCGAACCTTTTCGAAAATGGCAAAATTATAACAAAACAAATATAAAAGAGTGAAGAAAGGGGAGATTTAGGTGAATTTCGTTTGTCCAAAATGCAAGTCAGCTTTAATTGAGAAGATATCCGGCGCGGCTGTGTGCAAAAACGGTCATTCCTTTGACAGAAGCCGATTTGGCTATTATAATCTCCTACTTTCAAACAATACAAAAAAACACGGCGATAATAAAGAAATGGTAAATGCAAGACGTGATTTTCTTGACACGGGTGCATATTATCCATTAGCAAAGTCGACAGCGGAGCTCCTTGTTAGACACGGTATGTCCGGCAAGCTTCTTGATATCGGTTGCGGAGAGGGATATTACACAAATATTATAGGAAAAATTCTCTCAGACAGCGGTTTTTCTATCTCGATTTCCGCATTTGATATTTCGAAAGATGCTCTCAGGAACTTCAGCAAGCGAAAGCTTGAAGCGGAGCTTGCTGTCGCCAGCGCTTATCATATGCCGATAGCAGATGCGTCTTTCAATATGGCTATTAATATGTTTTCACCGCTTGCCGTGGATGAAATCGGTCGAGTGCTTGTAAATGATGGCATTTTCCTTATGGTTATTCCCGGAGAGAATCATCTTTACTCCTTGAAAAAAGCTGCTTATGACATCCCATATAAAAATACGGTTTCCGACCCCTATATACCGGGTTTCCGGCTTTTGGAGGAAAAGAGGGTTTCATACACAATGTCCTTAAAAACCAACAGCGAGGTGCGTTCTCTTTTTCTTATGACACCGTATGCCTACAGGACACCTCTTTCTCGTAAAGAGAAAGTTTTATCTTTAGAGGAGCTTGATTGCGAAGCGGATTTTGTGATATTTGTATATAAAAAAGAATGAATAGCGAGTCATTTTTGAAGATTTTTTTTATTGACACGTTCACTACTTAAGGAGTATAATTTATAAAAACAAGGAGAAATGAGCAGAGTGGATACAAGTCACGGTAAATATTTGGGCGTTGATTACGGTGATGTTCGTACCGGAATCGCAGAATGCGACCCAACAGGATTCATTTCAACAGGGATAACAACAGTTCGAGAGGGCGGAATGCGAAATACTGCTCGCCGTGTTGCAGAAGAGGCAGAAAAGCGAAACTGCAAAAAAATAGTCGTTGGACTTCCTAAGAATATGGATGGAAGTGAAGGAGAACGCGCAGAGGTCGTTAGGGCTTTTGCAAAGATTCTTTCGGAAATTACAGATATTCCGATTGATTTTTACGACGAAAGAATGAGCACTATGGCGGCATACCGTTTTCTTGATGACAGCGGTACATACGGTAAAAAACGAAAGGCGAATATCGACACTCTTTCTGCGCAAATCATACTGCAAAACTATATAGATAAAGAAAGAATATCTAAATAAATAGGAGAATAAAAAGGAGAAAACAAAATGTCACAGACAACAAAAAAAGGAAAAATTCTGTCTTTCTTTAATGAAAGAGGCATAAGTCTTTCTCCAAGAGTGTATTTTATTGACGCGATGGGCGCTATGGCTCTTGGACTTTTCGCATCCTTGCTTATAGGAACTATTTTTTCCACAGTAGCTACGTATACGGGACTTGCTTTGTTTGCGACGATAGCAACATATGCCAAAGCGGCTACAGGTATGGCAATAGGTGTTGCTATAGCTCATAAGCTTAATGCACATCCGCTTGTAATTTATTCGTGTGCCGCAGTAGGAGCTATGTCCAATGCGATGGGTGCTGTAATAAACGAAGGCGCAATTCTTTCTTGGGCATCAACCGGAGCCGTTAACGGTGTTGACGGCGTCTTCTATGCAGCAGGGCCCGCAGGAGCATTTTTTGCTGTTGTTATAGCTTGTGAATTTGGAAAGCTTGTGTCAAAAAGAACCAAGGTGGATATTTTGGTTACACCTGTAGTTACACTGATTATAGGATTTTTCGCCAGCTGGCTTCTTGCACCCCTTGTGGCTTATGTAATGTATTATCTCGGTGTCTTCATCGCCTCTGCAACGACATACCTGCCATTCATTATGGGCGTGGTTGTTTCGGTTGTTATGGGCGTTGTCTTAACTCTTCCTATCTCAAGTGCAGCTATATGTGCTATGATTTTCTCCGATTATGCACTCAAAGTCGCGGAGCTTAACGGTACAAGCGAGGGCTTTCTTCTTGCAGGCGGTGCATGTGTTGCCGGCTGCTGCGCACAGATGGTTGGATTTGCTGTGATATCCTTCCGCGAAAACAAATGGGGCGGTGTTGTCGCTCAAGGCATAGGAACATCAATGCTTCAGATGGGAAACATCGTCAAAAAACCTATAATATGGGTTCCTGTCACTCTTGCCTCCGCAATAACGGGCCCGATTTCCACCTGCCTTTTCAAGCTCGAATGTAAGGGCGTCAGCGCAGGCATGGGAACCTGCGGACTTGTAGGCCCGATAGGTGTGTTTACCGAAATGGGCTTTAGTGCAACCTCTATTATTGGAGTAGCTTTGGTATGCATAATTTTACCCGCAGTTCTTTCTCTTGTTTTCGCTGAAATCATGCGCCGTCTTGGATGGATAAAAGACGGAGATATGAAGCTTGAGCTTTGATTTTCAAAAACAGAAAAGAGGTTTACAAATGGATAAGTTAAACAATACTCTTCTTTGCGATTTTTATGAGCTTACAATGGCTAACGGTTATTATGAGCTTGGCAAAAAGGATGAAATCGCCTACTTTGACGTTTTCTTTCGCAAGGTTCCGGATAATGGCGGCTTTGCTATAGCTGCAGGACTTGAACAGGTTATAGAATATATAAAAACTCTTGAATTCACAGAGGCGGACATCGAATTTTTACGTTCCAAAAATATTTTTTCCGAGGATTTTCTTGCTTACCTTAAAAATTTCCGATTCACAGGTGACATCTATGCTGTGCCCGAGGGTACTCCAATTTTCCCCGGAGAGCCGATTATGGTTGTGAGAGCTCCGTCGATAGAAGCTCAATTTATAGAAACCTTTGTGTTGCTTTGCCTTAACCACCAGTCACTTATTGCGACAAAGGCAAACAGGGTAGTGAGAGCTGCGGGCGGCAGACCTGTTGCAGAATTCGGTTCGAGAAGAGCACAGGGAGCAGACGGTGCCGTTCTTGGTGCCAGAGCAGCATATATTGGCGGATGTGCCGCAACGGCATGCACCATTTCCGACAGAGATTATGCAATCCCGGCTACAGGCACTATGGCACATTCGTGGGTTCAGATGTTTGACTCCGAGTACGACGCCTTTTATGCCTATTGCAAGCTTTATCCCAACAATGCAACCTTGCTCGTAGACACGTACGATTGCCTCAAAAGCGGTGTTCCTAATGCAATAAAGGCATTTCGCGAGTTTGGAATAACCAAGTGTGCAATACGTCTTGACTCAGGTGATATTACTTATCTTTCTAAAAAAGCAAGAAAAATGCTTGACGAAGCAGGACTTACCGACTGTAAAATCGTGGTTTCCAATTCGCTTGATGAGAATATAATACGGGATATAATTCTTCAAGGTGCTTGTATAGACTCATTCGGTGTGGGCGAACGCCTTATAACTGCAAAGTCTAATCCTGTCTTCGGTGGCGTATACAAGCTCGTAGCCAAGGAAGAAAATGGAGAAATTATCCCTAAAATAAAAATTTCTGAAAACCCCGAGAAAATTACCAATCCCCATTTTAAAAAGGTTTACAGAATATACGATAACGAAACAGGTAAGGCAGGGGCAGACTTGCTTTGCGTACATGACGAGGAAATAGACACGTCCTCCCCTCTTGAAATATTTGACCCAATAGAAACCTGGAAGAAAAAAGAGTTCACAAACTATACACTTCGTGAGCTCCTGGTTCCGATTTTCAAAAACGGAGAATGTGTTTATAAAACACCCAGCATTAGTGAAATACAAGCATATTGTAAGGCGCAAATAGAAACTCTTTGGGACGAGGTTAAACGTTTTGAAAATCCCCACAAATATTATGTTGACCTCTCTCAAAAGCTCTGGAACATTAAGCACGGACTGCTTGTAAACAGAGGAAAGAAAAATAACAAAATCTAATATCCAAAGAGCCGATATAGCGTTAATTCGCAAATATTGGTTCTTTTTTTTGAAAAAGACAGTCGGCATATTGACTTTCACATGCTTTCATATTATAATAGTTGCATACACAACTGTTGCACGTGCAACTTTTTTTGTAAAGGAGGCGCGTTTATGCCAAAATTTATGAGGATACTGAATAATATAAGTAAGTGTCAGGCAATTTATAGGTCTGAAAAGCTTTCGGTTAAAGAAATAACTCCCGCGCACCACACAATAATTCTCGCTTTATCTAAAAATCCCGGATGCTCGCAGGACTGGCTCGCCAAGCACGTTTGTCTTGATAAGAGTACAGTGGCGCGTACACTTTGCCGCCTCGAAGAGCTTGGATATGTAACGAGAGAGCAATGCTCTGTTGATAAAAGAAGAACATTGGTATATCCCACAAGGAAGGCGGATGGAATTTTGCCTGAAATTCGCAGTATTACTTCGGATTGGACAGAAAATATATCACAAGGTATTGACGAGAGTGACCTAGAGCTCTTCTATTCTGTTCTTGTGAAGCTTGAAGAGGGTGCGAGAGCGCTTGTTTCAAAAGGAGAATCGGAGGAATAGTTAAAGAAAATGAAATTAATGCTAAGATATATACGTCCTTTTGGAAAAAGGATGTCTATAGGTCTTTCTATAAAGATTCTCGGAACGGTTGTTGAACTGTTTTTACCGTTTATACTCACTTACATACTTGATAACGTAATAGTAAGCGCAAGGGTGGAGCGTGTCGTGTTTTTTGGCGTAATTATGATAATGTGCGCCGGTGTTGCCGCTTTTTGCAACATAACTGCCAACAGAATGGCGGCAAGGGTTTCGGCTGATATATCAAACAACATACGCCAAGACCTTTTTGATAGGATTTTGTATTTGTCAGCAAAGGATATCGACAAATACACCATTCCATCTCTTGAATCTCGCATAACTACCGACACATATAACGTACATAACTTCATAAGCATGATGCAAAGGATGGGGGTACGTGCTCCGATAATGCTGGTTGGCGGAATAATTATCACTATGATAATGGACCCCATGCTTTCCCTTGTTATGCTTGCAATGATTCCCGTTATATTCCTTTTTGTATATTTTATGTCGAAAAAGGGTATTCCCCTTTATGCTAAGGTGCAGAAGTCTGTTGACGGAATGGTAAGAATTGTGCGCGAGGACGTTCAGGGCATGAGAGTCATAAAGGCACTCTCAAAGGGTGAATACGAGAATCAAAGATACGATAAGGTTAACGCAAAGCTTTCTAAAGATGAGAGAAAAGCCGGCATGGTCATGGGAACGGTAAACCCATTTATGACACTTCTTATGAATCTTGGTATAACAGCAGTCGTTGCAATAAGCGCTCGCCTTGTATCTAACGGGCAATCAACAGCGCCAACCGTTATCGCCTTTATGCAGTATTTTACTTATATATCCATGGCCCTTATGGCAATTTCGCGTATATTCACTGGGTTTACAAAGAGCGCTGCATCTGCCGACAGAATAGACGAGGTTATTCAAACTCCCGAGCATTTCTTTGTGAAAAAATCAGAAAAACGTGACACGGATGCGTATATATCCTTCAAAAATGTAAGTTTTTCTTATTTTGGCAAAAAGGACGATTTGAAAAATATAAGCTTTTCATTAAAACGCGGTGAAAAGCTTGGTATAATAGGTGCTACAGGAAGCGGAAAATCGACACTTATCAAGCTTCTTATGCGTTTTTACGAGCCAAGGTGCGGAGAAATAGAAATCGACGGAAAAAGTGTAAGCTCTTATACCCGTAAAGAGCTTTCGGCATTTTTCGGAGCAGCTATGCAAAACGACTTTCTTTATGCTGATACAATATCCGAAAATATAAAGCTTGGCAGGAGCTTGACTGAAGAAGAGGTTGTGGCAGCAGCCAAAACTGCACAGGCGCATGAGTTTATAAGCTCCCTTAACGACACATACGCACATATGCTATCGCAAAAGGGAACTAATCTCTCCGGAGGACAAAGGCAAAGAATACTTATATCAAGAGCCCTGGCAGCTCGTCCCCCTATTTTAATTCTTGACGATTCCTCCTCTGCTCTTGACTATAAAACCGATGCAAACTTAAGGCAGGCAATCTCGAAAGACCTGAGCGATTCAACGGTAATTACCGTCGCGCAGCGCGTCAGCTCAGTTATGGGTTCGGATTTGATTTTAGTTCTTGATGAAGGAAAAATCATAGGCAAGGGCTCTCACCAAGAGCTGCTTGAAAGCTGCCCCGAATATAAAGAAATCAGTGATTCACAGATGGGGGGTGCCTTCGTTGAGTAAAAGAGGATTTTCAGCTAGAGGTGAAAACTTCTCAAACCCCAATTCTTATTCTTCAAGCAAGCTTGACCGAAAATCTACCGCAAAGGTGCTTATCCGTCTTGGTAAATACGTGCTCGCGCAATGGTACTTATTCATACCCGCACTCATATTTACTCTCCTTGCGAACCAACTTTCTTTGCTTGGTCCTAACTATTCGGGTATAGCAATAGATGCCCTTAATAAAGATGGCGCTGTTGACTTTGCAACTGTGTTTGATAACGTTGGAAAAATGTTGTCATGTTATCTTGCATCGGCAATTCTTTCCTATCTTTTATCTGTTATAATGGTAAATCTTAGTCAGAGGATAGTTTACAGAATGCGTAGGCAGGTATTCGAAAAACTTAACACGCTCCCCATTGGATATTTCGATACTAATGCAACAGGCGATATAATTAGCCGAATATCCTATGACATAGATACGATAAACAGCACACTCTCTCACGACCTTATTCAAGTGATGACAAGTGTGTATACGGTTATCGGTTCACTTGTGTTTATGTGGAAAATATCCCGTCCTCTGATACTTGTTTTTGTGTTCACAGTGCCGGCATCCATAATTATAGCCGCTTACCGTTCAAAAAAGGCAAGACCTCTGTTTCGCACCCGTTCAAGAAAACTCGGAGAGCTTAACGGATATGCAGAAGAAATGCTGTCCGGCTCTCGCACTATTTCCGCCTACGGAACAGAGAGTGTAATATCCAATAGGTTTGCAAAACGCAACAGGGCAACTATGGATGCCTATTACGATGCGGAATATTATGGGGCAACTATTGGTCCGTCTGTTAACTTTATTAACAACATATCCCTATCTCTTATAACAATGTTCGGCGGACTTTTGTATATGTTGTCGCTCAACGGAACGTTTGCCGAGGGAACTTTGTTTTTTATAACGCTTGGAGGAATTGCAAAATTCGTGCAGTATTCGCGCAAATTCGCAGGACCTATAAATGAGTTTTCTAATATAATTCACGAATTCCAGTCTGCATTTTCAGCAGCAGAGAGAGTGTTCCGTGTAATTGACGAAGCTCCCGAAAAGCCGGATGCAGCAGGCGCACTCCCTCTTAAAGAGATAAATGGAGACGTCGAATTCGACTCGGTAAGCTTTTCATATGTTCCCGGAAGATTGATTTTAGATAATGTTTCTATATCAGCGCCCGGAGGAAAAACTGTCGCAATAGTAGGCCCTACGGGAGCCGGAAAAACGACTATCATAAATCTTTTGATGCGCTTTTATGACCCAATATCAGGTCAAATTAGAGTTGATTCGATTCCAACAGAAAAAATAAAGCGCCGTGATTTACGTTTGGCCTATACAATGGTTCTTCAGGATACGTGGCTTTTTAGCGGAACTATATTTGACAATATAGTTTACGGAAAGGAAAACGCTACCTTGGAAGATGTGAAGCGTGTCGTTAAGGCGGCAAAAATCGACACATTTATCGAGTCCTTGCCGCAGGGATATTCTACTGTCATATCAGATGACGGAGCAAATATTTCCAAGGGTCAAAAGCAGCTTATAACTATAGCACGTGCAATGCTGTCGGATGCACCTATGCTTATTCTCGACGAGGCGACCTCTAACGTTGACTCAAGAACAGAAATAAAAATCCAAGAGGCAATGAAAGTACTTATGAAGAATAGAACAAGCTTTGTAATTGCCCACCGACTTTCAACAATAAAAGGCGCGGATGTCATTTTGGTTGTAAGAAACGGTCGCATTGAGGAAAAGGGAACTCATGAGCAGCTCCTTCGCCTCGGTGGCTTTTATAGCACTCTTTATAATTCACAGTTTGCATAATTCTTAATATGCTTGCTTTTTATCCGCAGCTTTGATATAATGTTCTGTGAAGAAAAATTAAAAGGAAAAAACAAATGATAAGTGAAGTAATACTTTGTAAATACGGAGAAATCGTGCTTAAGGGCGCAAACAAGCAGAATTTTGAATCCATTCTTATTAAGGAGCTCAGAAGACGAGCAAGTCCCCACGGCATATTTAAGGTTTATCACCGCCAGAGCACAATTTATATAGAGCCACAAAACGATTCTTGTGACATGGACGCAATGTATGACTCAGCAAGAAAGGTTTTCGGTATAGTTGCCGTTAACCGTGCAGCCGTGTGCGAAAAAACGATGGAAAGTATCATCGAAACGACAAAAAAATATCTTCCAGAGAAGCTCGCCGGGAAGAAGACATTTAAGGTTGATGCTAAACGCTCGGATAAGACCTTCCCCCTTACTACACCGGAAATCTCCCGCGAAATCGGAGGTGTAATACTCGGAGCAGTAAGAGGTATAAAGGTGGATGTTCACAATCCTGAGCTCACGGTTACCGTAGAGGTAAGAGACGAGCACGCATATATAAGAGCCGCACAGGAAGCAGGGGCCGGTGGACTTCCGTTAAGAACTGCAGGCAGAGGACTTCTGCTTCTTTCCGGAGGTATAGATTCTCCCGTTGCAGGATGTATGATGGCAAAGCGCGGAATGGAAATTGAAGCACTTCACTTTGAATCATTCCCTTATACGTCAGAGCGCGCAAGGGAAAAGGTTATGCAGCTTGCTGAAGAAATGTGCCAGTTCTGCTCACGTATACACGTTCACGTAATTTCTCTTACACATATACAAGAAGAGCTTCGCGATAATTGCAAGGAGGAATACTTTACGATTCTTCTTAGAATTTTCATGATGCGACTTGCTGAAAGATGTGCACTTGAATATAAATGTGGTGCACTCATAACCGGCGAGAGTCTTGGTCAGGTTGCCTCTCAAACACTAGAGGCAATAGGTGTTACCGACTCTGTTGTTAATATCCCCGTTTTCAGACCTTGTATAGGGCTTGATAAACAGGAAATAGTTAATCAGGCAGAAAAATACGGAACGTTTGAAACCTCAATATTGCCCTATGAGGATTGCTGCACCGTATTTACTCCTCGCCATCCTAAAACACATCCTAAGATAGAAGACGTCATGAAAGAGCTCGCAAAGATTAATTTCGAGCATCTCTTTGAAGAGGCGTATGCAACAATGACCACGGAAACGAAGCTTGTATTCCCCGAATACAGATGAACCTACACGCCCATATAAAGAGGTAAAATGTACAACAAATCGGGCTAAATACTAATTTTTGCATCAAAAAGCACTTATAAAGGACATACAAACCAGTTCTTTATAAGTGCTTCTGTTTTTTTATTATATTTTGCTTACCCGTTAGGGCATAGATAAGAACAACTGTAAATCACATATCATATTTCGCTGCAAGCTTTGCGGGCGGTTTTGATAAAATACGCATAAGCGGGAAAATAGCAACAGTAATTCTTATAATGGAAATTGCAAGAAGTGTTAGAGCTGCAGCCCACAGCGGAAAATCAAGGGCTAAAGATATAGGAATATCAAGCTTAGATATAAGCATAAGAAGTCCCCATACCGAAAGAACTGTAGGCAGTGCATACTTTAATGTGAGTAGTAGATTTTCAATAGAGAAAATCGCAAGAATGTTGACACGTCCCACGCCTAAAAGGCGGTAAACCGTAACAAGCTCTAAGTTTTCGGTAATCTTTGAACGCTGCATGAGGTAAAGCATTACAATGCAAATTAAAGCGATAGATGCCGAGATAATCGCCCTCGTCGAAAGCTTTGAGGTTGTATCAGATATGTAATCCGTATATGCTACAGCATAGCTGTTGTAAACACTCAGGTCGAGCTTGTTGTGAAGATGCTCGGGAAGCTTTTTGTTAAGAACCTCATATGTTCGTTCAACGTCATCGCACCATACATAAAAATCTACAAGCGACTCAATCATTGAGCGGTACAGCGGAGCAAGAGTTTCGTCAGAAATAATTATTTTTGCACCTATTGAATCGTCAACACCTGAAATTATCGTTTTTACAGAAAGACTGTATCTGCTTCCAACATAAGAGCTTATAGGTGTGAAGTTCGAAAAAGAAGGACCTACGTTATCCTTTATAATAATGCACTCATTCCCTGTAAGCTCGGGAACTTCTGACGCATCATCGCAGAGCTTTATAAATTCCGAACGGGTTATAACCTCCGTGCCACACGCACCAATTGCTAAAATTGCCTCTGTGCTCATATAGCAGCCGGGCTCTCCCGAATCTGAAATTCCGACAATCTTAAAGGTCGTGCTCTTTCTGCTTGCCGTTAATTCTTTTCCAAGAAAATACTTGGGATTTGTGATAGTGTGCTGAAGTATACCGTCGCCCTTCAGCGCCTGCTCGATAACCCATCTGTCAAGTACAATCTCATCGTAGCGCTCAGGTATACGTCCGTATATAAGAGTGTCCTCGTCAAAGCGCGAGAGATTCGTAATTGACATCGCCTTAAAGGAGATTGAAAGCTTGTCAAACTGCGGAAGGGTTGAATCGTTGAATTTTAGGGCGCTGCTCATTGTCGGTATATAGTCAAAGTCTAACCCTGTGTCGTCAAAATACACCATAAAATTCTTTATGTACTCATCAAGGAAGGCGCGTTTGTCACTTAAATCAGCACCTCTTTCAAATCCAAATCTCAGAGTGTGGGAGCTTGAGGTGATATAATCCTCGGGACTTATTCTGTATACCGATACAATGCTTGCGGCAGCAAATGTAAACATAAGAGAGAGAAGCAGAGTAAATGCTCCCATACCTATTTTGTTTATCTTTTTTGTGCTTGAAAGCCGCTTTGCTTCAGAAAAAAGTATTGAAATCTTCAGTGCCTTCTTTTTCTTTTTCGCTGTAGAGGACGTCTTTGATTTGCCCGAAGCATTCTCTTGTGAAGAAAGCTTTTCTGTTAATGGAAGCTTTTTATCAGCGGAAAAGCTTTCTCTTTTCATAACCGGACGCTTTCCCTCGGCAACGTATGGCTTTGAGCTTCCGTCGGTGCACAAAATGACACGGGGGTCATTTGACTTGATTATAACGCGCCCACCTTCCACAATTACGGTAAGGTCAAGAGGAGTTGTTTTTGCTTCGGTAAGAAGGCGAACAGAGAGTTCCTCACATGAGAGATTTTGCTCTTCATATTCTCCGGCATATACTGTATCCTTGCTTGATATATCCATTCCGCTATTGTCCCACTCGGTTTTATCCGAAACAATTCTGCCGTCCTCAATTCTTATAATTCTATCGGCAAAAAAATTCGCGATATTTTCCTCATGAGTTACCATGACAACAAGACTTTCACGAGAAATCTCCTTAAGTATAGAGCAAACGTTAAGTGTGTTTGCTTCGTCAAGGTTTCCTGTCGGCTCGTCGGCAAAAATAACCTTGGGACGACGGGCTATGGCTCTTGCTATAGCAACTCTCTGCTGCTGTCCGCCGGAAAGCTCGCTGACGTTTTTACTTTTATATCTGTACATATCGACGCGAACAAGCGCGTCTTTAACTCTTTTTGCTTTTTCCTTTTCGGAAATATTTAATGAATGTAAGCCAAGGTATACGTTATATGCTGCGGAATGCTCGGAGAGCAGATAATAGTTTTGAAAAATGTATCCGAAATCTCTGTTGCGAAGTCGTTCCATCTTTCTAGAAGGGGAGCGTGTTATTTTTTCTTCGCTAGATATAAGAGTTCCACTATCGAAGCTGTCAAGACCGCCTATGGCGTTAAGCAGTGTGGTTTTTCCGCAACCTGAAGGGCCGAGAATGCAGACAAAGCCACTATCACCGAGGTCGACGGATACACCGTCAAGAACGCCGTTTGCATACCTTGTGCCTTTATCGTAAGTCTTTTTTAGATTTTCTACCTTTAACATTTTATACCTCGTCCATTCCAATTAGTTCGGTATCACTTTTTGTAACGGATGCCGGGAATACCGCCCGTTTGAGATTTGCAATTATTCCGAAAGCCGTAATTGCAGCTCCGCCAAAATGAGCAAGGAACAGAGAAATTATAGCACCCGTGTCAAAATATTTGCATATAGCTGTGATTTTTTCTACACCCGCAGCATTCATAATTAAAATCAAAAGTCCGCCAAAAAGCTCGGCAAAGATAGCAATTGCACCGATTATCAGCGCAAGTGATAAGTATGCGGTCTTGGCTCTTAGACCAATGTCTGACATAAGCTTGAAATGGTAATTAAGAGTGGCAGAAAACAAAGCTTTCAGCAAGAAATACTGTAAAATAAACAGGAGCACAAGAGCTCCGAAGCTTATGCCGAGTATCATATATCTTTCGACAGCGCGAGAAGGGTCTGTTGTTGCCGAACCGATACGGAATGGGGATATTGCAAAGCATCCGTTATCTATAAGTGCCGAAATAACTCTATCTGAATAAGCATAATCCTTTATGTAAACTGATATTTGGTCCTTCTCTTCATATTTGAAAATCTTTTTAAATAAATTCTCATTTGTAAATATCAATCTTGGAAAGGAGGCAACGTAGTATGCTCTGCAGGTAATTTTGTCCTCTTCGCTTGTGCCGTATCGCGAGCCGAGAGTGTGCTTGATTGTGTTTCCGACAATGGCAGATATAAATTCATCATCCTTAAGTGTGAGGTCCTCTATTTCAGAGAGAAGCTTGGGCTCTTGAAGATGAACGATTTTTCCGCTGTCTGATATGTAAGATTTTATTAACGCCGTTTTGGGTGATACAGGCAGGGAGTAGAGGGTTGATGCCGACTCCTGCTTTAAGGCGTCCTCTGTTGTGCTTGAAATTACCGAAGCAAACTCGTTTGAAAAGTAAAGCCCATCGCCAAAGTCTGTTTCACCGACCACAGTAAACTCAGCACAAATATATGCACTGACGCTCCAGCTTCCTCTATCACGGAAAAAGACCGTGACCGTGTCACCGATTTTGTAGTTTTTGTCGGCAGATACGACCTCATATATTCCGTTTGGAAGGAGTCCTGACTTAAGAATGCTTTTCTTTCTGATAGGCACGGTTTTTGCAAAAATGCCGTTTTCATAGAAATCTACAGTATTGGTTACCTGTATATCATCGGGGTTGAGAAACGGGTGATAATTAGGTCCGTTGACCGACACCGTTCTTATCTCATAATCAACGTTTTCACGGTAATAATAGTTGAAATCGTTGAAATAGCTGTTTCTTTCAACACTTGTTACGTAGTGTATTTTGGCTATTGCTTCAAAGTCTTTTTCGCTAAAGATGGAGCTATCGTCTTTCATAGCGACAAGTCGCGTTGGGTCTCCGTTGAAAAACGCATCGCTAACGTAATTTTTAGTTGCTGTGTCATCCAGCGCCATTACAAAAGAACCAAGGAAAATAAAGGTGGTAAGCGTCGTAAAAACGAGGAAAAGCGCAACGATAGATGTAAATATAGGTCTCGATTTTGCAGTGAGCCATGCAATGTAAGGAGCAAGATGCTCTCTCTTTTTCTTTCCCCCACTCGTGTCTTTTTTCTCCGAGAGCTCTTCGACGGAGTTTCTTTCGCCAAGAGTGATGTCTGTCACCACTACACCGTCAGCGAGGGTTATTTTCCTTGTTGCATATGGCTCTGCTTCGCTGAATTCATGAGTTATGAGAATAACAAGATGATTCTCTGCCGCGCGAGAGAGAAGCTTTATTATCTTGTCACTGTTTTCTTTATCAAGATTTCCTGTCGGCTCGTCCGCAATAAGTATCTTAGATGGCTTTGCCAAAGCTCTAGCTATTGAAAGGCGTTGCTTTTGGCCGCTCGAAAGCTTGCTCGCACGTCGGTTTTTGAATTCGGAAAGCTCAACCTCTTCAAGAATTTTGTGAATTTTCGGCTTTGCCTCCTCTTTGGTAAGCCCTGCAAGTAAAAGCGAATTTTCAACATTCTCATACACGGTGTTTCCAAGCAGAATTCCATAACTTTGCGAGATGAATGAAACAAGGTCGCGACGGTAAATTTCGAAATCGCGCTCATTATAATGCGATGTCGCCTCACCTGAAATGTAAAGCTCCCCCGATTCGTACGGCAGGATACCGGCAAGCACGTGGGCAAGAGTTGACTTTCCGCTTCCGCTTTCTCCGGTAATGGCGACAAATTCACCAAGTTCGAAGGAAAGGGAAATTCCCGAAAGTCCCATAACGACACCTGCCGAAGAGGTGTAGTATTTAGATAAATTATCCAGCTTAAGAACGCTCATAATATTGCTCCGATTATAGATATCACCAATATTATAACACGCGTATACGTAAAAATCAACAATCATAAGAAATTACTTGACAAGCTAAATCCTCTGTGATAAAATAGGAACGTGAATTCTCACGTCGCGGAGGAGTAGGGAAGAGCAAGCAAGAAGAGAGAGGACGGTTGGTGCAAGTCCTGTGCAAGCTTTTCACGAAGGTAGCCGCGACTATCCGAAAAGAAATGCGAAAGAGCTCGCAGAGTAGAATTCGGCGTATATCTTGCGTTAAGAGACAAAGAGGAAGTGAGTTAAAATGCTCGCTTTGAATTCGGGTGGTACCGCGTAATTTCGCCCCGGAGCAGAATAACTGCTTCGGGGCTTTTTATTTTTGATAAACAAGATTTTGGAAGGGAAATGAAAATGAGAAAAGAACTTGCAAAAAACTA
>JAZSJG010000039.1:0-7502 GCA_045534215.1 Eubacteriales bacterium
AGTCTTACAGACGAAGAGGTTGCCGCGCGAATTTCGGAGGGAAAAGTTAATATAAGCAACGAAAAGGTCGGCAAAAGCTACGGAAAGATTATTCTCGACAACCTTTTGACACCGTTTAACGTTATATGGCTTGTGGTCGCTCTTTTGCTCATCATTTGCGAAAGCTACACCAATCTGACATTCCTTTGCGTAATAATCCCAAACGTTTTAATATCAACCTTTCAGGAAATGAAGGCGAAAAATACCGTTGAAAAGCTTTCGGTAACAACCGAGCCCAAGGCAACGGTTATAAGAAACGGTCAGCTTTTGACCGTAGGAGCTGATGAAATAGTGCTTGATGACGTGATGCTCGTTGAAATGGGCAAACAGGTCCTTTCAGACGCAGTAGTAATATCCGGATTTGGCGAAGCAAATGAAAGTATGCTTACAGGCGAATCCGATGCCATAAAGAAAGAGGTCGGAGATAAAATTCTTGCAGGCAGCTTTTTTGTCGGCGGAAGCGTATACGCCAAGGTCGTAAGCGTAGGACGCGACAACTACGTACATAAAATTGAAAAGGCGGCAAAGAACTTCAAAGCTCCATCGTCAAACCTTTTCAAAGACTTAAATAAACTAATTAAAATGATAGGAATGCTTATGATTCCTATGTCGGCAGCATTGTTCTTCACCAACTGGCTTAAATATAAAGCCCTGACAACTGCAACCGTAAAAACCTGCGGCTCGATAATAGGAATGATTCCGGCAGGCGTTTATCTTCTTGTAACGCTCACCCTTACCCTCAGCGTAATTAAGCTTGCAAAGAAAAAAACACTTGTGCAGGATATGTATTCTATCGAAATGCTGGCAAGTGCCGACGTCTTATGCCTTGACAAAACCGGAACGATAACCGACGGTACTATGAAGGTAACGTATGTGAAATCTCTTGACGGAACACCGATATCTGAAATTGAGAGAATCATGTCACACATTGAGGGCACAGAGCAAAGCATAAACGCAACATCCTCCGCGCTGATAGACCGTTTCGGAAAGGACGTGTCTGTCAAAATAATTAAGAAAATCCCCTTTTCTTCTATAAGAAAATATTCGGCTGTTGCCATAGAGGGACTCGGTTCATTCTCAATCGGTGCGCCCCACTTCGTCCCCTGCTTTATTTCAGATGAGCTTGAAGCTGAGATTGCCGAACGTGCGAAAAACGGAGAAAGAGTTTTAATTCTCGTAAAGCACGAGGAGCTTGAAACCCGTGGCGAAGCTATGGCTATGATTGCTATATCCGACCACATAAGGCCGGGAGCTAAAGAAACAATTGAGAGCTTCATAGCGCAGGGCGTGTCAATTAAAGTAATATCCGGTGACCATGCTGCCACTGTTTCCACAATAGCAAGCCGTGTTTCAATTCCAAATGCCGAAAGATATATCTCCTGCGAAAATATCAGCGACGAGGAGCTTATCGAGGCAGCCGAATATTATACCGTATTCGGCAGAGTCACTCCTGAGCAAAAGGTGCTTCTTGTTAAAACACTTCGTATAAACGGCCACACCGTTGCGATGACAGGTGACGGAGTCAATGATACCCTCGCCCTTAAGGAAAGCAACTGCGCTATCGCTATGGCGGACGGAAGCGAAATGGCACGTAAGGTTTCTCACATCGTTCTTATGAACTCAGATTTCACATCCTTACCCGAGGTCGTAAAGGAGGGTCGCAGATGTATAAACAACGTACGTCAGTCCTCTGTGCTCTTCTTTATGAAAACGATTTTTACAATCATCCTTTCCCTTATATCAATTCTCACATTTTCGGGCTACCCGTTCGACCCCAAGCAGTTCTTGCTCCTCGAATTGTTTATAATCGGAATCGCTTCAGTCCTATTGGCACTCGAGCCAAACAACAAGCGCATAGAGGGCTCTTATATCAAGACCGTCCTTGTTAAAAGCACACCCAACGCATTCGCTATGCTCATTCCAATCTTTGCTCTTATGATAGCGGAAAAGTTCATGCCGATGACTCTTGAATCTCGCAATTCAATTGCCATGTGTATCGTAACGCTTGTTGGATTTATCAATCTTCTCACCCTTTGTTCACCTATGAACAAATGGCGTGCAACTGTAGTTGTAACAGTCGGAGTGCTCGTAGCAATCGCAATACCTGTAAGCATTTTCTTCTTATCCGATATGCTGCATTTCCGTCCCCTTCTTCATAATCCGGGAATATTTTTCATCATGCTCTCATTCAGCATGATTCTTGCAGTAATTATGCAAATATTCAGACGAAAGATAGAAAACTTTTTCTCCGTCGGAATAGAAAAAACAATTATGCAGCGTCTTGATTATATTGAATAAAAATGAAGAGAACGAAACGGTTTTTTCCGTAGCGTTCTCTTTTTTTACATTTTAAGATTAGAAGCTCTGTTTTCTTTGCCAATCTCTCTACCCGGATTTCCCAAAAAACAACTAAGCTTGATTTTTATTTTTGGAAATATAAGTGACAACTGTATTAAAAAATCAGAGAAAAACGACTTCATTCCTATCATAAAAGCGGTGCAAAAAGCCGCACAAGATTTCTTATTATCCGTTCGATAAATGAAAGCTTTACCTCATCCTCTCTTTTTTGTACAGAGGAAAGAAGAATTTTATAAAAGTCCTCTTCAAGATTTGAAACTGTTGGAGAATCGTATATCCACACCGCATCCTCGTAGTGATGTGCCAAGCTTCTGTAATCGAAATTTATCGTACCGACAACAGCATAAGCTCCGTCGCAAACAAGCGTTTTCTCATGTATAAACCCGGGGGAATATTCATATATCTTTACTCCTGCCATAATCAAATACGGATATGAGTTCTTAGTCATAACCTTTACTATTTTCTTGTCTGGAATCCCCGGCGTTATTATCCTTACATCAACACCGCGCAGCGACGCATTCCTTAATGCCTCGGTCAAATCGTAATCTATAATTAGGTAGGGTGTAGTTATATAAATACTCCTCTTTGCTTGATTTATAATATTCAAAAATACGTTTTTACCGACGGGACGGGGGTATATGGGAAAGGGTCCCGACCCAAATGGAAGATAGTACCCACCGTCGCCCTTCACACCGTCAAAATCGGATGCAAGATATGGGTATATATCAGACATTTTTCCCTCATTCATGTCCCATATGCTAAGAAACAGCTTGATAAATCCCTCTGTAGCTTCTCCGAAGAGCCGTATTCCACCGTCCTTCCAATAACCGTGCTTTTTTATACGATTTATATACTCGTCAGCAATATTTATACCACCCGTGTAAGAAATCTTACCGTCTATTACTGTGATTTTTCTGTGGTCGCGGTTGTTATGAGTTATACTTATTCTAGGTGTAACAGGTGAAAACCTGCGACAAATTATTCCCTCTTTTATAAGCTCGCGCGGAAAACGCGCAGGGAGCGTGCCCATACAGCCAATATCATCATAAAGCAATCTAACCTCTACACCCTCTTTTGCCTTCTTCTTAAGAATGTCGAGGATTTTTTGCCACATATATCCGTCTTCTATTATGAAATATTCAAGAAAAATGTATTTTTTCGCGCCATCTAAATCCCGGAGCATATCTGAAAACATTTTTTCTCCGTCGGAATAAACACGGCTCTCGGTGTTTTTATAAATTTTGGCAAGCGAATCATCGTTCAAAATAGCAAACGCCTTGCCTGCCGCAAGCTCATCCTTTTCTTTAAGTGAAGAAAAGTGAACGTCCCTCTCTTCTAAACGTCCCCCTTCTAAATTATGACAAACATTCTTCATAAACGCTGCCCTCTTTTTTGATTCGGGACTTGATGAAAGCAGGAAATAAATAACTATTCCAAAATACGGAATAGCAAGTATTATAACAAGCCAAGGAATTTTATACTCAGGATTTGCATCGCGCGTTATTATTGATATCATGCCTATTGCATCAAAAAGAATAAGTGCAAAAAATAAAACAGAAGAGGGTGCAAGTGCGAAAAATAAAAGGTATATGATAAGTCCAAGGTTGGCAGCAATTACCGCTATGGATATAAAATAACGTGAGAAAAGAACTCTAAGAAGTTTACGCATATTCTATTTCCCCCCTCTTTTTGCATTGATTTTCAAGTGTTAATTATATTTTACCTTTCAAATATTTTCTCTTTGTTAAGATTTTTTATGAAAAATGTTAACCGATATGGAAATTTTATGTACACTAATTATTCCCAAAATAAGAAAGATAAAAGTCCAACTTGTCAAAAACGCAAAGTACGAAATGGGAGGGGAAACCCCTCCCCTACAAAGAATTTGAAACCTTGTGCCTCACAACACAGTATGCGACAATTTATACACCCAAAGTTTTGGGTAGCAAATTTTAATAAAAATCCACAGGGTAAAAAGTGAGGCGTTTATTTTCCCTCTTACCGTAGGGGAGGGGTCGCCCCTCCCGTATACCCAAGCCACCGTTTTCACCGCAGCAATCTCATCGCACCTTTCCGTAGGTTTGGGGTCGCCCCTCCCGCATACCCATGTCACCGTTTTCACCGCAGCAACCGCATCGTGCCTTTTCGCATCCTATATCCTTCCTCTTCCTTTTTTGTCACGACAACCTCGACGCACCTTTACGTAGGTTTGGGGTCCCCCCCTCCCGAAAACCGAAAGCAAAATTCAAGCTTCCCAAAAATGCAAGAAAAATGAAACGGGAGGGAAAGACCCCTCCCCTACAAAGAATTTGAAACCTTGTGCCTCACAACACAGTATGCGGCAATTTATACACCCAAAGTTTTGAGGAGAAATTTTAGTAATCAACACCGTAGGATAAAAACTGAGGCGTTTATTTTCCCTCTTACCGTAGGGGAGGGGTCGCCCCTCCCGCATACCCAAGCCACCGTTTTCACCGCAGCAATCTCGTCGCACCTTTCCGTAGGGGAGGGGTCGCCCCTCCCGTATACCCAAGCCGTCATTTTCACCGTAGCAACGCTGTATGCAACAATTTAAGGGGCGTCAAAGCGACGCCCCTTATCGAATATGACATTCGGTAGATTATAAATGTAAAACTCTATCTTTAATCTCCGCAGTTCTGCCCTGGTTCCAATACTGTGTGCCAATGTAGCCGCAGGTCCTACGCGCAACATTCATTTTGGATTGGTCGCGGTTTTTACAGTTAGGGCACTCGAATACAAGCTTTCCGTCCTCGTCAGAAACGATTTCTATTTCCCCGTCATAGCCGCAAACCTGGCAAAAATCGCTCTTTGTATTAAGCTCTGCGTACATAATATTTTCGTAAATAAATTCCATCACGCCAAGAACAGCATCAATGTTGTTCTGCATATCGGGAACCTCCACGTAAGAAATTGCTCCGCCGGGAGAAAGTGCTTGAAATTTCGCCTCAAGAGCAAGCTTGTCGAATGCGTCTATCGGCTCGGTAACGTGTACGTGATAGGAATTTGTTATATAATTTCTGTCTGTAACGCCCTTTACTATACCGAAACGGTTTTGCAGACATTTTGCAAACTTATATGTGGTGCTCTCGAGCGGTGTACCGTAAAGAGAGTAGTCAATATTTTCACTTGCTTTCCACTTAGCCGTATAGGAATTAAGCATGCGCATTATTTCAAGGCCAAGCTCCTCGCCCTCCTTTTCGGTGAGCTTCTTTCCACTCAAGGCATAGACGCACTCCCAAAGACCTGCATATCCAAGTGAAAGGGTGGAATATCCGCCGTAAAGATATTTGTCAATCTTTTCTCCCTTTTTAAGTCTGGTAAGAGCCCCGTATTGCCAAAGGATAGGAGCAGCATCCGAAAGAGTGCCGAGAAGACGCTCATGTCGGCAACGCAATGCTTTGTGGCAAAGCTCCATTCTTTCATCAAAAATCTCGCGGAATTTAAGCATATCGCCGCCCGCGGAAAGCGCAATATCAACAAGGTTGACCGTAACCACACCCTGATTGAATCTTCCGTAATATTTCGGATTTCCGTCCTCGTCAACGTACGGAGTAAGAAAGCTTCTGCAGCCCATACAAGTATAGCAGTGGCCGTTGCCGTTTTTGTCTATCTTGTTTGCGAGCATTATTTTCTCAGAAATATAATCGGGAACCATTCTCTTTGCGGTGCACTTTGCTGCAAGCTTTGTAAGATAATGATACTTTGAGCCCTCGCGCACGTTTTCCTCTTCGAGAACGTAGATAAGCTTAGGGAACGCAGGTGTAATCCATACTCCCGCCTCATTTTTAACACCCTTATGTCTTTGAATCAGAACCTCTTCAATAATGAGGGCAAGGTCCTCTTTTTCTCGTTCGTTTTTTGCCTCACCAAGATACATAAAGACAGTAATAAACGGTGCTTGACCGTTGGTCGTAAGCAGAGTTACCACCTGGTACTGTATACACTGTACACCCCTTTGGATTTCCTCTCTTAGACGGGACTCGGTAACCTTCGAGATAACCTTTTCGTCGGTTACTCCAACTTCCGTAAATTCGCGTTTAACACTCTCGTATATCTTTTTGCGGCTGACGTCAACAAAGGGCGCAAGGTGAGTAAGACTTATCGACTGTCCTCCGTATTGGTTGGACGCAACCTGCGCAATAATCTGAGTAGCTATGTTGCAGGCGGTCGAAAACGTGTGCGGCGTCTCTATCATTGTTCCGCTTATAACCGTGCCATTTTGAAGCATATCTTCAAGGTTAACAAGGTCACAGTTGTGCATATGCTGAGCGAAATAATCCGAGTCGTGAAAATGAATAATTCCCTCCTCGTGCGCCTTAACAACATCCTCGGGCAGAAGAATTCTTCTCGTTATGTCCTTCGAAACCTCACCTGCCATATAATCTCTTTGAACGCTGTTGACGGTGGGATTTTTATTCGCATTTTCCTGCTTAACCTCTTCATTGTTACACTCTATAAGAGAGAGAATCTTGTCGTCGGTTGTGTTGGATTTTCTTACAAGCTCTCTTTTGTAACGGTAGGTTATATATGCCTTTGCAAGAACAAATGCCGAAAGCTTCATTATCTCGTCCTCTACCATGTCCTGAACTTCTTCGACACTTACGGCACGAGAGAGTGCCTCGCACTTCTTTTCAACGTTTTCTACTATAAGCTTAATTGCATTCTCCGAAATTCTGTCGCTTTCACCAACAGCAGCATTTGCTTTGATTACAGCTGCTTTTATTTTTTCACTTGCAAAGACGGCCTCTGAGCCGTTTCTTTTTATAATTTTCATTTTCTTTTCCTCTGTATAGTCAAAATAATTAACTCTAAGATTTGTCGCTTCTCGGGCGTAAAATACGGCAAAAAAGAGTATAATAAAAAGCTGCTCGGACAAATCCGTGTAGCTCCTTGTGCATAACTATTATAAACTATATATTGGGGTTTGTCAAGCACAAAATATCAATATCTTGTATTTTTCACTTTTTCAATCAAATCCAACTAAATAGAATTTTTACGCAAGCGCTATAATTAGGCCACGTCTCTTATCTTTCCTATTAGTTATGGCAACCCCCACGCACCTTTCCGTAGGGGAGGGGAAAAGT
>JAZSJG010000115.1:0-2867 GCA_045534215.1 Eubacteriales bacterium
ACTTTTCCCCTCCCCTACGGAAAGGTGCGACGCGATTGTCGCGGTAAAAGGGTGTTTTACAATTACAAAAAGATACAAAACATCTTCTAACAATAAAAAGAGAACAAATCGAAAAAACGAAATGTTCTCACGAAATTCTTAGAATTTTTGCACTTTGATACTTGAGCTATATTGCTTGAGTGCTTACCTCTGCACTGATAAGTGCTTCGCGCGTTCTGTCCGCCTTTTCCACAAGAAGTGCAGCATCCTCGGTTATGTCCAAAACAGTAGCATCAAACACTTCACCCGAAAGACGCCTGACGTTTATTTTTCTTCCGATAAGACAAGAGCGACGGCGGTACTCATTCATAAACGAGGCGTCTTTATCGGGCGAGAAAAAGGAATCAATCAGCTTTCCTACAAGAGCGTTTATATTTACACGCTCCCCGGTTATATCCTCTACCGAGGTCGCAATATTCTTAATTTCCTCAGGGAAAGGTCGGGAGTAAAGATTTATTCCGATACCAACAACGTAATATGAGAGAGCTCCTAAGGAATCGGTTTTTCCTTCGCACAAAATACCCGAAAGCTTCTTGCCTGAAGAATATATATCATTAACCCATTTTATCTCGCACCTTACAGAAGATAATTCCTCAAGCACAGAACACACCTTAACCGCTGATTCCGCGGTAATCAAAGCAGGGGAGAGCTCCTTTTTTTCCTTAAAAAGAAAGCTTATGTAAAGACCACCGCCCCCCTTTGAATCAAAGTTTTTTCCAAGTCGGCCGCGACCTGCGGTTTGCTCCTTGGCAATAAACACAGCTTTTGTGCAAACGGTGCTGTTTTCAGCATATATTTTTGCACGGGTATTGGTGGAGTCGGTTGTCTCATATTCTAATATATCGATGTTTTGTAAACTTTTATTTACGATATTTTTCCTTATTTCATCAACGGAAAGAGTTGACGGACCTGTGCTTTTCAAGCGATAATCTCCTCTTGCACTTTTATTTTTCCTCTAAATTTTATCATACTTTATTTGGGTTGTCAACGGCACAGTGTTTTTTTGTATTATAGCATCGCTCCCGACTTAAAAAATACAAAGTGTACATAATTTGCCTTTTTCTTGGAAAAAGTAGAGTAAAAAACTCGGAGAAAAAATGAAACTGTCTGAAATTTACGCAGAAAACATATATAATATTTCAAAGGAATTAAGGGTTCGGGAAAGCTTTGATATCATAGAGAGGCGACTTAAATGCGCAGAGCGCGGAGTGTCCTTTTTCTACATCGACGGCTTTGTAAAGGACGCGGAAATGCTCCGCATTATGCAACACATACTTTCTCAGCAAAAAATCGGCACAGCAGAGGATTTTGTCGAAACCCTCCCGTACGTTGAGGTAGAGGTGTGCTATGACTTCGAGAAAATATTGACTGCAGTGCTTTCCGGACAAAGCGCGATTTTATGCGAAACCTTCGGTGCCGCTGCCGTTCTCGTTGATGCTCGTACCTATCCTATGCGAAGTACTGCTGAGCCGGACAGCGACAGGGTTATGCAGGGCTCGCACGACGGATTTGTTGAAACTCTTGTGGTAAATACGGCTTTAATTCGTCGCAGAATAAGAGACCCGCGTTTGACTATGGAGCATATCTCGCTCGGCGGCTCGTCAAAAACCGATATAGTAATATCTTATATGAAAGGAATTGCAGACGAAAAGCTGCTTTCCGACACAAGAAAACGGCTTCTTGAATGCCGTCCGAAATCCCTGACACTCGGATTTCAAGGACTTGCTGAATGTCTTATTCGCAAGGGCTGGTATAACCCATTTCCCAAAATAAGAACGACCGAGCGCCCCGATACTGCCGCGGCGCATTTGATGGAGGGAAGTGTTCTTGTTATATGCGATACATCACCTCAGGTAATGATTTTGCCCACCTCTATTTTCGATTATCTTCAGCAGACGGACGATTATTATTTCCCCCCTCTTACAGGAAGCTATCTTCGAATTATCAGAACTCTGATACTCTTGCTCTCAGTTGTAATTACACCGCTTTGGTACCTATATCTCGAATATGCCGATAAGCTGCCAGATGTTTTGCGCTTCCTTATCCCTGACAGTCCGGGGGCACTCCCTATAATCCTGCAGCTGTTTTTAGTTGAATTTGCGCTTGATGGCTTGAAGATTGCCTCAATGAATACTCCCGATATGCTATCTAACTCACTCTCGATAGTAGGAGCTTTGATTCTCGGAGATTTCGCGGTAGAAGTGGGCTGGCTGTGCGGTGACGTTATACTCTATATGGCATTTGTTGCGATTGCTAATTTTGCACAGCAGAATTATGAGCTTGGATATGCCTTTAAGTTTTCAAGAATGCTAATACTATTTCTAACATTTATATTTGGTATATACGGCTTTTTTGTGGGAATTGTCATATCAGCCGTCCTCGTCGCAACAAATAATACACTTTCCGGCAGAAGATATCTATATCCTCTGATACCTTTTAACTCAAAGGCGATGAAGAGGTTGGTATTTAGGGAGAAAAAGAACGACCTCTCGGGTGGATAAATTCCATAATACTTCGTTGCCCCTCGACTCATAGGACTCGACATATGAGAATATGCCATCGCCCTATTCGCTCGGTTGCGCCTTGTCTTATGAAATTTCTCCTACCCGAGACTTGGGTGGATAAATTGCCGCATACCGCGTTGTCGGGGCGCAAAATTTCAAATTCTCTGTAGGGGAGGGGTTTTTCCCTCCCGTTTCGTTCTTCTTACATTTTTGGGAAGTTCGAATTTTGTCTTTGCTTTTTTCGGGAGGGGCAACCCCTCCCCTACAACGTGAGGCGAAGTAAGCACCTCGAAGTCGGATCGTAGCCATGTCGTTCTGTGAGCC
>JAZSJG010000098.1:0-21110 GCA_045534215.1 Eubacteriales bacterium
AGAAACAAAGCGGCAACACTCGAAACTACGATAGATAAAATCAAAGATAAGTTCGGAAAATCTTCAATCTCTCGCGCAGGCTATATAAAGAACGATATAGGCATTCACTCGGAAAGCGCAAGAAAAACCGATGACCCAAAATAAAAACCGTTTTTGACAATCTGATATAACCCCCTTAGTGTAGTCTTGAAAACTTTTTGTTTTTTCAAGTGTCTACTCTAAGGGGATTATATCAATGTGGATTGCTGTATCCTCTTTTTTTATTCAGCTTTATACTTACTCGTAGAGAGGATATTTTGCGCAAAGTGCTGCCACTCTTTTTACTATCTCTTCTTTGCTATTTTCATAATCTTTAAGGGTCATAGAGATGAGCTTTGCAACCTCTTTTACATCATCTTCCTTAAATCCGCGCGAAGTTATAGCGGCTGTACCTAATCTTATTCCGCTTGTCACAAACGGCTTTTGTTTATCAAAAGGAACGGCATTTTTGTTGCAAGTAATTCCTACTTCATCCAAAAGATGCTCTGCTTCTTTTCCTGTATCAACTTTCATTCCCGTAAGGTCAACAAGCATAAGATGGTTATCTGTACCGCCTGAAACAAGCTTGAATCCCTCTTCAAGAAGTGTTTCTGCCATAACAGCTGTATTTTTAATTATCTGTTCTGCATAATTCTTGAATTCCGGCTGAAGAGCTTCGCCGAAGCATACTGCCTTGGCAGCAATTGTGTGCATAAGCGGGCCGCCCTGTGTTCCCGGGAATATAGACTTGTTTATGAGCTTTGCTATTTCTTCATCGTTGCAGAGAATAAGACCGCCGCGTGGTCCTCTCAAAGTCTTGTGCGTTGTTGTTGTAACAACATCTGCATAAGGAACGGGAGTGGGGTGAGCGTTTGTTGCTACAAGACCTGCAATATGAGCCATATCTACCATAAGGTATGCACCGACCTCTTTGGCTATTTCAGAAAACTTTTTGAAGTCTATAACTCTCGGATATGCAGATGCACCTGCAAGGATAAGCTTTGGCTTACATTCAAGAGCGAGTCTTCTTACTTCATCATAATTAATTCTACCCGTCTCTTCTTCCACACCGTAAGAAACTATGTTCCAATATTTACCTGACATATTAACGGGCGAGCCATGACTTAAGTGGCCACCGTGCGCAAGACTCATCGACAACACTGTATCTCCGGGAGTGAGTAATGCAAAGAATACTGCCATATTTGCTTGTGCTCCGGAATGTGGCTGAACATTGGCAAAATTCGCTCCAAAAAGCTTTTTAGCTCTTTCTATAGCAATGTTTTCAACAACGTCAACATATTCGCATCCGCCGTAATAACGTTTTGCGGGATATCCTTCAGCATACTTATTTGTGAGTATTGTTCCGTTTGCTTCCATAACCGTTTCCGAAACAAAATTTTCAGAAGCTATAAGCTCAATTTTATTGCGTTGTCTTCCTGCTTCGCTCATTACAGCAGAAAAAACTTCCGGGTCCTTTTTTTTCAAAAGCGAGTATTCTTTCATTTTGTTGCTCCTCATACAATCATTTTTCAATACAGTGACATTATATATGTTTTTGCGTTATTTTTCAAGTCTTTTAGCAAAATATATTTCATTTTTTCAAAAATAACAAAATTTCGTCTAAATATATTGACAAATGTGGTGATATAATATATAATAATCTTTGCTTTAGGTAAAATAAAAGCGCAAATCGTGTTTAATCATTATGCACCTCTAGCTCAGTTGGTAGAGCAACTGACTCTTAATCAGTGGGTCCAGGGTTCGAGTCCCTGGAGGTGCACCATAAGATTAAACACTTTTTATTTTAATTTGTTAGCAACTGACTCTGAATTTGGCGCTCGGGGTATAGAAATGCAAAAACGTTCCGCTATTCCTATATGGAAAGCAACACTCCTCGCAGCCAAGATACCGCCTGCGCGGTATACAAGGGTCCGGATTCGCAGTCCCAGAGGTGCACCATCAGATTAAACACTTTTATTTTTTGAGATGCTTTATGAAATAACACAGAATAATTCACCTTTACAAAAAGCGTTTTGCAAACAAAAGATATGTTTGCAAAACGCTTTCAATTTTCCTGATATATTACTCAAATTTGATATGTCGGAGGCACATCGTAGAAAACGGTGCTTGCTTTTGTAAGAGGACCGTTTCTTTGCACATCTCTCCACTTTTCTTCGAATTCAAGCATTTCTTTTGTAGGCAATACCGGAGGCATTTTGCCAAAGAATCTTTTTCTGTAATTTTCCGCTTGAACACCAAGAGCTTCAACGAAAGACTTGTCTGCTGCACCTATTGAATACTGCTGCATAGCTATACCTTCCGCTGATGTAAATCTTTGCATTACAGGGAAAAAGTATGTAATAAGAAAATGCGTATAAGATACAAGTCTAAGCGAGCCGTAGCAACGGTTTTGTTCAGCGTTATTGACCTCTACTTTCTCAACTGCTACGGAATATTTATCTTTTATTGCATTAATTATTCCTTCTGAAGTATTTTCAGATACATAACAAACTGTATAGAAATAAGGAAATGCGCGTGAAGTTATAACATCATGAACATCGCTTGAAGCCACAACGGGCAAATGTGTCCCCTCAAGTTCAATTTCTCTGAAGAGTGCCAATGAACGGTTTATTCCAATCTGAAGCATTCCACCTATAATTTCATAAGCATCAAACATACCGCTGTGAAGCAAAATTTTGGATAACTCATCGTTAACGTGATAAACACGCATTTTACCCGGACGCCAATACGGATGTGCAAGTATCGCGATTCCACCTGCTGCATGTATATTATCAACTACCCACATAATTCTCGAATACATTCTGCGATATTTTTCCGGAACACTCGATGGAACCTTTCCTTCATACTCTTCTACTTGTCTGTCATACTCTTCTTTATTATGAACATAAAAATCAGATACAGATTTCTTCCCGCCTACATGCACAATATGAGCAGATGCACCGGGAGCATGAACTTCCTCGCCGTCAATTCGTATAAAGCTTGTATTAATATCACTATAGACCTCCTCGATTTCCTTGCCGGGAAAATATCTGTTATGGTCAGTAAGAGCAAAAAAATCATATCCCATCTCGCGATAATATCCCATGAGGGATGAGGGGTCGTGAAGGCCGTCAGAACGGAAGCTGTGAAGGTGCAAATCACCCTTGACGGGTCTCAGAGAATACAAGTCCTCCCTAAGTGCATAAATTGCAAATTCAGCTACGCGCACCTGCTCATATTCAAGGAGTATCATATACTCGCCCTCTTCGTCAAAGTCGGAAACAAACTTCAATATTCCATCCTTTGCGACAACGGAAATTTCTCTAATAGCATCGTCGGGGTTAACAGCACCATGGAAATTTGCATTAGAGGCAATTACAATAACATTATATTCCCTGCCCTCGTGAAAAAAGTGTGCTCTTTCGTTAGCTGTGATTATTAATTCTATCGGCTCATTAACTTTGACAACAGATGGCCATATAGAATATCTTTTAATATTCGGAAGCATTTTATTTCTCCTTATTTTTCAACATTTTTTCGATTATAACACGGTATGCCGGAGCATAATATTCTCTGTAACAGCTACTATGAGAAATTATCGGAAAATCTGATTTTTCATATTCAGCTGCAAATTGTTCGAACTCAGAAGCCGAAAATTCGAAAGGATTTTCCATTTTTATCCATTCGCAAAATGAATTTATCTTATTACGCAAGGATTTCTTTGTTCCTTTGATAAGGTTGGCGGACCTAACAAAAGCCGAATTAAGCTCTTCGGGCGATATTCTGTGCTCGGTCAAAGCACAAAGATTTACCCGTACAAGCCCGTTACCTATAGGTACAAAAAGTGGCAAGGCGGGATTTGTCGGAGTATTTTCAAGCTCATTTTTTAAGCGGAGAAGAGATAGATTTTCATCAGCAATAAGATGTCCGCCGCCAAATTCATTTTGATACAAAAGCTTTATTACATCTTGAGCTTGCATCTTTGGGTACATTTTTGAGTGTAGAAGAAGTATTTCTTTCAATTGCAAAACAACCACCTCGCATTTATTACATTTATTATAGGATAAAAATTCAACTTTGTCTACCTATTTGAAAGAACTTTTTGCTAATAAAAATACCATGCGATTATTTTTTGAAATTTAGCACAAATTTTTAATAAAAATCGCTTTACAAATGATCTTTTTTCTGCTATACTTATAAAGTATTAATGTTATCCTGCGCTCGCAGTCCTTTGAGCGCAATTTAAGGAGATTATTTATGAGTCGTATGGTTGGTACAATATCCCGCGGAGTTCGCGCTCCTATTATAAGAAGCGGAGACGATTTGGTTGAAATTGTTTCTAAATCGGTTCTTGAAGCAGCAAAGGAAGATGGATTTGAAATCCGCGATCGCGATATAATTGCTATGACAGAAGCAATCGTTGCAAGGGCGCAAGGAAATTACGCTTCTATAGACGACATTGCAGAAGACGTAAAATCGAAATTAGGTGGCGAAACAGTCGGTGTAATCTTCCCTATTCTCAGCCGCAACCGCTTTTCCGTTTGCTTAAAGGGAATCGCACACGGTGCTAAAAAAGTTGTCCTGATGCTTTCCTACCCTTCGGATGAAGTCGGAAATCACCTTGTCAGCTTGGATGCGCTTGATGAGAAAGGTGTTAATCCATACAGCGATGTTCTTTCTCTTGAAAAATACCGCGAGCTTTTTGGATATGAAAAGCACCGCTTTACAGGTGTTGATTACGTCGAATATTATGAAAGTCTTATCAGGGAATGCGGAGCAGAGCCGGTAATAATTTTTGCAAATGATTGCCGTGCAATACTTAATTATACGCACAATGTAATTAACTGCGATATCCACACCAGATTCCGCACAAGACGTCTGCTTAAAGCTGCAGGCGCAGAAAAGATTTTCGGACTTGATGAAATATTAACCTCCTCTGTAAACGGCAGCGGATATAACGAAGATTACGGACTTCTCGGTTCAAACAAAGCAACAGAAGACAAAATCAAGCTCTTCCCTCGTGACTGTCAAGTACTGGTTGATGCTATACAGAAAAAAATCAAGGATGCGACGGGTAAAAACGTTGAGGTTATGGTATATGGCGACGGTGCATTCAAGGATCCTGTAGGTAAAATATGGGAACTTGCTGACCCTGTAGTTTCTCCTGCATACACATCCGGTCTTGAAGGAACTCCTAATGAGCTTAAGCTGAAATATCTTACAGACAACGACTTTGCTGACCTTTCCGGTGATGCTCTTAAAGAAGCTATTAAGACTAAAATAAATGAGAAAGATGGCAACCTCGTAGGCCAAATGATTTCAGAAGGTACTACTCCTCGCCGTCTTACAGACCTTATTGGTTCGCTCTGCGATCTTACATCGGGTTCCGGAGATAAAGGCACTCCTATAGTTTTCATTCAAGGTTATTTTGATAATTACACAGCAGAATAAAAAAGAAGAACCGCAATAATCCCCGTGCATTCCTCGTAGAATGCCAAGAGAGCTCATTGCGGCTCTTTTTTTATTTTTTGTTATCTTCGAGTGCAATACGGCAAACTCTCGCTGCTTCCTGTTGCATATTGCATTCAAGTCTTACAAGTTTTACCGAGCGCAGAATTTTATTTACCAATTTCACGGTTAATAAAAGATTTGCTGTTTCTTTTTCGGGCAAATATACTTGTTTTATCAAACGAATGTCCGCATCCTTAGATGCAATATCATATGCGCGATTTTCCTGTCCTCTTTCGATAAAAACAATGCCGGAAAGTTCGCAAGAATCATTTACTCCGTATTTCTCTTTACCGCGCCACGGAGAACCAAAAACAATCGGCTTTCCGTCTATTAATCTAATTATCGGCTTATCTCCATTAATTATTTCAACCTCATCTCCGAACTCGCGAAGCCAAAGACGAGTATGCGTTGTTTTACCTACCCCGCTTTTCGCCGATATAGCATACGCACGGTTACCTACCTTAATAACGGATGAGTGAAGCACTACAGCATCATATTCCGCTAACTTTTCCGATATTCTCCTAAATATAGACATATTCTCTCCATACGGATCAATAGGGTCTATATTATGCTTTAATTTGTTGTATTCCTCGTCCTCTGAAGAAGCTTCAACAGTAAAAAGCGGGGGCTCATCGGTAATATAATCTTTGTATAAATTCTCTATAAGTTCATGCTTGTTATTTATACCTACTGTAATACCCGCAATTTTAATAACGAACATATCATTCACCATATACGAGCTTTGCAAAAGCATCGTTGTTTTCCATAATGATTATTTTAGAATATGCATTCTCATCATCACAGTCTACTCGCCCAAGTTGGTCGCATTTTTCAAAAGCACCATCATTTACTAAAATGAGAGATGTTGGAATCTTCACTGCCTTAAGTGCAGTACAATGACTGAATGCTTTAGCCGATATTGTGTGAATACCCTCCGGAATAATAATGCTTTCGAGTGATACGCAACCGGATAAGAATCCGACACTTACAGTTCGCATTGAGCACGAAAGCTTAATGCTTGAAAGCAATTCACAGGAAGAAAAGACATATTCTCCTATTTCTGTAAGAGATTCAGGCAGCTCTATTTCTGTTAAAGAGGAGCAATACGCAAACGCGCCCGTCCCGATGTGCGTCAAAGAATCAGAAAATTTTACTCGTTCTATGCCTTTGCATTGATAAAACGCGTTTTCACCAATTTCCAAAAGATTTTCGGGGCAATCCAATTTTGAAAGCTCTGCGCAGCCGATAAATGCGCTGTCCCCAATTTTTATCAGGGATTTTGGAAGCTCAAACGATTTTAATGATTCGCAATTTGCAAAAGCCCTATTGCCTATATATTCTATGTTTGATTTAAGCACAATATCTTCAAGCTTCGAGCAACCGTAAAACAGTCGAGCAGGAAGATAAAAGCTCACCCCGGATAGATTGGCGCGCTTTAATGACGAGCAATGTTCAAATACTCTGTCGCCTATATTGACAATACCTGATAAATTTATTTCTTCAAGAGCTGTGCAATTTAAGAAAGCTCCGTCTTTCAAATCCTTTACTGACTTAGGAAGCTTTACGAATTTTATAGCTGTATTTCGGTAAAAGGCATTTTTACCTATACTTACAAGCTTTTTGCCAAATAAAATTTCACTAAGCGACGTGCAATAAGCAAATGCTTCATCTCCGATTTCGGAAGCTTTTTTAGGCAAATCAATTTTAGAAAGAGATGAACAATCGTAAAAAGAGTCCCTTCCGATTACTTTATAATTATCTCCAAGGTCTACGTAAGAAAGAGATGTGCAGCCCATGCAAATACCTACCGGAATATTTTCGGTATTTGCATAGTATTTAAGCTCTACCAAGCTTTCACATTCAAAAAGAATATATTCGCCCACACTTTTCACTGTTTTGGGAATGTTTATTCTTTCAATGCCCGAAGCAGCTAAAGCATAATCGGATATTTGTAAAAGTGTTTTTGGTATATAGAATACTTTTAATGATTTTGTATTCACAAATGCATACTTACCTATTACTTCAATTCCTTCCGGAATAACAATCTCGTTAAGAGAACGGCATTCACCGAACATATAGTCGCTCAAATATTTAAGTGACTGCGGTATGGTGATGCTTTTTATTGCACCGCAGGCATAGAATGCATGGGTACCTACCGACGTAAGATTCTGCGGTAATGCCACACGTTCAAGAAGTGTGCAGCTTTCGAAAGCACTCTTGCCTATATGAACAACCGAGCTTTCCGATAAATCTATACTTTCAATAGAAGCGGCATGATAAAAGGCATATTCCGAAATTTCCTTGGTTTTCTCTCCTGCTGTAACACCTATTACATCGGATGAATAGATAAATGCAGAAGATATAGATATTACATTATCGGGAATTGTTACGTAAACGCCAATCTGTTTTTTTACAGTAGCACCACCTTGGTTAACCGTATCTGTTACGGGGATGGAATTTTCTGTTTCAATGTACTTTCCGTTAGTATCTTTTTTAGGTGTATATTTAATTAAAATACCCTGACCTACAACAGAAAACTCGTCGTTCAAAGAGTTGAAAAATTCCGTTCCGTAAAAAGCTCGTCCGCCAATACGTGTAACACTGTCGGGAATTTTTACGCATTTAAGCTTTGGTGCAAAATAAAAGGCGCTCTCTCCTATTGTCTTAAGACCGTCCGGTAAATTAACCGTAACTAAGAATTCGCATGCCTTGAAGGCGTTTTCAGAAATAGCTTCAACGTATGACGGAACGGTGTACTCTGTTACATTTGCTTTTGGAGGCATAAGCATAAGAGATTTTTCAGTTTTGTCTATGAGTGCTTCTGCCACTACCTCGTAGCGCGCGTTGGCAACGTTAATCGCTATTTGTTTAAGAGAACTGCATCCCGATAAAAACTGCACACCAATAGAAGATACCTTACTTCCAATGCTTAGCGATTCAAGCTTTTCACATTCATAAAATGCATAGTTGCCAATAGATACAATTGATTCGGGAAGTTTAACCTCTTTAAGAGATATGCATCTTGAAAAAGAGCTTTCTTCCAAAATCTTAACACCCTCCTCGAATACTACCCTACTAAGACCGTCACAATAACTGAAAGCACCGGTGGCAACAGATTGAACGGAAGACGGAATATTTAATTCGCTGATATATCTGCAATATGCGAAAGCACCATCTTCTATTACAGTAACGCTATTGGGAATTTCGATAGCCCTCAGTCCTGTATTATAAAAAGAATAGGCGCCTATTGACAAAAGCTCTTCTTCCATTAAAATTTCTTCAAGGTTTTGACAGTTATAGAAGGCATAATCTTCTATGCGTTTCGTAAAGCTGCCCAGAACTACTTGTGTAACGGAGGATTCAGCAAACGCGTATGCCCCTATAGAACATACACTCCTACCCTTTATCGCATCGGGAACGGTAACCTTAATATCAGAACCGATGTATTTAGCAATTTCAATGCGTCCGTCATCAAGAATAACGTACTCAAAATCTTCATAAATAAATTTTTTTCGTTCAGTATCTGCTTTGCCGACTAACAAAAATACTAAAATCAAAGATATGACGGCAACAGCGAGTGCTGAGACAAAAATTATTATATGTTTTTTCGAAAGCTTTTTCAGCATATTAACTCCTAAATAGAAGACAAATAAATAATATCTATAAAATTATACAACATAAGTTAAATATTGTCAATGGACTACCTGAATAGGAAGCGAATAATTAAAAAACTCGTGAATAAAGAAGGAATAAAGCGGGAGAATATAAGAAAAAGGGGTAATCCCAAAAAGGAAAGGATGTAAAAGAATGAAAAAAATTCTTGCGTTTTTACTTGCAACTGTAGCTATCTTTACAGCCGTGGGAAGCAGCATTGTTTATGCTGACTTTGGCTCCGGAGTAGCTGCTGTTGCAGAAGAAATCAAGGTTATCAAAAGTGGAATTCTCGGCAGAAAAATAACCTTCTCTGATTCTGACTTTAAGCAAGCATTATGCATAAGTGACTTTAAGAGTATAACTATAACAAAGCTACCTAACAGCACTGACGGGGCTCTTATGCTTGCAGGACGCAGAGTGAAAGAGGGCGCGATCATTAAAAGGAAAAATATCGGTTCTTTAGTTTTTATTCCAAAGGATAAGAATGTTACGGAAAGCAATTTCTTATTTACAATTGACGGATATGCCGACGGTAAAGAAATTGAATTTTCAATCAAATTTTTAGATAAGATAAACTATGAACCGTCTGTTAGCATAGAATACCAAGAAAGTCTTGCCATAACAACACAAAGAGAGATTGGTTTCTATGGAAAAATGTGTTCTACAGATGCAGAGGGGGACGAAATTGAGTATATAATTGTGTCTTATCCCTCATCCGGAACTCTTAGAGTAACAAACAAATCGAGCGGCGAATATTGTTACACGCCCCATGACTCGTTTGTCGGAAAGGATTCATTCAGATACGTTGCCAGAGATGAATACGGCAATTTTTCAACCCTTCAAACAGTTAATATCACTGTCAAAGAAAGAATGAGCGAGATTGAATATGAGGATATGACTACAAGAGCTGAGTATAACGCCAGTGTAGCTATGACGGGCATGGGAATAATGAGCGGAGAATTGGTGGGAGACTCATTTTTCTTTCGACCCGATGATACCGTAACCAAGGCAGAATTCGTTGCAATGGCAATGAAGATTGCAGGTCTTAAAAGAGATAACACAATTTTAGAATCATATTTTGATGACAACTCTGATATTCCAACAGCACTTGTTGAATATATTGCTACTGCTCAAAGAAATGGAATTATTCACGGTGAATTCAAGGATGGAAAGCTCGTATTTTCTCCAAACAAAGAGATTACTAAATATGAAGCGGCTGTCATAATGAGTCGTCTTCTAAATCTCAAGTCCGATAGCAACGTACCCGTATTTTCTGACATTAACGAAATTCCCACCTGGGCAAGAGCAAGTGTTTATGCTATGTGCAGTGCCGGAATATTCGTAAATAGCGGTGAATTAATAGATGGCAACTCGACTGTGACAAGAGCGGAAGCTGCAGAATATTTATACCGTTCAATAAAATAAAGCTCAGTATGATACAGAAAAGGCAATGTGCACATGCGCATTGCCTTTTAACAGTTTTATTTCGTTTTTTCTATCGCTGATATACATCTCGCTATTTCGCACGGCAAATCTGACGGTGTTACTCCGTACGAAGAAAATTCATACGAAAGATTTTCCCCTGCTTTTGAATGAAAATACACTGCAAGCGCTGAAGCATCGATAAGCGAAAGCTTTCCTTGTGCTATAAATGAAGCTATTACTCCTGCCAATACATCACCGCTGCCGGCTTTAGACAAAGCAGAAGTTCCTGTGGAGTCGATATAAGTGTTATGTCCGTTTGAAATTATTGTACCTGCACCCTTGAGAATAACTAAGCAATTATTTTCTTTGGCAAATTTTTCTGCTACTTCAAGACGGTGAAGCTGTACATATGATACTTCATTCTGTGAAATTCTCGCGAATTCCAGAGGGTGAGGAGTTATAACTACTTTTCTTTTTGCCTCCCTTATTGCACGAATACCGTTTTCACCTATTGAAGAAAGGGCATTTATAGCATCTGCATCAAGAATAAGAGGTGTTCCCTCCGAAGAAAGCAAGGCCAAAACAAGCTTAAGAAGACCATCGGTATTGTTTGAACCCGAACCGATAAGAGTTGCAGAATGTATGTTCGAAAGTTCCACGATTGCGCGAATATCCGACTCTGTGAAGCGATCAATTGCTTTCTCGGGTTTATATATTACTTCAGGAAATTTAGCCGCTAACTCAGAACATATTGCCCTTGTTCCAAGATATGTTACAACACCCACTCCAGAGCGTAACGCCGCTTCTGTTCCAAGGTGCGCTGCACCTCTGTACTTTGCACTTCCGGTCACGAGAAGAAGCTTGCCAAAGCTGCCTTTGTTTGAATTTTCTTCCCTTTTCGGTAATATTTCTTTTGCCATTCTTTCGTCTATGGCACGGTAATTGAATTCGAATTCGCTTTCTATTTCTCGCATAGGAAGATCGAGGTCATCGTAAATAATTTTACCTACAAATGCTTTTGCCGGATATGAAATTATCCCGGGCTTAACATAAGAAAGCTGCACTGTAGAACCTACATAAATAGCAGAATCGCTAACGCTTCCGTTATCTGCATTTACCCCAAGAGGTACGTCAACTGCAATCTTATGCGCACCTACCATAGCTCTTACAGCAAATGCAATCTCTTTAATTTTTTCCGGCATTTCACCCTTAAATCCTGTGCCAAATATTGCATCGACCACACAATCAGCAGATTTTATTACTTCGAGCACAGATTTATCGGTTTCGTAATTAAGTATTTTTCCGCCTTTTTCTACATATGTTTGATAAAAATGCTTACCGTCATTATTTTTCAACCCCATACCTAAAACGTCAACAACGACAACATCATAATCCGGAAGAAGAAAAATCGCAGCCGCATATCCATCTGCGCCGTTGTTGCCTTTACCTGCAAGAACAACCACTTTTTTACCATTTTCGAGCTTAAGCCGCACTGCTTTTGCAACGGCCTCTCCACTTTTATTTATTAACTCCCGAGTTTGTATTCCGAGGTTTTCCTTTACGAATTCGTCAATTTTAGAAATTGATGAGGATAATGCAAGTTTCATTTTTTTGCCCCTTAAGGTTAACTTGAATAATTAATACTAAACTAATTTTAGCATAATGCACTCTTTTTTTCAAGATTTTATTGAAAAACCGCTTTTATTATTTACAAATCATATATTTTTTGTTATAATGTTTACAATATCGAGCGATATCGAAAGGAGATTCATTTATGTCAAAGAAACTTATAATAACAATCGCACGTCAATACGGAAGTGGCGGACGAGAAATTGGAGAAAAGGTTTCAGCACTTCTTGGAATTCCGCTTTATGATAAAGAGATTATAAAGGATGCTGCAGCAACAAGCGACCTTCATGAAGAAGTCATAAAAAGGGCTGATGAATCTGCCGTAAACAGTTTGCTCTATACTTTAGCTATGGGCTCTAATACACTTGGAATCGCCACACATTTCGGCTATAAAATGCCTCTCAATGATAAGCTTTTTATTGTACAGTCTGATGTTATAAAGGAATATGCAAAAAATGGAAGCTGTGTTATTATTGGAAGATGTGCCGATTACGTTTTAAGAAATGAAGAAAATCTTTTAAGACTTTTCATATACGGTGACCTTGAGCACAGAAAAGCAAGGATTGCACAAAGACATCCGGAGATAAAAGCTTCGCAAATTATTGATCTTATGAACAAAACCGATAAGCGCCGCTCTACCTATTATAATTTCTACACCGGAAATAAATGGGGAAAATACGACAATTACGACATGGCCATAAATTCTTCTACGCTCGGAATAGATGCAACAGTGGAATTAATAGCTAATACTGCGCGTATTTTAATGAAATAATAATCATTATTATATATTTAATATTGACTTTATGTTTACGGTATTATATAATTTTAACATATGAAAAACCTGTATAAACAAGGAGAAAGACATGGATATTTCAAATTATAGAATAGTTATGCCGAAGAACCCCGGATCTACAGAAAATCGAGCAGCCGCTTTTCTTCAACAGCAAATAAGAATTGTACGAGGAGTTAAAATTCCTATCGTTACAGACGATACCCCTATGCAAGATTACGAGATAGTTATCGGAAGAACTACTCGCGAAACAGAGGACGGTATTCCCTTTGAAAGATACCCCGAGGGTGTGTGGGAATATGTCATAAAAACACACGGAACCAGAGTTTATATAACCGGTCTTGGTTGTAAGGAAATTGAGAAAAAGCCCTATTATGCTTACGACCTTCTTAATGATAATGCTTACGGAACGGCACATGCCGTTTACAGATATGTTGAAGCTGCTTTGGGATATGATTTCTCATATGCAGATTGGAAAAGCTTCCCTACATATGATACACTTGAGGTTCCAGATTATAATTTCAGCTTTACTCGTGAAGCAATCAGACAGCAAAAGATAAAGAAGATAGACGGAGCTGCATTTTATTCATTAAGAAGCCAAGAGGTACTCGACTGGAGCTCTAACTCTTTTATTCTCAAGACTAAGAGCGGAAAGCTTGTCGTAATGGATGGCGGACGAAAGCAAGATCTTGAACGTCTTGTTCTTGCTCTTGAAGAACTTTCTGAAGGCAAAAAACCTGTTATAAGTGCTTGGTTTATCACCCATCTTCACTCTGACCATCACGGAGCATACGTTAAGTTTGCGACCGATCCGGAATGGAAAGACCGCCTTGAAGTTGAGAAGATGTATTGTACACTTCTTCCAAAGTCATTCTACGAAAGAGTTGATATGAAGTCCATCGAAGCATACGATGCACTCATGAACTCCAAGGAATTGATAGGAGCAGAGCGTGTACAGCTTTCCGTCGGAGATAAGATTGTTGTCGACGAATTCGATTTTGACATTATCCGCGTTCCTTTTGAAGAGGATATGGATAATCTTAATATGAACGACAGCAGCGTTGTTATTCGTTTGAATTATGATAACGGAAAACAGAAGTTTATGTTTTTAGCAGATGCCGAGACATATGCTTCAAATTATCTTATTTCAACATACGGAGATGAGCTGAAGAGTGACGTTGTTCAAGTAGGACATCACGGAGTTGGAAATGTTTCCAAGGAGTGCTACGAGAAGATAGGTGCAGATGTTTATATTTGGCCTGTGTGTCACAGAAACTGGTATGGCGACAACGCTGAGGGATTACACACAAGAAACATTGGTGTTTACCGTACAAGAACATATATGATGGAGCTTGGAGCAAAGCTTGAAAATGTTTACAGAGATACGCTGGATATTCTCTCCATGCCCCTTCCTATTGAAATCAAATAATATTATAAAAAGGTTTGCCTGAACTCAGGCAAACCTTTTTGTATTTTTTAATTGTTTTTTGTACCTATTAAGCTTCCGCTTATAGTTGTGTTAGTTTCGAGAATATCCTGTGATGTATTAAAGTACTCATCATGGCTTCCAACAATTCCGCCTACATAGGAGCTGCCGGAAATTTCACCGAGATTCTTACACAAATTAAGCGTCGTTACAACATCAGCACCATAACGGGAATATCCTTTAGAATAACCGATAACACCTGCAACGTAGTTATTTCCGCTTACATTCGCGTTATTTTCCATGCGTTGAAGTGAGCATCCCGCCGATGCATCTTCTGTTTGAGGAGTTGCAACAAATCCAAATATTCCGCCAACATAATCTGTGCCGCTTATTACACCATCATTAACGTTGCTTTCCATGGTTAAAGAATTCTTAATAGTCATCCAAACAGAACCCGCAATTCCGCCAACACATCTGCCTGATGTTACAGTGATGTCAGCAGTATTATGACAGTTAGAAGCGTAGTAACAGAATCCGGCAACACCTCCGACATGTGCATATGCTTCATTTTTCTCTATAACACTTCCGAGTGAAACAATTATTCCGTTGTTAGTAGCAGATTCGACAGAATTTACTCTTCCAGCAAAGCCGCCAACGTACGCATAACCTGTAATTGTACTGTTATTTTCATTTCCTGTGGCATTTATATAAGTTTTATCGCCTTTTCCGATAATTCCGCCTACATAATTTTTACCTGTTATTGAAGCAGTGTTTTTGCTTGCGGTAATAACACCGGAGGCATCAATAGCTCCGACAATACCTCCAACATAGTCACCGGTGGCTGAAATTTCTGCGGAATTTGTAAGGACATTAAGCTTGTAGCTTGCTTCAGAACCGTAATAATTGCTTGTCACAATGTATCCCATAATACCACCTACGTAGGAAGCACCGCTTACATCGCCCTTGTTTTCGTTGTTAACTAAATTATATTCGATATAATCTGCGTTTTTAATATATCCGACAAGGCCGCCTACATAGCTTCCCTTTGCAGATATTATACCCTCATTTATGTTAGACATAAAGGAATCCGCTTTGAGAATTGCCATATATCCGGCAAGTCCACCAACATATGAGCCGGCATGAGTAACTGAAATATCGACTGTGTTTTTACAGTTTACAAGTCCTTTGCAATATCCTGCAATACCGCCGACATACGCCGTAAGTACGCTGTCTTCCATTATAACCGCTCCGGAACTGATGTTGCCTTTGTTTTCTGCATTTCTGATAACACCTGCGTATCCTGCAATACCACCGACGTATGCATTACCTGATACAGAATTTTCGTTTGCTCCGTTTACAAAGATTTCCGTGTTAGGAGCATATCCAACGATGCCGCCGACATAATTTCCGTTAGCACTTACGTCTGCTTTATTTGAAGCAGTATTTATTGCCGTAAGTCTTTCTGCATATCCTATAACACCACCGACATAATTTCCCTTTGCAACAACTTCTCCGTTGTTTGTAAGTACTGAGCAGGCATCCAAATTATATTTACTGTAAGATGATGTATAACCGCATACATATCCAAATACACCGCCTACATTATCGGTACCGTTAATTACGTTGTTGTTAGTTGCAACGCTGAATGAGATTTCGGTATCAGCTGCCACAAGAGAACCGAAAACGCCGCCTACGTTTTTAGTACCTGTAATCAATCCATTGTTGACGTTTTCGCCGCATGATGTTGTCTTATCGAAGAATAAATATCCTGCTACGCCACCAACATTTTCACCGCCAACGACAGTAGCTTCGTTTGTACACTTTGCAAGTGTACCTTTGTTATTATATCCGACTATACCGCCAACATTGGTACAGTATGCCGCATTTACACTTCCTTTAACCGTTACATTGCGAATTATTCCACTATTTGTAGCTGCAATAACTCCCACGCGTGCATCAACTCCAAAGGAGGATATGTTGGCTTCAACAGTTAGGTTGCATACTTCACCCTTTAGCTCTGCAAAAAGTCCAACAGATTGTGCAACACCTGCATCGGTCAGGGTGAGCCCCGTAATCTTATATCCCTTTCCGTCAATAGAGCCGGTAAAGTTTTCAATAGGAGTCCAATTTGCAACACCGGAGAGGTCAAGGTCTTGAGCAAGTACAGCTATTCTGTTTGTGTTGGCAAGTGCCTGCAAATCTTCAACAGTAGAAATAGTAATTGTTGAGCCGCTTGTATCTGCAATTTTAATTATTTCTTTTCCTGCTGTTTCAACATCCGCTGCTTCGATAAAATAGATATCCTCTTTGACATATTCATCAAAATTAGCACTGCCCATAAAGTATTCGTTAATCGAACAATACCAAGTAATACCATCGTATTCGAATGTCGTATATTCTGCTATTACATGACTGTTATAGCTGGTATAAAAGGATACCGCCTCGGGCGTTCTTCCTACGAGAACAACACCGGCGCTTCCGCTATCAACACGAACTATAGCAACAACTGCCCAACCGTCATTTTTCTTATAATATGTTCTGCCTTCTACTTCGGCAAGCTCTTGATCCGCTTCTGTTGCATAAAGAAGGTCTGACGGACTATAAGTAGCTTTTTCATTATTGGGGATATCCGGCGATACACCTGCACAGGAACCCAAAAGTGTCAATGCACTAAATAGTGCGATCAAATATAAGAAGAATCTTTTCATATCTGCTCCTATATAAAGTTAATTTTTCTATTTTATGGGGAAAGTATTAAAATCTGACCTAAATTTTCACACCCGCTTATAGAGCTTGCAGCACCGCATATTCCACCTACGCTACTAATACCGGCCACATCGCCGTAGTTTTTAGAATTAATTGCACTGTTATAGGCACATCCCGCAATACCTCCGACATAATATGAACCTTCAACCTCGCCTAAGTTCTTGCATTCCTCGAGAGTATCGTTAACATATCCCGCAACACCGCCAACGTATTGTCCCTCACCTGCTATATGGACTTGGTTTTCACATTTTTGTATTTTTCTGCACCTGCCTGCCACGCCACCAAGATAGGAGTAAGAACCGTTAGAATCAACAAGTGTTCTCAGTTGCTGAATATCTCCATTGTTTGTACATTCGATTACAACTCCTCCGGTGTATCCAACTATTCCGCCAAGATAACCCGAACCTGTAACCGCATTATTGTTTACAAGACCTCTAATCACTGTATTTGTATTTTCTGCATAACCTACGTAACCACCGGTATAATACTCACCTGTTACGTCAGCGTAATTATTGCAGCTGTATATCGAATCGCCAAGACGACCTACAATAGCACCTGTACAATTCTTACCGTTAATTATACCATAATTGTCACAGATTTCAACCGAACCGCTTATATAACCCGTTATTCCTCCGGTATACAATCCTGTAGAAGTAATATTGCCCTTGTTTTCGCATTCTTCGATGTTTGAGTAGCTTTCGCCGGCGATACCTGCGACATACCCGCCGCCTCTTATTTCACCTTCATTTACAGAATCTGTACAAGGTGATGATATGGCGCCCGTGATTCCTCCCACATAATTTCCGGAAGCAGTTACACTTGCTTTGTTGGAACACTTTTCGACGGAACCTAAAATTCGTCCGCCTATTCCGCCGGTATATGAGTTATCATCGAGGCAGTTCGAAACTATTGCTCCACTGTTTTCACAATTTGAAACTGTGAAATAATTATCTTGACAACCAACAATTCCTCCAACATAGTTTGAACTTGCTGTTACCGAATTTTCGTTTTTGAAACCTACAAGGGACACTGTGGAATAACCGAAAAGGCCTCCAACATAGCATCTTCCGTTTACATCGGCAAAAGATTCTGCTATTTGAACACTTCCGCCTTCAATTTTACCTATAATTCCTCCGGTATAATCTTTTCCATGAACCTTACCGTAATTTTTTACATCTTCAACCTTTGCAGCGGAAGTCCCAACAACTCCACCGCAGCATTCACCGTTTGAGGTAACATCTCCATGGTTTTCAACCTTTTTAACGCTACCGTAAGCATATCCAAGTACGCCGCCGGTTTTGGTGTCACCCTCAACGCTTCCTTTATGGATTGCGTTTTCTACATTGCCAAAACTGCAACCGGATATTCCGCCAACCCATTCCATTCCGAAAACGTTTACATCAGCTTCAACATCTATAATTGTTGCCGATGTTGCATTTTGACCTGCAACAGCACCAACGTAATTGCAGTATGGTGCATAACATGTTCCTGAAATTTTGACATTCTTTATTGTGCCGCTGTTAACTCCTGCGACTATTCCTATGCATGATTTTGTTCCTCTAATATCTACCTTAACATCTTTAAAATTCAAATTTGTGACAGTTCCCTTGAGTTCGGAGAAAAATCCAAGATTTTCGCGGTTATCCTCCAGAGTGAAATTTGAAATTGTGTGACCCTTTCCGTCAAGCATTCCGCTAAAAGATATCGGGAACCATTCGTCACCGCCGAGGTCTATATCAGAGGCAAGCTCATAAGCAGAAGAACCGGAAATGTTTTTAAGGTCTTCTTTAGTCTTTATTTCTATTCCCTTCACTGTAACCGTTACATACTCGGAAACTATATCATCCTTAGTGTCATAGTGCTGACTGTGGTTACAGTACTTTGCCCAAAAAATCAATTCACCGCAAACAGTCGGAGTATAAGTTACGTGGTCCTCACCGTTTGTCGAAATTCTTGTATCAACACCGTTTACTCTTATGTAATATTCTATACAACGAGATTTGTATTCCTTTTCAAGATATTTTGACGGATTTTTAGGGGAAGGCGTAAACGTAAGGGATATAGATTCACCGTACACGAGTTCGGTTTTATCTACATTTAACGTTATACCTTTAAGTATCTTCGACCCCTCACCGCAAGATGTTAAAAAAAGAAGAAAGGTTATGCTAGTTAGTATTAAAAGAAGAGATTTTATCCTTTTCATCAGTAAAACACCTTTAAATTTTATCTGTGTAATATCATACCTACCATCTTAACTATAAAAGCGACAAAAAGCATGAATATCGAAAATATCGCTGAAATTCCAAGGAAACCTACCATCGTTCCCGAAAATCCGATTATTGCCGAGGTTACGCCCGAAAGAAGACCGGTAGAAAGAAGGTCATCTATAAAATACATAACAACATCTGCTATGAGTAAAATTCCTGCGATAAATCCAAATCCTCCGGCACCTGTCTTTATGTCAGCAGGACTTATTTCCATATGCGTCGAAATCATAAAAGCAAGAATTATAAATATCCACCAAAGGAAATTTGACATATTGGAAAAATCAAGAATGAGGAGAATCGCCTTCCAAAACACCGAGAAAAACTCACCTATTACGCCAATATTAAATGAGTTGAGATTCAAAGATGCAGAATCAAAAACTGCAAGAACCGAAGAGCAAAGCGCTGGGGTCAAAAGGTACATAAGACCGATAAGCACACCGCTGCCGCATATAATGGGAGCAACACCTATAAAGAAATTGCCTATCTGATGATAGAGATTTCTTGGGTTATAAGAGCTGTTTACGTATCCGAGAACCCCATCATCTGAGTCGGGTTGATATAACTTCATATCAGTTATTTTGTGTCCGAAAATTATACACATCAAAGCGTGACTAAGTTCGTGTATCGGTGTTCCTATGAATCCTGTTATCAACAGAATTTTAGGACCGCTGGGACCTATTATACGGCAAAACATACGCCTGCAAAAAGCTATTATTGAACCGAACAAAACCACAACCCCTACGGTTAGGAGAAGTTGATATATAAAATTTGAAAAAATGCTTTCCATGACAACTCCTTATTATTTGAGCTTTCCTGCAGCGAAAATTTCCGACCAACCGGCTGCTATCGCATATTCATCATACAAGGTAGACGCTCCGTCAATATGAACTGTGTATGCCTCGTTAACTCCTGCAAACACTTCACTTCCGAGAGCTGGTGGCTGGCACTTCATAATGACATTTTTAAGCGAAGCTGAACCCTTGAAGGCGCTGTTTCCTATAGAAATTATATTGGAATTTATTGTTATTCTCTCAAGAGTCGAATATGCAAAGGCATAGTCACCGATAGCAACTATATTTTTGCCGTTGATTTTTTCATCAAGCACAAGCTCAGTTGCATCGCCAAAATACTGACGTATCATATATCCACCCTCTACCTCTTCAACGGCATAATTGCCAATAAGGTCGTTAAATGAATATATACTTAGGTTTCTCCAGTTAGAAGCCGTTTGATAGCTCTTGATTTTAGCGCTGGGAACGTATACTGCAAAATTATCGGGAACACCGACAAAAACATTTGTCTGTAAATCCGGAACCGTATCGTTCTCAATCTTCAAAAGCTTAAGGTGTGAACAACCGGCAAATGCCTTTGTGTAAATTGTAATTTTTGCAGCAGAGCTGTTAATGGAAACAGTCATCAGATACTGACAGTTTTCAAAAGCACCCTCTTCTATTGCAGACACCTTACCTCCTATAACTATAGATTTTAGGATGGATGAACTGAAGGCGTAATCTTCTATTTTATTAACATTTGAAACAGTTGTGTAAGATGAACCCTCTTTATCTGCCGGATACTGAACAAGGTATGCGGATGTACCGACCTTCTTAAGTCGGAGGCCAAGCGG
>JAZSJG010000029.1:0-41498 GCA_045534215.1 Eubacteriales bacterium
GCAAAGCTTGCCGAATATATGACAAATGTAAATTCCGCTAATGCAGATATTGAAGCAATGAGCGGTGTAGTTTGCTCGGTAAGAACGAATAAGGTTGCAGCTGCAGTGCTCGCTGTAATCAAGAGCTTATTTAGCAAATAAGGAAGGAGAATGAAATAATGAAAAAGAATAATAAAAGATTAGTATCAATATTACTGTTGTTTGCTTTCCTTATTTCTACACTTTCTGTTTTCACTTTCTTCAGCGCAGCTGAAGAAGAAGGAGAAGGTGGACTGGACGAGGATATACTTGTTCTTTATAACAGAACATTTGATGAGGGTTGGAACTACGAAAATGGTCTTACAACAAGTGAAAAGAAAACTCACAATTACAGCATTGACCATGAGGTAACGACTGATTATTCTTACAACTACTTCCTTCGTGCTGAAGCAGGAAGTACAACTGCAGGTTATGTATACTTTAACTTCGCAGGAAACTCAAACACAGCTTTGTCCGGCGGAACAGTAATAGAATTTTCAATCAAAGCAGATGATGTTTGTGCAGGTATGGGTAATATAATGACAGGTTATACCCGTCAGAAGAAAACAATCAATATTTTGAGCATTAATGCGTTGGGAGAGCTCATTGCTTTCCCCTCCATTTCCGCAGCTAACTCGGCTACTAAATGTACACATGATTCCAGCACGATTGTTAACGGATATTGTGCTGCTTGTGACAAGTGCGATCACACTGTTACGGAGGGCAACACCTGTCTGGGATGCGGAGCTAACTGGGGCGTAAAGCTCGGAAAGATTGAAAATGAATGGCTTAATATAGCACTTCTCTTCGACTGGGGAGCACAGGGAATGCCTACTCCTCTTAAGTGTAAAATCCTTTGGGGTGAAAACTATGAGAACTCGGCTGACGTTCAGTTCGGATATGATGTATTCGGAGATAAGGCGATTACTCAATTCCGTATGAACATTCCTGCCGGCACTGACGACTCTCATATCGGAAAGAGCTACTGCATTGATAATCTTTCTATTTATCAGAATGCAAAGGCGGCATTTGAAGAACCGCTTGATATCCCTGAGGATAATTACGGTCAGAGAGTTGACGCAAATGCTGTTAAGACAATAGAGATTCTTCAAGGAACTAACGTCAAAACGAAAAACCAGATACTAGAAGAAGCTTTGATTATGAAGCTTGGCGTCGGAAATGCACTGGTTGCTAACGAGAAAACCTATATCGCAGAAAAGTACGGTATTCCCGTGCTTAATAGCGGTAACGTGATGATACCCCTTGAATTGCTTCTTGATTATATCGGATATCCTTATTATTTGCATCCGGACGGTAAGTCTTACGACATCACCACAGGTACAAGTATAACTAATATTACACTCGGTCGTGACAATGCTGCTGTTGATAATCAGAAAATTGATTTGAGCGCAGTTCCCGGTGTTATTACAAATGCAGATAAAGCATATTCGGTAATTGCTCTTGAAGACGTAGAAAAACTTTTCCCAGGTATGCTCACTGTTTATGACGATATGGGACTTATTGTAATTTACGAGGATGTAACCCGTGATGATGATTCGGACAACGAAGATATCGTTAACAGAACAGATGACCTTGATTTGATGCTTGACTTCATGAAGAAGTTCCTTTTCGACACGGTTGAAGAGGCGAAGCTGACAAACTCTTACGTTTCCACAGGTAATAAAATTTACGAAAACGTAAAGGCGCACACTAACGATTTTTCACATCCCTACATACTTACAAATCAGAGCACGTTCGATTCCTTGAAGGCAGCATACGCTTCCGGAGAAAATGAAGCGCTTAAAGCAAACCTTCAGAAGATAGTGGACGATGCTAATGCAAATTATGAAAAGTATGCAAAGGTTGAAGGCGGTCAGTACAAGGGTATTAAGGACGGCATGACTCCCGTAAACGTATACAGTGACTTCACTGTTTCGGACACTAACCCGGATGATACTCCTGACGGATACGATCCTGTTGCAGGAAGACTTGAGATTGTTGTTGATTACACAGAATGGCTTCCCAATCTTGCATTTGCATATCAAATCACCGGCGACAAGAAGTACGCACAGCTTGCATATGATTGGTGTGTTGCTCTTGCTGATTGGACACACTGGGGTCCCGGTTATTTCACAGACTGCGCTGAAGCAACCGCCAACATAGCTATTACTTATGACTGGCTCTATAATATATTCAAGGAAATAGGCAATCCTGAGCTCATCGCACAGGGAATTTATGCACTTGGTGTTCACGACGGTTATGTTTCCGCGAGCGGTAAGGTTTGCGAGCACGCAAGATCTCTTGGAGACCAGAGTGGTTATACAACCCTTTCCACAAGCTCCAACGCAGTTGGTTCTGCCGGCATGATTATAGGTTCAATGGCTATATTTGATTACCTTGAGCTTAACGAAAAGGAAAAGTCGGAAGCAATCTTCCTTTTAGGAAATAACTTAATTAATATTGGTAAGTATGGTCTTGATCAATATGCGCCTGACGGTTCATATATTGAATCAGCAACATATTGGAACTACGGTACTAACTATTTCTTCAAGCTTGTTATGGCTCTTATGAGCGCAACGGGGGACGATTACGGTCTTATGGATACTTGGGGAATTGAGACAACCTGCTACTATGCAGTGCATATCGAAAATTCCGACGGTTACGTATGGAACTATCACGATGGCGGCGGAGACGGTGTCACAACAGGTGAGCTTTCTACAATTGATTCCTCGATGTTCTTCTTCGTTGGTTCTTACTATTCGGACTCCGCTCTTATAGCTATTCGTCAGAATCAGCTTGCAGCCGGAAAGCCCGGTAAGGTAATATCCATATACGACCTTCTCTATTATCCTACAGAGCAGTATGAAGCTCCCGAGCTTCCTCTCACTTACTACATGCCCGGTATTGATGCTTTCGTATCAAGATCCGATTGGGAAGAGGGTGCAAGATACGTAGGTCTTATGGGCGGCCAGAATGATGCAAGTCACGGACATCTTGACTCGGGTAACTTCATTTATCAGGATAACGGAATATTCTGGTTTATGGACCTTGGAAGTGAAAACTACAACGTTTACGATTACTTCGGTGTTAACAGATATAAGCACTACAGAGTAAGCGCAGAGGGACATAACGTAGTTATTCTTGAAGGTAATGATATTGTAATTAATTACGGTCAGTACCCTGATTCCAGAGGTGTTATGACAACTCCGTATACTAATGAGTACGGTTCATATGCAATCGTTGATAATACAAACGTTTACTTCGGTAACGCAAGTGCTGCTACAAGAGGTATGCTTGTAACCAACAACGGTAATACCATTGTTCTTCAGGATGAGCTTGACTGTAACGTTAACATTAATATGATAAAGTGGGTTGCTCATACCGCAGCTACATCTATTCAAATTGATGAAACTGGAAAATTTGCTTATCTTTCTGCTACAGATAAAGACGGAAATGAAAGAATACTCAGAGCGGCTCTTGTAACTCCCGGTACTTACAGTGAACTTAAGTTTACCTTCGAGCAGGATACGGAAACTCCCTTGCTTTCAAGTACATATGTTACTGAAGATTCTGTAAACTTGGGCGGTGAGCGCGAGTACGGACGTGTTGGCGTAAAACGTCTTATCATTGAGTCTACAACAACTATGTCCCTTAAGGTTGCGGTAGTTCTTGAGTATGTTGAGAGTGTAGGCGACACAAGCAACGTAGGTTACACATGGGCAGCTATGAACTCATGGAAGCCCGTTGAGAGCACAGATAACTCTGTTCAGGTTGATACAACTAAAAGACAGGGCGTTTACAAGGGTGATATAAAGACCAGCACCAACATAGCTAACACCCTTATCGGTAATGCGGATACATTTAACGATGCCGCTTCTCTTAAGAAGCTTTATAACGCTCTTACAACGGTTCAGTACACTCTTGATTATTATGAGTATGACAGAACTACAATACCCACAGCTTATGCAAAGGATTACAACACATTTAGCGGATGTAAAGAGTCCTACGACGAATTCGTTGATTACGTTAAGGTTAACGTAACTAATATGAATAGTATTATAACAAATCTTTACGGCGCAACTGTTGAGTCAGAAACAGAAGCTGAGTAAATATTAAAAAGATTGCGGCGCTCTTTGTTTGGGGAGCGCCGTTTTCATTAAAACGGGAATAGTTAATCTATACTGAAAATATAAAACAAATAGTGAAAAGCATTAAAATTTTATATATAGTAATTCATACAATGAAAAACTGTACAAAATTAAAAAAACAGGAAGCGAAATATTAATATAAAACGACGAAAATTTTAAAAAAACTTGAATTTACTTAACTAAAGTTATATAATTTATAACATATAGTATAATTAATAAATTAATTTTAAGGAGATGCTTATGAAAAGAGTTTATAATTTTTCTGCAGGACCGTCAATGCTTCCACTTTCAGTGCTTGAAAAAGCTGCAAGCGAGATGGTAAATTATGGTGATAGCGGTATGTCCGTTATGGAAATGAGCCACCGCTCCCCTGTATATGATGCAATAATAACTGAGGCGGAAAAGCTGCTTCGCGAGGTTATGAATATTCCCGATAATTATAAAGTGCTTTTCTTGCAGGGAGGTGCTTCTACTCAGTTCGCGGCAGTTCCGCTTAACCTTATGAATAAAAACAAGAAAGCAGATTATATCGTTTCAGGTCAGTTTTCCGGCAAGGCATATAAAGAAGCTGCGAAATACGGTGATGTAGCTCTTGCTGCAACAAGCAAAGATGCAAACTTTACATTTGTTCCCAAAACCGATAAAGCTTCTTTCAGACCTGATGCAGATTACGTGCACATATGCTTTAATAACACTATATACGGAACAAAATTCCCATACATTCCAGATACCGGTGATATTCCGCTCGTTGCAGACATGTCTTCCTGCATACTTTCGGAGCCGGTTGACGTAAGCCGCTTTGGGCTTATATATGCCGGTGCTCAGAAAAATATGGCTCCCGCAGGACTTACTGTTGTTATAGTACGTGATGACCTTATAGGTAATGCCCGTGCTGACATACCGACAATGCTCGATTATTCTGTTATGGCAGAGAACAATTCTATGTATAATACACCCCCGTGTTACTGCATTTATGTAGCAAAGCTCGTTTACGAATGGATTATTTCTATCGGCGGACTTTCAAAAATGAAAGAGCTTAACGAAAAAAAGGCAGCTTTGCTTTATGATTATCTTGACAGCCAGGATTATTATATTGCTCCGGTTGAGAAGGAATGCCGTTCTATGATGAATGTAACCTTCGTTACAGGTGACGCGGAGCTTGATAAAAAATTTGCTAAAGAAGCAGATATGGCAGGTCTTAAGAATCTTAAAGGACACAGGTCTGTTGGCGGTATGCGTGCTTCAATTTACAATGCTATGCCATATGAGGGCGTAGAGGCACTTGTTGAATTTATGAAGGATTTCGCAAAGAAAAACCCCAAATAATTCTAAAAAGGAGATTACAAATGAAAAATATAAAGCTCATGAATAAAATTGCTGAGGTTGGAACTCAGGTTTTTGATTCTCAAAAATATAACGTTTCACAGAACGTTGAAAATCCTGATGCTATATTAGTTCGTTCCGCTTCACTTCACGATATGGAATTTCCCGAAACGCTTTGTGCTATTGCAAGAGCAGGTGCGGGTGTAAATAATATCCCTGTTGATAAATGTACGGAAAAGGGAATTGTAGTATTCAATACTCCCGGTGCTAATGCAAACGGTGTAAAGGAACTTGCTATATGTGCTCTTGTTTTAGCTTCTCGCGACGTCGTAGGCGGTGTTAATTGGGCTGAGGGTCTTAACGGACAGAGCGGTGTTGCGAAGCTTGTGGAAGCAGGAAAGAGTGCATACGTCGGCACAGAGCTTCTTGGAAAGAAGCTTGGAGTTATAGGTCTTGGTGCAATAGGAGGCATGGTTGCGAACGCTGCAAACGCGCTCGGTATGAACGTTATGGGATATGACCCATATATTACTCCGGCAGCAGCTTGGAGTCTTGCTCCTGCAATAAAACAGGCATCCGGATATGATGAAATTTTCAAAACCTGTGATTACATCACCTTGCACGTGCCCGCAACTCCCACCACGAAAAACATGATTTGCGAAAAAACACTTTCCACAATGAAGGACGGTGTAAGAATTATAAATCTTGCACGTGCAGACCTGGTTAATGCTCTCGATATAAAAGCAGCGATTGAAAGCGGTAAGGTCGCAAAGTACGTTACCGACTTTCCTACCGATGATACCGTAGGCGTTAATGGAATTGTTAATATACCTCACCTTGGAGCTTCTACATATGAATCTGAAGACCACTGTGCAGTTATGGCTTCAAAGGAACTCAAAAACTATCTTGAATGCGGTAATATTAAAAACAGTGTAAATTTCCCAAGTGTTGCTATTCCCCATACAATGCTCTCCAGAGTTTGCGTAATGCATAAGAATATTCCTAACATGCTCTCACAAATAACCGCCGCTTTCTCAAGTGTTAAGATTAACATTGAGAATCTTGCCAGCGGTTCGAAGGGCGAAATAGCATATACGATACTCGAAACAAACGACACTCCTAACGATATGACGGTAAAAGCAGTAATGCAAATAGACGGCGTTTTTGGAGTGAAATGCTATCAATAATTTGACACGCCACCCCGCATAAGACAGCAAAGCACACCAAAATGCAAACAATTGTTTTTGTTTTGGTGTGCTTTGGATTTTTTGAATATACAAAGATTTTCAACTCAGTTCTTTAGCAAAATGTAAAATAACTATTGACTTGGCTAAACTACTGTGGTATGATACGAAATATAGAATATTTTGATTGCTTTTTGGAGAAAAACTATGGATATCAAGGTGATTGAAAAAGAAAATCCGAGCACCATGCAAAATGAGGCGGAGCTTGGCTTCGGTAAATTTTTTACAGACCATATGTTTGTTATGGAATATGAAGACGGCAAAGGATGGATTAACCCGCGTATAGAGCCGTTCGGATACATTTCACTGCACCCTGCCTCTACCGTGTTGCATTACGGTGCTGAAATCTTTGAGGGATTGAAGGTTTATCGAACCGAAAGGGGAGATATACGCCTTTTTCGTCCAATGGAAAATATTAAACGCTTAAACAATTCTGCGCAGCGCATGTGCATGCCCGTTATTGACGAGGATATGGCTCTTGAAATTCTCGAGACGTACGTTCGCCATGAAGAAAGATGGGTTCCAAAATCATTTGGCAGCTCCCTTTACTTGCGTCCGTTCATGATAGGCAACGACGAAACTCTCGGTGTTCACACGATAAAACGTGCCATCTTTATGATAATCGCTTCTCCCAGCGGCAGTTATTACAAGGAGGGCATAAACCCTGTAAAAATTATGATTGAGGACGAGGATGTAAGGACTGTAAGAGGCGGCACGGGTACGGCTAAGTGCGGCGGAAACTACGGTGCTTCCACCAGAGCCGGTGAGAGAGCAAACAAGAAGGGATACTCGCAGGTCCTTTGGCTTGACGGCGTCGAGCGCAAGTACATAGAGGAAGTCGGCGCGATGAACGTTATGTTCAAGATTAAAGGTGAAATAATAACACCCGCACTTACCGGGTCTATCCTTCCCGGTATTACAAGGAAGAGTTGCATAGATGTTTTGCGTTCTCTTGGTTACAAGGTTACAGAGCGTTTGCTTTCCGTAGATGAGCTCATCGATGCTCTCAAGACAGGAGAGCTTGAGGAGGCATGGGGATGTGGAACTGCCGCTGTAGTTTCTCCAATCGGGCGACTCATGTATAAGGACGTCGAGTACGTAATAAATGAAGAGAAGATAGGCGAGGTTGCTCAAAAGCTCTATGATATTCTGACAGGAATTCAATGGGGAAGAATAGAGGATGACTTCGGCTGGGTTCATTCCCTTTGATTTTTGATTAATAACAATAAAAGTTTTTGCTCCGAATTGTGCAAAATGAACACAATTCGGAGCTTTTTATTTGGTTTAGTTCTCTAAAGTGCTAAAAATTTTTATTTTGTGCGCAAAATATTGACAAAGCTATTCAAGTATAATAAAATATTATATTATATATTGCGCGAACCGTAACAAAAATGCGTGAGCGATGCGCTTTAATATATCATCGCTTACTTTGGAGAAGTAATTTTGCCGAGAGGATAAATAATGAAAAACGCAAACAAATATAAAAAGCAATACTTTACCGCGGATGGCGTCAACATGAGTTGGACGCAAAAAGAATATATAGACAAGCCACCTATGTGGTGCAGTGTAGATTTAAGGGACGGAAATCAGGCGCTGATTATTCCCATGTCACTTGAAGAGAAGCTGGAATTCTTTAAGCTCTTGTGCGACGTTGGATTCAAGGAAATAGAGGTCGGATTTCCTGCTGCATCCGAGACCGAATACGAATTTTGCAGAACGATTATAGAAAAAAATCTCATACCCGACGACGTTACCATTCAGGTTCTTACGCAGTCAAGAGAGCACATAATCGCAAAAACGTTTGAAGCCATAAAGGGTGCCAAGCACGCAGTAGTACATCTTTACAATTCTACTTCTCTTGCACAGCGTGAGCAGGTGTTTAAGAAGGATTGTGACCAGATAATAGACATTGCTAAATTCGGTGCCAAGCTTTGCAAGGAATACAAAGCAAAAGTAGACGGTAAAATCACATTCGAGTATTCTCCGGAAAGCTTTACCGGAACAGAGCCGGAATTTGCTCTTAAGATATGCAACGAGGTTATTAAAATCTGGGAGCCCACCCCTGAGGACAAGGTTATAATAAATTTGCCTGTTACGGTTTCGCATTCGATGCCGCATGTTTATGCAAATCAGGTTGAATATATGCACAAAAATCTTTTGTCGAGGGAAAACGTAATTATTTCCCTTCATCCCCATAACGACAGGGGCTGTGCGATTGCCGACAGTGAGCTTGGATTGCTTGCAGGTGGCGATAGAATAGAGGGAACGCTCTTTGGAAACGGAGAGAGAACGGGAAACGTTGATATAATCACTCTTGCTCTTAACATGTTTTCCCAGGGAGTAGATCCGGGTCTTGATTTTTCCGACCTGCCGGCAATAACGCGCGTTTACGAAAAGGTCACACGCATGCACGTTTATGAGAGACAGCCATACAGCGGTCAGCTTGTATTTGCCGCATTTAGCGGCTCTCATCAGGATGCTATAGCCAAGGGTATGAAATATCGCGAGGGAAAGAACATTCCTTGGACAGTTCCGTATCTTCCCATAGACCCAACGGATATAGGAAGAGTGTATGAAGCGGACGTAATACGTATTAATTCACAGTCCGGCAAGGGCGGAATCGGATATATAATGGAGACACAGTTCAATCTAAACCTTCCGCCTAAAATGAGGGAGAAATTCGGTTATCACGTCAAGGATATTTCCGACAAGGGTCACAGAGAGCTTATGCCCCAAGAGGTTTATGAAATTTTTATGAGAGATTTCGTCAATATTAAAAATCCTCTTACTGTATTGAAGACGAATTATACCGAGCTTCCCGGCGGAAATATAGAGGGAGAAATTCTCGTTAAATTTAACGGCCAAACACAAAAAGTAAAAGCAATTGGAAACGGGCGTCTTGACTGTGTAAGCGGTGCGGTTAAAACTGTTATAGGCAGTTATTACACGCTGGAAAATTATACTCAGCATGCAATAGAAGGAAAGAGCAGCGCGGAGGCGGCAGCTTACGTCAGTGTTTCGGACGGCATCAAGGTCTATTGGGGCGCCGGAATAGACAGCGATATCGGGGCATCTTCTGTGAAAGCTTTGGTAAGCGCTGTAAATGCAATGCTTTCCGACAAGGGAATTAAGGAGAACAAGTAATGAAATTGACAGGAGCAGAGATAGTAGTCAGAACATTGATAGAGCAAGGTGTTACTGACGTTTTCGGTTATCCCGGAGGACAAATAATTAACGTTTACGATGCACTTTATAAGTACCGGGATGAAATTAATCACGTGCTTACGGCACATGAGCAGGGTGCGGCTCACGCAGCAGACGGTTATTCAAGAGCAACGGGCAAGGTAGGAGTATGTATAGCGACCTCGGGTCCCGGTGCAACCAACCTTGTAACAGGTATCGCTACTGCAATGCTTGATTCAATACCAATGGTTGCAATAACGGGAAACGTTCCGTGTTCGCTTATAGGCAAGGACTCTTTCCAGGAAATAGATATCACGGGAATAACCCTGCCGATAACAAAGCATAACTATTTTGTCAATGACATAAATATTCTTGCAGATACAATAAGAGAAGCATTCTCGATAGCCAAAGCAGGCAGACCCGGGCCGGTCCTTGTAGATATTCCAAAGGACGTACAGGTTGCAACTTGCGAGTGGGAGGATAAGGGTATCGCTCCAAAGAAGCAGTTGCCGAAGGTGTCCGATAAAGAGATTGCAAAGGCGGTTGAGCTCGTTAATGAATCAAAGCGTCCGTACATATATATCGGCGGCGGTGCTGCAGGACTCGGACTCGGAAAAGAGGTAATCGAGTTTGCCAAGAAAATTGATGCATGTATAGGATGCACTTTTATGGGCCTTTCCGCAATTCCCGATGAATGCGAGCGTTTTCTCGGCATGCAGGGCATGCACGGTCATTACGCTTCCTCCGTTTCTCAAAATGAAGCCGACCTAATTATAGGTATAGGCGTTAGATTTAGCGACAGAGCTACGGGAAACGTACAAAAATATGCGAAAAGCAGTAAGATAATTCAGCTCGACCCTGATTTTTCTGAAATCAATAAGAACATAAATGTGGATTGCGGTCTTGTCGGGGACGTCGAACATTCGTTTAGAGAAATATTTAAAGCGGTTGATAAAAAATCAAACCCTGAATGGATGGCAAGAATTGCAGAGCTAAAGGCGGACGAAGAGCGCTTTGAGAACGAGAGGGACGAGCAGAACAGAGATAAGCTTACTCCAAAAGAGGTTCTCAAGGTTATCAACAAAAGAAAACCCGGGGGAACTGTTATAGTAACAGACGTTGGACAGCATCAAATGTGGACAGCGCAATACGTTAAGTTCGACCGTCCAAGGCGCTTTGTTTCAAGTGGCGGTCTTGGTACTATGGGCTTCGGTCTTGGTGCGGCAATAGGTGCAAGGGTAGCTACTGATGATACAACCGTGCTTATTACGGGCGACGGAAGCTTCGGTATGAACCTTAACGAGCTTGCAACAGCGGTTTCTCATAATATACCGGTCATTATTGTAATTATGAACAACACAGTTCTCGGAATGGTTCGTCAGTGGCAAACGCTTTTCTTTGGCAAGAGATACTCGAATACAGTACTTTCCGACAGAAAGACGGATTTTGTGAAGCTTGCCGAGGCATTTGGCGCTGTTGGATTTAGGGCTGATACTAAGGAAGAGTTCGAAAAAGCTTTTGTGAAAGCTGTCGAGCTTGGTACTACGGTAGTCATTGATACAAGCATTGACAAGGACGAGTTCGTTTTGCCAATGCTCCCGCCCGGCGGTTCGGTTGAAGAGATAATAACGAGCGTAAGCAAGTGAGGTGGAGTATGAAAAATAATAAGTTTGTTATAGCCGTATACGTTGAAAACAAATTCGGTGTTCTTACCAGAGTAACGAGTATGTTTACACGTCGCGGATTTAATATCGATGCTCTCACGGTAGGAGAAACCGAGCGCCCGGAATATTCGCGAATAACAATATCCTTGAGCGGTGACGGTTATGCAAGGGAGCAGCTCATAAATCAGCTTCGCAAGCTTATCAACGTCAAAAAGGTGGACGTGCTTGAAGATGACTGTATAAAAAGAGAGCTTATGCTCTTGAAGGTAAGATACACCTCGGAAACGAGAGCGGATATTCTTTCTGCCACGGACGTTTATCGGGCAAAGGTAATAGATTATACGACCGATGAGATGTGTATAGAGGTTACAGGAGACCCGAACAAGATAGACGCATTTATAAAGCTTATGATTCCGTACGGAATTATTGAAATGTGCCGCACGGGTATAGTTGCTCTTGACAGAGGCAGCGAAAATTTATTTGACGATTAATTTAAAATAATAAATTTCAAGGAGATAAAAAAATGTCAAACGCAAAAATTTACTATCAGCAGGATTGTGATCTTAACAAGCTTAATGGAAAAACCGTTGCTATAATCGGTTACGGTTCTCAAGGACATGCACACGCTCTCAACCTTAAGGAGTCGGGTGTTGACGTTATAGTCGGACTTTACACGGGAAGCAAGAGCTGGGCAAAGGCAGAAAAAGCAGGTCTTAAGGTTATGACTGCAAAAGATGCTGCAAAGAATGCAGACATCATCATGATTCTCATTAACGACGAAAAGCAGGCAAAGCTTTACAAGGAGAGCATAGAGCCGAATCTTACAGAGGGAAAAACTCTTGCATTCGCTCACGGATTCAATATTCATTTCGGTTGCATTAAGCCCCCGAAGAACGTTAACGTAATAATGGTTGCTCCCAAGGGCCCCGGTCATACTGTACGCAGTGAGTATCAGGTAGGAAAGGGTGTTCCTTGCCTCATAGCTATCCATCAGGATGCAACAGGTGATGCTCTTGAAATCGGTCTTGCATATGCACTTGGCATAGGCGGTGCAAGAGCAGGCGTTCTTGAAACAACCTTCCGCACCGAAACAGAAACCGACCTCTTCGGTGAACAGGCAGTTCTTTGCGGTGGTGTTTGCGCTCTTATGCAGGCGGGCTTTGAAACTCTCGTTGAGGCAGGTTACGACCCGAGAAACGCATATTTTGAGTGTATCCACGAAATGAAGCTTATAGTTGACCTTATTTACCAGAGCGGCTTTGAGGGAATGAGATATTCAATCTCCAACACCGCTGAATACGGCGACTATATCACAGGTCCTAAAATTATAACCGATGAAACCAAAAAGGCAATGAAGAAAATCCTCTCCGACATTCAGGACGGAACATTTGCAAAGGATTTCCTTCTCGATATGTCTGATGCCGGCTCTCAGGTACACTTCAATGCTATGAGAAAGATTGCTGCAGAGCATCCCTCTGAGGTTGTGGGTAAGGATATAAGAAAGCTTTACAGCTGGGCTGACGAAGAAAAGTTTATCAACAACTGATTTTGAAAGGAATACATCCGTTATGATAAAGGAAAAAGTAGTAGACGGATTTCAAAATGCACCCCACCGCTCCCTCTATCACGCTCTCGGTTATACCGAGGAGGAGATGAGCCGTCCTTTAATAGGCATTGTCAGCTCGTATAACGAGATAGTTCCGGGACACATCAATCTTGACAAAATAACACAAGCGGTGAAAATGGGCGTCGCAATGGCAGGCGGAACACCGATTATGTTTCCTGCAATTACGGTTTGCGATGGAATAGCAATGGGACATGTTGGTATGAAATACTCTCTTGTGACGCGTGATTTGATTGCTGATTCTACAGAGGCAATGGTTATGGCTCACGGCTTTGACGGACTTGTCATGATTCCCAACTGCGATAAGAACGTGCCGGGATTGCTTATGGCAGCTGCACGTCTTAATATACCCACTGTTTTTGTAAGCGGTGGTCCTATGCTTGCAGGTCGAGTAGGGGGTAAAAAGAGAAGTCTTTCGAGTATGTTTGAAGCAGTCGGAGCTTACACAGCCGGAAAAATCGACGAATGCGAGCTGTGTGAATTTGAAAAGAAGGTTTGCCCGACCTGCGGCTCTTGCTCGGGTATGTATACGGCAAATTCCATGAACTGCTTAACAGAGGTTCTCGGTATGGGACTTTCGGGTAACGGAACAATCCCTGCGGTTTATTCTTCAAGAATTGAGCTTGCAAAGCATGCCGGTATGCAGGTAATGGAGCTTGTCAGAAAGAATATTCGACCAAAAGATATAATGACAAAAGAAGCAATAAGAAATGCTATTACTGCAGATATGGCGCTCGGTTGTTCAACCAACAGTATGTTACATCTTCCTGCCATAGCAAATGAGCTTGGAGTAGATTTCTGCCTTGACGACGTTAATGAAATCAGCGAAAAAACTCCCAATCTGTGCCATCTTGCTCCCGCAGGTCCTACGTATATGGAGGATCTTAATGAGGCAGGCGGTGTTTATGCAGTTCTTGCCGAGCTTGATAAGCTCAAGCTTATCGATACTTCTGTTATGACATGCACGGGTAAAACCATGGCTGAAAATATTGCTTCGGCGAAGAATCTTGACACCGACGTTATCCGTACGGTAGATAACCCCTATAGCAAGACAGGCGGCATTGCCGTGCTAAAAGGAAATCTTGCACCGGACGGCTGTGTTGTAAAAAGGAGTGCAGTAGCACCCGAAATGCTCGTCCACGAAGGACCTGCAAAGGTTTATGAAAGCGAAGAGGAAGCGATTTCGGCTATCTATGCAGGGAAAATAGAAAAGGGCGACGTAGTTGTTATAAGATACGAAGGACCTGCAGGAGGTCCGGGCATGCGTGAAATGCTTTCACCTACTTCTGCAATAGCGGGAATGGGACTTGATAAGGACGTTGCACTTATAACGGACGGCCGTTTCTCCGGAGCAACGAGAGGTGCGTCTATAGGTCACGTTTCGCCCGAGGCGGTGAGCGGAGGTACTATAGCATACGTAAAGGACGGAGATATAATTTCCATAAATATTCCGGAGTACAGAATTGAACTCAAGGTATCCGAAAAGGAGCTTGAAAAGCGCAAAAGTGAGATGCCCATCAAGAAAAAAGAGAATATTACGGGATATCTTAAGCGCTATGCTGCAATGGTAAGCTCTGCCGACAAAGGAGCAATTATAAACAAATAAGCGGCTTTGAAAACAGAAGCAAAAGGGCAAAAGCTCTTCGTAACGGAGAGCTTTTGCCGAATGAATTTAGAAATATCTGCGTAAAAATAACGTTTTATATATATCGTATCTGAAAGGAAATTTGATATGCCAATGACAATGACGCAAAAGATACTTGCAAGTCACGCAGGACTTGAATACGTTGAGCCGGGGCAGCTTGTGCTCGTAAACGTAGACAGGGTGCTCGGAAATGATATTACATCTCCCGTGGCTATTCGCGAGTATGAAAAAATCGGTGTAAGCGGTGTGTATGACCGTGAAAAAGTAACTATGGTAATGGACCACTTCGCACCAAACAAGGATATAAAGGCGGCAACACAGTGTAAAATGTGCCGTGACTTTTGCGAGAAGGAAGAGATTGTAAACTTCTTCGATGTAGGAGAGATGGGAATTGAGCATGCTCTTCTCCCCGAAAAGGGACTTGTAATTCCCGGTGACGTTGTAATCGGTGCTGATTCTCATACCTGTACATACGGAGCATTGGGTGCTTTTTCAACGGGCGTAGGTTCAACTGATATGGCATGCACAATGGCAACCGGTAAGACATGGTTTAAGGTTCCTTCGGCAATCAAATTCAATCTGAAAGGAAAGCTTAACAAGTATGTTTCCGGCAAGGATGTCATTCTTCATATTATAGGAATGATTGGCGTTGACGGTGCACTTTATAAGTCTATGGAGTTTTCGGGAGAGGGACTCAAATCTCTCACTGTATTCGACCGTCTTACAATAGCAAACATGGCTATTGAGGCGGGGGCGAAGAACGGAATTTTCGAAGTGGACGAAATTACCGAAAGCTATGTAAAAGAGCGCTCGGATAAGAAATACTCCGTGTTCTCAGCAGATGAGGATGCAGAGTATGATGCGGTTTACGATATAGATTTATCTAAGATAAAATCAACCGTTGCCTTCCCGCATCTTCCCGAAAATACGAAAACGATAGACGAAGTCGGCAACGTAGCTATAGACCAGGTAGTTATCGGATCTTGTACGAACGGACATTACAAGGATTTGGCTGAAGCGGCTGAGATTATGAAGGGTAAAAAGGTCAATAAAAGGGTTAGAGCCATAATAATTCCGGCAACACAGGATATCTATCTTAAGGCAATGGAAAACGGGCTTCTTAAGATATTCGTTGAGGCAGGATGCGTGGTTTCAACACCTACCTGCGGTCCTTGTCTTGGCGGCCATATGGGTGTTCTTGCAGCAGGAGAAAGAGCTGTTGCAACAACAAACCGTAATTTTGTAGGCCGTATGGGTGACGTAACTAGCGAGGTTTATCTTGCAAGTCCTGCGGTTGCGGCGGCGAGTGCAATAGAGGGTAAAATAGCTGACCCGTGTAAAATAATGAAAGGTTGAGGGGGAAGAAAGATGAAATTTGAAGGAAAAGCCATCAAATACGGAGATAACGTTGATACCGACGTAATCATTCCCGCAAGATACCTTAATACAATCGATAAAAAGGAACTTGCCTCTCACTGTATGGAGGACATAGATAAGGATTTTGCAAAAAAGGTGAGTGTTGGTGATATAATGATAGCCGGATCGAATTTCGGCTGCGGTTCATCAAGAGAGCATGCACCTATTGCCATAAAGGAGAGCGGAATATCACTTGTTATAGCAAAAAGCTTTGCGAGAATATTTTACAGAAACTCCATCAACATAGGTCTTGCTATCCTTGAGTGCGAGGAAGCAAGCGAGAGAATAAACGAGGGTGACAGTGTTGAAGCTGACCTTGATGCCGGTATGATTTATAACAGAACTACGGGCGAAAGCTTCAAAACAAAGCCGTTCCCCGACTTTGTTCAGAAAATTATATCAAACGGCGGACTCGTAGAGTCTATCCGCCGCGGTGACATAAAATAAAATTCAGAAAATTTATGCCAGAGGCAGAATGGAAGATAGAGCGTATGAATTATAATATAGCCCTTTTGAAAGGTGACGGAATAGGACCGGAAATAGTAGACAGCGCTGTACGAGTGCTGAATAAAATCGGAGAAAAGTACGGACACAGCTTCAATTTTAAGGAATATGATATAGGCGGTATTGCAATAGACAAGCACGGAGTACCGCTTCCCGAAGAAACCGTAAAGGGATGCCTTGCCTCAGACAGTGTTATCCTCGGAGCAGTTGGCGGACCGAAATGGGATGAGCTTCCCGGACATTTGCGTCCGGAAAAGGCACTTCTCGGAATACGTGCCGCAATGGAGCTTTTCACAAACCTGCGTCCCGCGAAGCTTTATCCCGCCTTGAAGGACGATTGCCCACTTAGAAGTGACATAGTCGATAAAGGATTTGATATTATGATAGTAAGAGAGCTCACAGGCGGAATTTACTTTGGCGAAAGAGGAATGCGTGAGGGCAAATACGGTGAGGAAGCGTACGATACGGAATGCTACAGCCGCATGGAAATAGAGAGAATAGCCAAGGTCGCTTTTGACGCTGCTATGAAAAGAAACAAAAGAATTGTCAGCATAGATAAGGCAAATGTTCTTGAAAGTTCTCGCCTTTGGAGAAAAATAATTCACGAAATGGCAAAGGATTATCCGGAGGTAACTGCTACAGATATGCTCGTTGACAACGCTGCGATGCAGCTTGTTCGTAATCCGGGGCAGTTTGATGTCATAGTTACAACTAATATGTTTGGTGACATCCTATCAGACGAAGCATCGCAGATAACAGGATCTATCGGAATGCTTCCGTCCGCTTCTCTTGGAAGCAGCACAAGAGGTCTTTATGAGCCGATACACGGTTCAGCTCCCGACATAGCAGGTCAGAACAGAGCGAATCCGATAGCAACGATACTTTCCGCGGCAATGATGCTTCTTTATTCATTTAATCTTTCCGAAGAGAGCGATGCTATTGTGTCTGCGGTTGATAAGGTTCTTGAGGCCGGATACAGAACATCCGACCTTGCTCACGGTAAGGATGCTCTTTCCACTACGGAAATGACCGACAAAATAATAGGAAATATATAAAGGATGCGGTATGATAAATCTTAAAGAGCTTTATCTTAAGCTTTGTATGTCAAGCGTTTTTTCTTCTGTCCTTGATAAGAAAATATTTGAGCTTTTTGCAAAATATTGCACCTCGGAGCAAAAGCACGATAAAATAAGAGCATACGGAGCTTTCGTTTCAGAAATATATCAAAACGGCGGCTCTCTTACCGATTACATACAGCGCCTTATACTTGAGGACGAAAACGTTTATATAAAAGCAATGGCGCATAAAAATCCCATCAGGGAAGAAATCATATGTGCTCTTGATGAGGAACTTGCGGCATTCGGTCAATTTGCTTCCGTTCGCGACGCGGATTTTGCATCCGATATGGAGCTTGATTACGTTTCTCGCTTTGAGTCACACCAAATTGATTTGAAAAAATGCTACAGTGACAGAATTCTCGGTATATCGAAATACGGATATGGAATTTTCTCTTCCTATCCTATGTTCCGTCTTTCTGACGAGGGGGAAATTGAGCCCATAATAAGCCGCGATAAAACCTCGGTTGACAAGTTCGTAGGTTATGAAAGGGAAAGAAGTGCCGTAATAGAAAATACTGTTGCATTTACTGAAAACCGACCGGCAGCAAACGTTTTGCTCTGCGGTGATGCGGGAACGGGTAAATCTTCTACGGTAAAAGCAATAGCCAATATGTTTTTTGATTCGGGTGTGCGTCTTATAGAGCTCCGTAAGGACCAGCTTCACCATATCCCTTATGTTATGGGCAAAATTAGCGAAAATCCGTTGAAGTTCATTATATTCATAGATGATTTGTCCTTCAATCAGAGCGATGACAATTTCAGCATGCTTAAAGCGGCTCTTGAGGGCTCTGCGTCGGCAAAGGCGGAAAATGCCGTCATATATGCAACATCCAACAGACGCCACATAGTCAGAGAGAGCTTTGCCGACAGAGACGGTGATGATGTACATAGGAACGATACTATGCAGGAAACGCTCTCCCTTTCCGAAAGATTCGGACTTGTAGTTTTGTTTGAAAGACCGAATAAAAAGCTTTATCTTGATATTGTGTTCACGCTCGCTGAACGCTCGGGCATAAGCATGGGAAAAGAAGAGCTTGCAATCAAAGCAGAGGCATTTGCACTAAAGCGCGGAAGCCGTTCGGCAAGATGTGCAGAGCAATTTATCGAGAGTCTTTTGTGATGAAAGGATAACTGAATGCTTACTTTAGATAATGTTTACAGAGCCAGCTACGTCCTCAAGGACGTGTTAAGAAAAACCGATGTTATATACGCACCGAAACTTAGCGTGGGAAATGATATTTATTTAAAAACCGAAAATCTTCAGATAACAGGTTCTTTTAAAATTCGCGGCTCCTATTATAAAATGACTCGTCTTTCTGACGAAGAAAAGAAAAAGGGCGTTGTGGCTTGCTCTGCTGGAAATCACGCGCAGGGTGTGGCACTCGCAGCTCAGAAAAACGGTATAAAAGCAGTGATTTGTCTGCCCGACGGAGCTCCTATATCAAAGATTGAAGCAACGAAAAGCTATGGCGCACAAATTTGTCTTGTCGAGGGCGTTTACGACGATGCCTATAACAAAGCTCTTGAATTAAGGGACAGCAAGGGATACACCTTCATTCATCCCTTCAACGACGATGACGTTATAGCAGGACAGGGTACGATAGCGCTTGAAATAGCCGATCAGCTTCCCGATGTAGATGTGATTGTCGTTCCTGTCGGGGGAGGCGGACTTATATCCGGAATAGCTTATACGATAAAGTCAATAAATCCAAATGTAAAGGTTTACGGAGTTCAGGCAGCAGGAGCTCCGTCAATGGCAAACTCAATAAGCGACGGTAAGATTGAGGAGCTTCAGTCGGTTTCTACCATTGCTGACGGAATAGCCGTGAAAAAGCCGGGTGATAACACCTTTGAAATTTGCCGAAAATATGTTGACGGCATAGTTACCGTCAGTGACGATGAAATATCTGCGGCAATTCTTGCTCTTATGGAACAGCATAAGCTGGTGACAGAGGGGGCGGGAGCTGTTGCGGTTGCAGCGGCAATGTTCGGAAAGATTGATATTAAAGGCAAGAAAACCGTTTGCCTGCTCTCAGGCGGAAATATAGATGTTACAATACTCTCAAGAGTTATAAAAAGAGGTCTGCTTATGTCCGGCAGAACCTGTCAGCTTATGATTGAGCTTGCAGATAAACCGGGACAGCTCAAAAATGTTTCAAGAATAATAGCCGACCTTGGAGGAAACGTTATTTCCGTTCACCACGAAAGAGCAAATGAGGGTTCTGACGTTAACGGATGCTATCTGAGAATAGTTCTTGAAACACGTAATTTCGATCATATCAAAGAGATTAAAAATGCTCTTGTAGATTTTGGATTTAAGCTACTTTAATTAAAGGAGGAGTTTGACATGGCACAGAAAATTTCCACACAAAATGCACCGGCGGCAATAGGTCCATATTCACAGGCGATGATTTACGGTGGACTCGTATTTACATCCGGACAGATTCCGATTGTTCCCGAAAGCGGTGCAATAGAAGCAAATGATATTACATCGCAGACAGAGCAGGTTATGAAAAATCTCGGTGCGGTTCTTAAAGCAGCGGGCACAAGCTTTGAGAAAGCGGTGAAGACCACTTGCTTCCTTGCAAATATTTCGGATTTTGCCGCATTTAATGAGGTTTATGCAAAGTATTTTACAGAAAAACCCGCGCGTAGCTGTGTAGCAGTAAAGGATTTACCCAAGGGGGCTCTTGTAGAGGTTGAGGTTATTGCGGAAATCTGAGATTCTTAAGGTCGTTTTGTATCTTTCGTTTTATTTTAATCGTATCTAATCGTATTTCTATCTTAATAAAGAATTAATTTATAAAAAGTACTTGACAAACTAATTGTATAGTAGTATAATTTAGCGTGTTAAAGTGCTAAAGTGAGGATTGTATGAAAGACAAGAAGCTACACACAAAGGATGTGGATACTTTATTTGAAGCGATAGTTTCACTTGAGAACGTCGAAGAATGCTACAAATTCTTTGAGGATATTTGTACAGTTAAAGAAATTCTTGAAATAGCACAGCGTCTGAAGGCGGCAAGAATGCTTAAGAGTGGAAGCAACTATACTGAGGTTTGTCTTGAAACAGGTATGAGCTCTGCAACTATAAGCCGAGTCAGCAGATGTCTTGAATACGGAACGGGCGGATATGAGCTTGCGATTGCACGCCTTGAGGAAGAGGAAGAAAAAAAGTGACGGACCTTGAAATACTGAAAAGTGAGGAGCGCGCGGTTTTATCCCTGCGCTCTCTTTATAAACAGCACGGATATCTCTCATTCAAAATGAATAAGTTTGAAGAGTATGATTTTTATGCAAGAAATAAAGATTTTCTTATTGGCGACAGTGTTATTACGTTTAACGACACTGACGGAAGATTGCTTGCACTAAAGCCGGACGTAACCCTTTCAATTATTAAGAAAGCGGTTGATAAGAAAGGGTGCAAGGAGAAGCTGTGCTACAATGAAAATGTCTACCGTATATCCGAAAGAACGCATAGATTTAAGGAAATCATGCAGTCAGGGCTCGAGTGCATCGGAGATATAGATACCTATGATATTTACGAGGTGACTTATCTTGGAGCAAAGAGTCTTTCGCTTATATCAGAGGATTTTGTAATGGATATATCCCATATGGGAATAATTACTGCTATAGTTGAATCGGTTTCTTCGGATGAGGGATTCAAAAAATCGATTTTGACCTTCATAGCAAACAAAAACCGACATGAAGCAAAGGCACTTATAGAGGAGTACGGTATACCTGAAGAAAAGGCAAAAGTGTTGCTTTCTCTTGTTGATATGCACGGTGATATGCAAAGTGTTCTTGCAAAGCTTATGCCGCTGTGCTTAACAGGGGAGCTGAAAGAACAATACGAAAAACTTTACACGGTATGCTCTCTTCTTATGAAAACAGAGCTTTCGGACAGGATTAAAATAGATTTTTCTGTCATAAGTGACATTAATTATTATAATGGAATAGTATTCAGAGGATTCCTAAGAGGGATATCCGAAAGTGTTCTTTCGGGCGGTGAATACGGCATGCTTATGAAGAAAATGGGAAGACAAGGTACAGCAATAGGGTTTGCTTTGTATCTTGATTTGCTTGATGGGCTTCGACTCGGTACTACGGAATATGACGTGGACGTGCTTTTGGTGTACGGAGATAATACTGAAAAAGAGAAGCTTGTCAAAATGAAGGACGAAATAATTAAGGGCGGGGAGAGCGTTAGCTTGCAAAGAGCCATTCCCGATAAATTAAGATATAAAAGGATTGTCAGAGCAGATTGACTGGCGGAGAGCGGAAATGATAAATATTGCTTTACCGAAGGGGCGGCTTGGTGAAAGGGTTTACGAGATGTTCGAAAAATCCGGCTATGAGTGCCCTGCAATAAAAGAAAACAACAGAAAGCTTATATTTGAAAACAAAGAAGCCGGTGTCAGATATTTTTGGGTAAAACCCTCAGACGTGTCAATATACGTTGAACGCGGCGCTGCGGACGTAGGTGTCGTGGGAAAAGATATTCTGATTGAATATGAGCCGGATGTATACGAGCTTCTTGATTTGAAGCTTGGCAAATGCAAAATAGCTGTAGCAGCTATGAAGGATTTCTTTGATGACGGGCAAAGAACACTTAGAGTTGCAACAAAGTTTGAGAATATTGCAAGAAAATATTATCTCAAAGAGGGTAGAGATATTGATATAATAAAGCTCAATGGCTCTATTGAGATAGCACCTATACTTAATCTTTCGGACGTAATTGTAGATATCGTTGAAACAGGAAGAACTCTCAAGGAGAATTCCCTGTCTGTAACTCAGGATATTATGCCGATAAGTGCAAGATTGATAGCCAACAAATCAAGCTTTAAATTCAAGACAGAGGAAATTGAAGAGCTTACAAGACGTATTGGCGAAGAGGTAGAAAAGTGATAAAGATATATAATTATGCCGACGTTTCAAGGGAAGAAATTTTTTACCGCGGAAATTCCGCTTCGGGAGTTGAAGCTGTTGTAAGCGGTATAATCGAAAATGTTATAGAAAATCGCGACAAGGCGCTTTTTGAGTATTGTGAAAGGTTTGACGGCGCAAAGCTTGATTCTCTTGAAGTCAGTCAAGAGGAAATTGATGATGCGTTCCGTACGGTTGCGCCGGAGTTCATAGAAATAATAAAGGAAGCCGAGAAAAATATTCGTGCTTTTCACGAAAAGCAGCTTCGTGACGGCTTCGTTATAAAAGAAAAAAACGGTGTCGTTATCGGACAGAAAATAACCCCGATAGAGAGGGTTGGATTATATGTACCTGGAGGGACTGCTGCATATCCCTCGACGGTTCTTATGGATTCAGTTCCGGCAAAAATCGCGGGTTGTAAGACGATAGTTATGGTTACTCCTCCGAACAAAGAGGGGCGTGTTAATCCGGTAATTCTTGCAGCGGCAAAAATTGCAGGTGTTGATAAAATCTTTAAGGTTGGAGGAGCTCAGGCGGTTGCCGCCCTTGCTTACGGAACGGAAACTGTGCCCCGTGTAGACAAAATCGTAGGTCCGGGAAATGCATACGTTGCAGAAGCAAAGAAGCAGGTTTATGGCAAAGTGTCAATTGACATGATAGCCGGACCTTCGGAGATACTCATAGTTGCAGATGGAAAAAGCAATCCGGCATTTGTTGCGGCGGATATGCTTTCACAAGCAGAGCATGATAAAATGGCAAGCGCGGTTCTTGTCACAGATAGCATGAAGCTTGCCGAAGAGGTAAGCTTTGAGCTTGAAAGACAGCTTAAAGCTCTTAAGAGAGAAGATATTGCAAGAGCATCCATAGATAATAACGGAAAAATAATAGTTGCCGAAAATCTTATGCTTGCAATAGAGATTGCCAATGAGATAGCTCCTGAGCATCTTGAGCTTTGTGTAGATAACCCATTCGATTATCTTGACGCTGTAAAAAATGCCGGCTCGATATTTATGGGAAGGTACTGTCCTGAGGCACTTGGAGATTATTTTGCAGGTCCAAACCATACTCTCCCGACAGGAGGGGGCGCAAGATTTTCTTCACCTCTTGGGGTTGAGGATTTTATTAAAACCTCGCAGTTTACATATTACACAGAATCGGCGCTTCGTGACGTTGCCGACAAGGTTTCTTATTTCGCTAACAAGGAAGGACTTGACGCTCACGCAAAAAGTGTGACGGTAAGATTCGACTAACAGCTTAAAGCAAGGTGAGGGTTATGAGTAAATTTTTCAGTAAAAAATATTCCGAATTAAAGCCCTATACTCCGGGTGAGCAGCCGCGGGATATGAAGTATATAAAGCTGAATACTAATGAGTCACCGTTTTCACCGTCTATAAGGGTCGCTTCGGCAGTTGCGGAGGAAATTCGGAATTTGAAGCTTTATTCAGACCCGGAATGTAAGCAGCTTCGCGAAAAGCTCGCGGATATTTTATCCGTTCCTCAGTCATATGTGATTTTATCCAACGGCTCAGATGAGATATTGAATTTTGCATTTATGGCATTTTCCGACAAGGATAATCCTTTGATTTTCCCTGATATAACATATGGATTTTATTCGGTTTTTGCTAAGCTTAACGCAATTCCCTATGAGCAGATACCGCTTTCCAAGGAATTTACAATAGATACTTCCGATTATATCGGCAAAGGTAAAAATATTGTTATAGCAAATCCGAATGCGCCTACCGGAATTGCATTGGGACTTGATGAAATTGAAAAAATTGTAAGCTCTAATCCCGAAAATGTTGTAATTATAGATGAGGCATACGTTGATTTTGGTGCACAAAGTGCCGTTCCTTTGACAAAAAAATATAAAAATCTTATAGTTGTGGGAACGTTTTCGAAATCACGCTCTATGGCAGGTGCGCGACTCGGGTTTGCGGTAGCGGACCCGGAGCTTATTCGGGATTTGGAAACAATAAGATATTCAACAAATCCATATAACGTTAACCGCATGACGTTGGCAGCAGGAGTCGCCACACTCGCGGATAATGATTATTATATGGACAATTGCAGGAAAATTATAGAGAATCGCGAGTATACAAGAAACAAGCTTTTGAATCTTGGTTTTTCCGTGTTGGATTCAAAGACGAATTTTCTCTTCATAAAGAGTGGGGAAATAGGTGGGGAAGAGCTTTACTTAAAGCTGAAAAGAAACGGTGTTCTTGTCAGGCACTTCAATACGGAGCGCATCAAGGACTATAACCGAGTGACAATAGGCACTAAAGAAGAAATGGACATTTTTCTTTCAAAGACAGAAAATATCCTCAAGGAGAAATCAAATGAGAACTTATAAGGTAGAGCGAAAAACTAATGAAACAGATATAAAGCTTACTCTCTCATTAGACGGAGTTGGAAGCTCAAATATTGACACGGGTTGTGGTTTTCTTGACCATATGCTCACACTTTTTGCCCGCCATGCTCATTATGACTTGGTCGTGAAGTGTATAGGCGATACTAACGTTGATTATCATCATACAGTAGAGGACGTCGGAATATGCCTTGGCAAAGCGTTTCTTGAAGCTTTGGGGGATAAACGCGGCATTTACCGCTATGCTGATAAAACCATACCTATGGATGAAGCTCTTATACTCGTAGCTGTTGATATATCGGGAAGAGATTATCTCGGTTATGCTCTTGATATTCCGTCATACCGTGTGGGCGATTTCGATACAGAGCTTTGTGAGGAATTTATGAAGGCATTTGTTCGTGAAGCGAAAATAACCCTGCACGTAAGACAGCTTGCGGGCACTAATTCGCACCACATAATAGAGGGAGCTTTCAAGGCGCTTGCAAGAGCACTCTCTTCTGCAACAAGGATAGACGAGAATTTCCAAGAGGAGCTTCCCTCGACAAAAGGAGTTCTCTGATGATAGCGATAGTAGACTATGGGGTAGGTAATTTATTCTCTCTTGCCTCATCCTTTCGCGCTGTAGGCGAAGAGGCGGTTGTAACAAGCAACCCTAAGGTTCTTGCAGAAGCGAAAAAAATAATCCTGCCGGGTGTCGGAGCATTTGAGGATGCGAAGCGTAAGCTCGTTGATTTAGGGCTCGACGTATCTTTAAGAAAAGAGGTTGAAAAGGGGAAAAAGCTTTTCGGAATTTGCCTTGGAATGCAGCTTCTTTTTGAAAAAAGCTATGAGTACGGAGAGCATCAGGGGCTTGGCTTGCTTAAAGGAAGTATCGTTTCCATGAGGGATAAAATTGATACCTCGCTTACCGTTCCTCATATTGGCTGGAACTCCCTTAGATTAAAAAGGGAACATCCGATTTTTAAGTATGTAAAAGAGAACGATTATGTATATTTCGTTCATTCTTACTTTGCAACAGGTTGCAATGAGAGCTTGCTTGCAACCACAGATTACGGCATAGAGCTTACTGCGGCGGTGGCTCTTGAAAATGTTGCCGGGACTCAATTCCACCCAGAGAAAAGCGGTGAGGTAGGCCTTAAAATTCTTAAAGCCGTTTGCGAGTGGTAGAAAGGATTGTAAATGAAAATTTTTCCCGCCATTGATTTATATGAAGGAAAAGCTGTGCGTCTTTTCAAGGGCGATTATTCAAATATGACTGTTTACAGCACGTGTCCATCTGAGGTTGCACGTGATTTTGTAAACCAGGGGGCAGAATATATACACATAGTTGACCTCGAGGGAGCAAAGGATGGCACGACTCCCAATTTGGAGGTCGTGGCAAAAATTGTTAAAGAAAGCGGTGCGTTCGTAGAAGTGGGGGGCGGAATCAGGAGTATGGACGTGCTTCGAAAATATCTTGATATTGGCGTCGGAAGAGTAATTCTCGGAACTGCGGCAATAACGTCACCCGACTTCTTGCAAGAGGCGGTAGATAAGTACACAGATAAAATAGCCGTGGGAGCTGATATCCGTGACGGATACATAGCTATTAAGGGCTGGACGGAAAAATCCCAAATTTCCAAGGAAAGCTTTTTTGATAAAATGGAAAAGGTTGGGGTTAAAACAGTAATATGTACCGACATATCTAAGGACGGAGCAATGCAGGGAACAAATCTTGAGCTTTATTCCGACCTTGCAGGGAAGTACTCAGTTAACATAATTGCATCAGGAGGCGTAAGCTCTCTTGAAGACATTAAAAAGCTTTCCGAGATTAACATTTACGGAGCAATTATCGGTAAGGCATACTATACAGGAAGCATCAGCTTGCAGGAGGCAATAGAGATAGCAAAATGATAACTAAAAGAATTATTCCTTGCCTCGATGTTAAGGACGGAAGAGTAGTCAAGGGAGTTAATTTTCTTGGGCTCTCGGACGTATCCTCCCCGATTAAGCTTGCAAAGTATTATTCTGACAGCGGAGCAGACGAGCTGGTTTTTTATGATATAACAGCATCATACGAGGGGCGTGCGCTTTTTACCGATATACTTACAGAAGTAGCGAAAAACATATTTATTCCTCTTACAGTAGGCGGAGGAATTAACACGGTAGGGGACTTTGAACGCGTGCTTAAATGCGGAGCGGATAAGGTTAGCGTTAATTCGGGTGCAATTAAAAATCCTGATTTGATATATGAGGCAGCCAAGAAGTATGGAAATCAGTGCGTTGTTATATCTGCAGATGTAAAGCGTGTCGGCGATAAATTTTTAGTATTTGCCAAGGGTGGAAGAGAAAATACCGGACTTGAGGCAATAGAGTGGATAAAAAGATGCGTCGATATGGGAGCGGGTGAGGTTGTCGTAAATTCAATAGATACAGACGGTGTCAAGGGTGGCTTTGATATAGAAATGCTTATGGCGGTTAGAGAAGCTGTAAAGGTTCCGGTTATTGCCTCCGGAGGCGCGGGCTCTGTATCCGATTTTGTAAAGCTGTTCAAAGAAATTCCAGATATAGATGCAGGCCTTGCGGCATCCATCTTCCATTTCGGAGAGGTTAAAATTGGTGATTTGAAAAAAGAACTGTTGGAAAACGGTATCAAGGTGAGAATTTAGGTTTGTTTAAGGAGAATTTTATGCTTGATATAGAAAAACTCAAGTTTGACGAAAAAGGACTTATACCTGCCATTGTGGTTGATTCTGTCAGCAAAAAGGTTTTAACCCTCGCTTACATGAATCGTCAAAGTCTTAAGATTTCGATTGAAAAGGGGCTGACCTGTTTTTTCAGCCGTTCGAGAAATGAGCTGTGGCTCAAGGGGGAAACAAGCGGAAATTATCAGCATATTGTTTCGATAACCGCTGACTGTGATATGGACGCCTTGACGGTTGTGGTTGAAAAAGACGGACCTGCGTGTCACACGGGTAGCGACACTTGCTTCTATAATACACTTTTTCAGAGCGAAAAATTAAATCAGTTTACTCTTGAAGGTCTTTATTCATTGCTTGAGAAAAGAAAAGAAGAGAAGCCCGCGGGCTCTTATACAACCTATCTGTTTGAAAAGGGAAGAGATAAAATTCTCAAAAAGGTAGGGGAAGAGTCAACAGAGGTAATAATCGCTGCTAAAGCGGACGATAAAAAGGAAACGGTTTATGAGATAGCCGACCTTGCGTATCATGTAATGGTTCTTATGACAGAAATGGGGATAACAGTTGAAGACGTACACCGTGAGCTTGCATCCCGACACATAATAGACCATAAGGTTAAACAGGAAAAAATGACATAAATAATAGAAAAAAGCACTCCTTGCCAACTAATTTTGGCAGGAGTGCTTTTTTGTTTGTTAAATTAACTTTCTACACCGATTTTTCTGTCAGTTATATCGGTGTTTGTATCCATTTGTTCGGTATTCAGATAATAGCTTCCGCCGACAATACCTCCGACGAATGAGCTTCCGCTTACCGCAGCTGTATTTTCGCAATAGGTAATTGCGAAGTAATTTTTATATCCATGGCCGCCGCTGGAATAATTAACGCCTGATGCAAAACCGACAATGCCGCCTACATATTTTGTTCCGTTAATGCTTCCGCTATTTTTATTGCCCGTGTTGTTATAAATGCTTCCTCCGGCCTTTGTGATAGTGTAACCTGCGATACCACCTGTATAGTCAGCACCATTTATAGCACCGATGTTTGTGTTTCCGGTTATGGAGTTTTCATCTCTGGTGACAAGATATCCAGCAAGACCGCCCGTGTACATACCACCGGTTGAAACGGATATGTCTGCAGTATTGGTGCACTTTATAAGAGCGGTGCAGAATCCTGCAATACCTCCGACGTATGCAACGCTTGAATTATCTTTAATAGTTGCTTCAATCGAAATTATATCACCATTGTTTACTGCATCTTCGATTGCTCCAGCAACTCCTGCAAAGCCGCCTACGTATGATTTTCCCGTTATGGTATTCTCACTCGTTTCACCTGTAGCGAAAATATAAGTATCCTCGCCGCACCCAATAAGACCACCGACATAGCTTCCACCCTTGATGTCCGAGTTGTTATATGAGGTATTAATTTCCGTAACCTTAAATCCGCGGCCGAAAATACCTCCTGCGTAGTCGCCTGTCGCAGTTATCTCACCGCTGTTTTCAAGAGCAGTTGCGGTAATATAGTTGTATGTCCAATAGCCGCCGCTTGTTGAGTAATGAGCGCCCGAGGCAGAGCCGATAATGCCGCCTACGAAGCTTTTGCCGGAAACAGGACCGTAGTTTTTTGAATCGGAAACAAAATATGTTTCTCCGCCGTTAACGTTAATAAGTTCTCCTGCAATACCTCCTGTAAAATCGGCTCCGGAAATAAGAGCTAAATTCTCATTTTTCTTAAATGAATCTGCATTTGCCAGATTAACGAATCCTGCAAGACCGCCTGTGTAAGCTCCGGATGTTGTGGAAATTATGTCAGATGTGTTTTTGCATTTGATAAGTCCTTTACAATATCCGGCAATACCGCCAATGTAAGTTCCCTGATTCTTGACTCCAGTTGCAGTTATTTGTCCGTTGTTAACTGCACCTTCGATAACACCTGCAAGACCTGCAAAGCCGCCGACATAGGTTTTTCCACTTATCATACTGTCGTTAGGGGCATCAGAGGCATTTATGTATGTACCTTCTGCATGACCTATAAATCCGCCAACATAATCAGCTCCGCTTATATCTGCTGAGTTTTTGCTGACTGTTAACGTGTTAAGCTGCGTTGCGTGACCGACAAGTCCGCCAACGTATAAGTCTGTTCCTGTAACCTCTGCTTTGTTCTCAAGAAGTGAGAAATCAAAATAGTTATATGCCCAATAACCACCGCCTGTTGGAAAATGAGCTCCGTAAACCTCGCCGACGATACCGCCAACATATGATTCACCGTTTACTTCACCGCAGTTCGTGAGTTCTGTAATTGCAAAAGTTCCGCTTACCGGTCTTCCGGTAATAATTCCGAACACTCCGCCAACCTTTTCTTCTGCGGTTACATCGGCATTATTTGTAATGTTTTTAACGAAATCCTGTCCGCCGACTGCGACATATCCTGCAACGCCACCGGTCATGTTAGCACCGATAACAGAGGCGTTATTTGTGGAGCTTATAATTTTTCCACCGTCACAAAAGCCAACGATACCGCCGACATAGTCGTAATACTTAGCATTTACTGTTCCGCTTACTGTAACGTTTTCTATTGCACCAGTGCTTGTGCCGGCAAGGATACCCGCCTTTTCAGATTTACCTTTTGCGGTTATGAGAGCATTTTCAATAATGAGGTTTTTTACTTCTCCCGACAGAGTCGCAAAAAGACCTATGTTTGCACTGTTTGTTGTTTCAAACTTAAGACCTGTAATTTTGTGTCCGAGTCCATCAAGCTTGCCGCTGAAGTTTTCAATAGGTTGCCATTCTTCTATACCGGAAAGGTCAATATCGGCAAAGAGAACGTAAGAATCCGAAGAACCTGAAATCTTAAGAAAGTCGTCCACATTCAGAATCTTCTTTGTAAGATAGTAGGAGTTTTCTCCTACCATATCCTTACTTTCCCATTCGCATATATAGTATCTCTTCAGGTCATTTGATAGGTCATCCCAGGTAAAATTATATTCCGAGTTCCAAATAGCTAATCTTGAGCCGGTGTTGTCGGGTTGTCTAGGTCCCCATTCGAAGAAATTCCAGCTCTCGCCGGTTATCCAAACCCATTCACCGTTTTCCTGAAATCCGCCCGAGAAAAACGACGGCATATCATTGTTGCTGATATTCGCCTTGTTCAAAAGCTTTTTTATAAAAGCATTCTCTTCTTCCGATGTGATTGTGACAAGATGTCCTCCGATTTCCTCGCACTTTTTCTCTGCGTCTGTCCAGTGCAAGCTTTCTTCGTACAGTGCATAATAATGTCCGTTATGTAAATACAAGGTTTTGTCTATGCTGTCAAATCTTTCCTCTGTAAAAACGTACGGTTTGTCACCGTCGTCAAGACAGGAGGTAACAGAAAAGACGAGCAAGAGTACCAAAGTAAATAAAAGGCAATACTTAAAAAATCTTTTCATATAAGCTCCTACAAAAATGCGCCGCACAGTTTTAGACCAAGTAAGGAATCCGTAAGCTATGCGGCGTATATTAGTATAAAAGGATTATCTCTGTATTCTTCCCGTAGCATTTCCGCCGGCAAGAGCTTTAACCTCGTCAAGAGAAACCATGTTGTAGTCGCCCTCGATAGAGTGCTTAAGGCAGGAAGCTGCAACTGCAAATTCTACTGCATCCTGTGTCGTGTAGTTGTTGAGGCAGGAGTAAATAAGACCTCCGCCAAAGCTGTCACCGCCACCGACTCTGTCAACTATATGCATGTGATATGATTTCGAGAAGCAGTATTCTTCCTTTGCACTGTCGTAAAGGAGGGCTGCCCAGTCGTTATCATTTGCGCTTATTGAGGAACGAAGAGTGATAGCAACCTTTTCAAAACCGAACTTTTCTGCAAGCTGGCGTGCAACAGATTTGTATCCCTCGTGATTGAGCTTTCCGCCTGCTATATCGGTATTTTCCGCATCAATTCCGAATACGTCGTGAGCATCCTCTTCATTGGAAATGCAAACGTCAACGTACTTGCAAAGCTCGGTCATTGTTGCCTGTGCCTGCTCTCTTGACCAAAGCTTCTTTCTGAAGTTGAGGTCGCAGGAAATTTTAACACCGTGCTCTTTTGCCGCTTTACATGCGTCAAGACAAATTTTTGCTACTGTAGGATTGAGAGCGGGAGTAATTCCTGTGAAGTGGAACCAATCAACACCCTCGAAAATATTATTCCAATCGAAATCCTCGGGCTGAGCCATTGCAATAGCAGAATAAGCTCTGTCGTAAATTACCTTGGAAGGACGCTGAGACGCACCCTTTTCATTGAAATAAATTCCAACTCTGTCTCCACCGCGTACTATCTTGGAAGTATCTACTCCGAATCTGCGAAGAGAGTTTACAGCCGCTTGGCCGATTTCGTGCTTAGGGAGCTTAGTTACAAACACACTGTCAATGCCGTAATTAGCAAGTGAAACGGATACGTTTGCTTCTCCACCGCCGTATACTACACCGAACTTGTCTGCCTGAGTGAAACGGTAGTATCCCTCCGGAGCAAGTCTTAACATAATTTCGCCAAATGTTACAACCTTCATAAAAGTTATATCCTTTCGGTATGTATTTATTAAATCAAGTAGATTATACCACAGCCCAAAAACAAAATCAAGTGTAATATTAATTTTATAAATATTTTCCTTGTGGTCAGCGTTTTAATTCCAAAAGGCAGTTTGCACAAACCTTTTTGCCTTTGAACTCATTATTTGCGATTTGACCGCAGAAAATACAGCTCTTCTCATATTTTGTAAGTATAATTCTCGTTCCGTCAACATATATTTCAACGGGGTCGCGCTCTGCGATTCCGAGCTCGTCACGAATTTCTTTGGGAACAACAATACGGCCAAGACGGTCGATTTTACGAATAACACCGGTAGATTTCATTGTTTTTTTGCCTCTTTCATAATGGGGTTTGCTTACTTTATAGATTTTTGACATATTTTGTCGCAAAAAAGCAAGATAACTAATTCTACCATATTTATCTTCAAAAATCAAGCATTTTGAGCCGAAAATACTTAGTCGAAAATAACAAAAAATTTCGTATGCTAAAGTGAAAAAATAGCGTAATTGTAGAAAAATCAAATGTATGAAAGAAAAATACTTTATGTTGGCACTTCCCATAAAAATCAAAGAGGAAATAAAACGGCTTCTGTTGTGTCGCAATGTGAGTGACTCGGATATTTCCGAAATACGTATAAGAGCGTACGGTAAAAACTCTGTCACAGTTCGTGGCGAACGGATTTATTTGAGCTCTAAAACGAATGAAAAGGAGCTTTCAGAGTCCCTTAAACTTCTTTGCGACGGAGCTATTTACGCTCACCGTGACAGCATAGAAGACGGTTACATAACTCTCAAATCCGGAATAAGAGTAGGTATAGCCGGTAGAGCAAGGTATGACAGCGGTAAGTTTATCGGCATATCTGATATTTCTTCTTTGGTTTTCAGAATACCTACAGAGATAAGCGAATGTAAAGACGAGCTATATTCGGAATTCATGAAAGCTTCTTGCGGAATGCTTATATATTCAAAGCCGGGGGTCGGTAAGACGACGGCACTGCGCTCTCTGACAGGATTGCTCGGTACAGGTAAAAAAGCCCTTCAGGTTGTCGTGATAGATGAAAGAGGCGAGTTCGCCAGTGAGGACTATTCGGCTAGGACCGTTGATATAATAACCGGGCATAAGAGAGCAAAGGGCGCTCAGATTGCACTGAGAACGCTCTCCCCGGATGTAATAGTACTTGATGAAATCGGCTCTCTTGAGGAAAGCGAAAGCTTGACAGAAGCTTTGAACTCGGGAGTTAAGATTGTCGCAAGCGCACACGCATCAAGCTTTGAGGAGCTGCTTCGCCGAGCAAGCATACGTCCGTTTCTTGAAAGAAAAGTTTTTGATGTTTATTGCGGACTTTCACTTTGTGATAACAGAAGGATGCTTACTTTTACAAGGAGTGAAAAATGAAGTATATAGCAGTAGCTGTCTTTTTAATTCCGGCACTCTACATATATCGGGAGTATTCAAAAAAAAGCAAAGCAAGACTTAAGCAGTGCCTTTCTTTTTTGTCATTTATTCGTTATGCCAAGGTGCAGCTTTCTTGCTATCTAAAGCCAATAAGAGAAATAGCTGAGAATTTTGACGACCGAGTACTTTCGGAAATCGGTTTTATTGAAAGAATCAAGAACAGTGACACTCCTGTAAAAGCATTTCGGGAATGCGAAGAGCTTCTTTCGCTTGGAAAAGAGGAGAGGGATATTCTTTTGGAGCTGTTTTCTCATATAGGCGACGGATACATGGAACAAAGCTTGAAGCTTATTGATTCGGCTATCGGACAGTTGGAAGGGATAAGCGAAGAATTGAAAAAAGAAGTGCCACGTACAATAAAGCTCGCACTTACCCTCACTGCCACCGCCACGGCGGGACTCTTTATACTTGTGATGTAAGGGAGTAAAAATCGGAGAGCAAAAAAGAAAGGTAGAGTATGGATATATCATTGATAATGAAGATTGCCGGTGTCGGTATGATAGTAACTGTGGCTTGTCAGCTTCTTTCTAAAGCAGGCAGGGACGAGCAGGCAACATACGTTTCACTTGCCGGAATAATAGTTGCTCTCTTGATTCTTTTGGGTGAGGTAGGGAAGCTTTTTGAAACCATAAAGGATGTGTTTGGAATTTGATGCTTCGCTTGATAGGAATAGCGTTGATTTTTGCGGTATCGGCATTACTGCTTCGAGCTCTCGGTTGGCGGGGGGTACCTGTTTTTTGTGTTCTCGGTTTTTTGTTCTTAATATCGGAGGCGGCAAGCGGTTTTTTCGCTGCGTTTTCGCAAATCAACGAGCAGCTTTCATATTCGGTCGGAAAGGATGCGGTTGCGTCTGCTCTTAAAATTATAGGTATAGGATACCTGTTCGGGATTTGTGCGGACATATGTCGAGAGCTAGGCGAGGGAACTGTCGCAAAAGGAGTTGAAATTGCGGGGCGTGTAGAGATAATAACCGTAACTTTGCCATTTTTAGAGGAAATTATAAAAATAGGAGCAGCACTTTTAGAATGAAGGTAGTTAAATTTGTAGCAATAGCTTTCTTGCTCTTTTTTTGTTTTAACGTTACGTCCTATGCTGCGGCCGGGGAGAAAAATACGGAGGACTGGTTGAATGAGTTTTCTTCAGTTTTACCGGATAACACGGCAAAACCAATAGACCCGGATGAGCTTATTTCAGATGTGGGTATGGATGCTTTGCTTGGAGAGCTTTTCTCTGCAATAAAAAATGAAGGCAAGGGAGCGCTTTCCCTGCTGATGCTCTTATTCGGAGCTTCGGTCCTGTTGACGGTAGGTGAAAACGGAATCGGGTTTGGAGAAAACACGCTGTTCAAAGGAGTAAATGTAGGAATTTCAATAATATCTTCTGTTCTGATATTTGGAAGAATAGGCGAGGCGTGTCGCGCGGTCCTTGACGGACTTGCTAAAATCGGGAGCTTTTTATCTGCATCATTGCCTATACTCACGGGAATAACAGCGGCGGGCGGAAATCTCAATTCCGCTGCGGTACAAGCGTTAAATATAAACATAACTCTTGCTGCTGTAGAACGCATTTCGAACGAGACTTTAACACCCCTTGTTTTTGCTCTTTTCGCTTTGTCCATGGTATCCGGTCTTGATGAGGGCGGTATCGGTTCAATTGCCAAAAGCATAAAGGGGGGATTTACGTGGGTACTTGGAATATCCGCTACGGTAACGGTCGGAGCAATGTCTCTGCAGTCTCTTGTAGCTTCCGCGACAGACGGTGCATATTTACGTGCGGCTAAATATGCGGCAACCGGACTAATACCTGTTGTCGGCGGCGCAGTGTCAGCGGCAATGTCAAGTCTTGCAGGAGGTCTTTCATACGTAAAAAACACGGTGGGTGTGTCTGCAGTAGCAGCTATTCTTGGTTTTGCGCTACCGCCACTTGTGATGCTGTTGCTTTACAGATTGGCGTTTTCAATTAATATAACTTTTCTCGAAGTTGTAAATTGCGGCAGGGGCGTGAGAATTTTTACAGCTTTCAGAGGGGCGTTGGATGCGCTTCTCGCCATGTATTCAATATCAACAATTATTTACATTTGTGAAATTGTAATATTCATGAAGAGTGGGGTGGAGGTATTTGGGTGAATATTTGCTTTCCGTTGTTGTCATGTCTGCGTTTGTCGGTGTGATAGATTATTTTTCATATCCGTCCGGCACACAAAAAACAGTAAAGGCATCAGCGGCGCTGATTTTGATTTATACGGTAATCGTTCCCGTTTTATCTATTGCTAGCTCTTTGGGAGAGATACGGGATGACTTTATGGATATTTTTGAGGTTGAGGTTGATACAGAGGGGGAATATTTAAAGGTCAGCGAAGAGGCATTCTGTGAAGGTGTTCGTGAACTTGTGGCAAGCGAGTTTTCTATTCCGAAAAGCGATGTACGAGTTTCAGCATTTGGCTTCGATTTTAGCCAAATGCGCGCTAAAACAATAAAAATAACTTTGTTTAAGGAAGCTTTCTTCGCAGACTGGCGGGGTATACAGCAATACATTAAAGGACTTGGGATTGGAGATTGTGAGGTGAATGTTTCCTTTGAGTAAGGGATTACTTAGCTTTGTAAAGGAAAAAAAGGGGATAGCCATAGCTTTTATCTTTATGTTGCTCGGAGTGATTCTGATATTCTCATCATCACTTTTTGACGCAGATGAGAATAAAGATGCCGCGAATACGGAAAAAAGTGCCGAGGAATACCGATTGTATTTGGAAGAGGAGCTTGAGGGATTTTGCGAACAAATCGAAGGCGTTGGCAGATGCCGCGTGTTCTTGACAATTGAAATAAACAAAACCGATTCGTACAAAAGCTATTATGTAAGTGAAACAAGTCCCCCTGCAGTCCTCGGGATAACTGTACTTTGCGAGGGTGCAGATTCAGACGCAGTAAAGAAAAATCTTACACAAATGCTTGCTGCTCTTTTTGGAATTGGGAGTAATAGAATTTCGGTTTTGAAATTAAATTTGTGAAAGCGGAATATAGCGACCGGGTTGCACATAGGATTTATCAGAAACAAATACAAGGAGCGTTAATAAAATGAAAAACGAAAAAGTTAAAAAATTCTTCTCTTCAAGAGTGACCCGCAATGTTGTAGTCGTAGTTACCGTGTTGCTGATTGGTTTGGCGGTTTACTTAAATTACAGATGGTTCTACGACCCAATGGATTCTCTCGGCTTCGGAGATAACAACATGGATAACAATAATGACCAGAGCCAAAGCACGTCGGGTGATACAGATGATAATGAGAGCAAGAACAACTATTTCACCTCTGTTGCTTTAGTGCGCCAACAGTCAAGAGATGAAGCAATAGACGTTCTTATGCTTATTACCGAAAACGAAGAAGCAGATGAGGCGGCAAAGGCGGAAGCTGCTGAGAAAATTTCCAAGATAGCTGTTGATATTCAAAATGAAACTAATATTGAAACTCTTGTAAAAGCAAAGGGATTTGAGGATTGCATAGCTGTAATTTCAGAGGATGCCGTAAGTGTCATTGTAAGAGCGGACTCCCTTCAGGCAAACGAAGCTGCTCAAATACTCAGTATTGTGTACGAAACTACAGGCATATCTCCTCAGAATATAAGCATTATCAATAAATAAGCGTGCATTACGAGCGATATAGTTGTGCATCTTAAATGTCATAAAAGCACCGTGCAAAATTAACGGTGCTTTTTCTTAATTTGATGTTGACAAGAACACTTTAGTGTGGTAAAATGTATTGCATATTATTAATATTTTGGAGAGGAAAAATGAATAAGCTCAAAGTAGGTATTGTAGGTGCAACCGGAATGGTTGGTCAAAGGTTCGTAATGCTTCTTAACGAACATCCGTATTTTGAAATTGCAGCGGTTATTGCCGGCCCACGCTCCGCAGGACGCAAATATTCCGAGGCGGTTGAGGGAAGATGGAAGATGTCAAGCCCTTGCCCCAAAAATGTAGAGGATATGACTGTCATTTCTTCGGAGGAAATCGAGAAGATAGGCGAGCTTTGTGATTTCGTATTCTGCGCAGTAAACATGTCAAAGGAAGAAACAAGGGAGCTCGAAACAAGATATGCAAAGGCAGAAATTCCCGTAGTTTCCAACAACTCAGCTCACAGATGGACACCAGATGTTCCTATGGTAATTCCCGAAGTAAACGATGCCCATCTTGACGTTATTGAGTCGCAGAGAAAGCGCCTTGGAACTAAGAGGGGATTTATTGCAGTTAAGCCGAACTGCTCTATACAGTCATACGTAGGCGCACTTACTCCTCTTCGTAAATACGGAATCAAGGAAGTCGTTGCAACTACATATCAAGCAATAAGCGGTGCAGGCAAGACCTTCCGCGAGTGGCCTGAGATGGTGGATAACCTCATACCCTTTATCGGCGGTGAAGAAGAGAAAAGCGAGCGCGAGCCGCTTCGAGTTTGGGGAGAGGTTAAAGACGGGGAAATAGTTATTGCAAACGAGCCGATTATCACCACGCAGTGCTTGAGAGTTCCCGTGAGTGACGGACATATGGCAGCTGTTTTTGTGAAATTTGATAATAAGCCCACAAAGGAGCAGATACTCAAGGATTGGCGTGAGTTCTCAGGAAAGCCCCAGACACTCGGACTTCCTTCAGCTCCGGAACAGTTTATAACTTATTTCGAGGAAGATAACCGTCCGCAGACAAAGATTGACCGCGACCTTTACGGCGGCATGGGAGTTTCAGTCGGAAGACTGCGCGAGGATACCGTATATGACTATAAGTTTGTCGGACTTTCACACAACACCTTAAGAGGTGCTGCAGGTGGAGCAGTTCTTATTGCGGAACTTCTTTACAGAGAGGGATACCTTACAAGCAAATAATTCCGTAAACTTTCAAGATTCGGTATAAGTGAATAAAAACGAGGTAGATATTGCAGGCAATACTTATACTGCAGTCTATCTCGTTTTTGCTATTTAAGGAATGGATAATGTTGAAAACAAAAGTTGTTCATTTTTGGAGGGGCGAACTTCCGTTTTCTCTTCTTGCTCGTCAATCGAACTTCATTCCTCGAAATGCGTTTGAAAATTGGAATAAAGGGCCTCAATGACGTTTTTTTGGTTATTTTGAATAAAAGGCCGCCTTAAAATTTGACAGCTTCGGGGTGTTCAAACCGACTATTTGCTATTGACAACTTTCCTATAAAAGTATATAATTATGTTAAGTATTTTATCTTTAATAAATAAAGAAGGGTATAATAGGTACTAAAATGAAAAAAATCATATGCTTACTTCTGGTTTTGACTTGCGCTTTTACTCTATTCTCTTGTGCAGACAAAGAGATAGAAGCACACATTGAGCTTGTTAATGCCTCTAATCCTACGAACATCACAACTCATACATCGTACGTTTCAGAAGAGGAAACACTCAGTGGAAGATTCGTTACGGCTATTGAAGATGATGTTTGTACTATGACTTATTCATACGAAAGACTTGCAGACCCTGTTCTTGACGGCGGTGAGGACCGAATTAAAGAGGTTGAGGGAACAGTTTATTATAAGGACGGTAAGTATTCCGAGGACGGTGAAAATTGGTCAGCGGCAAGCCCTGATAATAATCTTGTAAACATCGTTTTTGACCTTAATGTCAAGAATCTTGGCGATTGCACACTTTCATCAGACGGGAAGACACTTTCCACTACCTTGAATGCTGAACAGGCACAGAAGGTTTTGGGTCTTACACTTCCTGCAAGCGAAGAGGGCATTTCTCTTAGCATTACACATAACGGTACATATCTTTCCTACATTGTAATTTCCTACGTTTCTACCTCAGGTGCAAACGTGATGATAGAAACCTCATACGCATATAACTGATAGGCGTGTTACAGTAAAAATCAACAATAGAAGAAAGGCGATATAAAATGAAGAAAATAATAGCTGTCGTTTTAGCAGTTGTATGTACATTCGCTCTGTTTTCCTGTGGAGAGGACAAAGTATTTGATAATATGGACACTAAGTTCGCAGCAAGTGTTCCTACAAGAATTGTAACAACAACCACGCAGGTAATAGGAAGCACTACTCTTAATGGAAGCTATGAGCTTAAGACTGGTTCTGTTGACGGTAAGATTGCAACAGTTGCTACTTATTCTTACGATGAATTTAATAAAATCGATGAGGGAACAAGCGAAGAAATCACAGGTGTCATTAAGACGGTTACCGGTTCTAAAGAGTTTTACGCAGGCAAGGGCATACGTATAAATGGCGGAAGCTGGACTGACGGATACAACTTCGCTCCCACCGCGGGCTCAATAGACATAGAACTTACATCGAAAAACGTTTTAGAATATTCTTATGAAAACAATACCTTTACATGCAAGGTTTCTAAGGAAAAAGCAGTTGAGGTTCTTGGAATCGATGTAGCTCCTTCGGCTGACGTAAACGTTGTCATTACAGATAACGGTGCTGAAATTACATCTGTAACTATCGAATACACGGTAGTTGATGCTGATGAAAATTATCCTGATACAGTGGTTAAAATCGTTACTGAATACTACTACGGACTTCAGGAAGTTACTTTCGTAAAGTAATACGGAAAGGAATTTTAAGAAATGAAAAAGCTTATAACCGTTATACTTGCGCTCGCTTGCATGTTTACTCTCTTCTCCTGTGGAGGAGATGATGAAATTAAGAAATTCAAGACGGCACTTGATTCAACCGTTGACAATATAGAGACGGTAACAGTCGAGATAGACCTTGAAACAGCTGTTGGAACTCTTGAAGCATCATTCGTAACAAAATACAACGATGACAAGAGCTGCAAGATTGAGTATTCTTATGAAAAGCTCCTTTCTTCAAGCGAGGGAGAAAAGGACGAATGGAAGAAGACATTCACAGGAACTCTTACATGTGACAAGGACGGAAACTACTCTGACGGTGGCGATATCGCCGGTTCAAACGCATTCGTTACAGGCGCTAAAATCAACATTGATGCCAAGAAGATGACTTATACTATAGCGGGCAATGTTCTTACCGCGACTGTAAAAGCAGAGAATACCGCAGTAGTTCTTGGCGAAGAAATTGCAGCAGATGTTCAGCTTATAATAGCTATGTCTTCCGACGGAAAAATTTCGTCTTACACTATGACGTACGAAACAGAACAGGGCAAAACAACAATAGCTTGCGCATATGCTTACAAGGCAGCAGCTGCAGAATAATTTTACAAAATAATTAAAAAGGGCGGGGCTTGATTTTTGTCATAGCTTCCGCCTTAAAATTTTTTAATAAAAAATATAAGACGGCTCATTTTTTATAATTTGTACAAATTTTGTTCACATTTTGTCAATATATATCTGATATACTATTTGAGCGCAATACGGACCATTAGCTCAGTTGGTTAGAGCTACCGGCTCATAACCGGTCGGTCCTAGGTTCGAGTCCTAGATGGTCCACCAACAAAAGAGAGATAACCGCGAGGGTTATCTCTCTTTTATTTATATATCTTCGAGAGCTTGAGCCTAAACTCGACCGGTAGAGCCGCAGGCTACAAAATCAAGCCCGAGCAAGTCTATGCCGGACCCATCTCTGTGTGAGCCTTTTGCAACGAAGCCTTCCTCAGGGAAGTCGGAGGCCAAGCGTCTTAGGAAGACAATTT